>NZ_JBEOUO010000010.1:0-308966 GCF_040302485.1 Streptomyces sp. NPDC126499 | reverse complement strand
GACCAGGGCTGCGAGATGGGACGTCACCGCGAGTTCACCGTCGCCACCGACATCCCGGTCTACTTCTGCGACCCGGCCAGCCCCTGGCAGCGCGGATCGAACGAGAACACCAACGGCCTGCTCCGGCAGTACTTCCCCAAGGGCACCGACCTGAGGGTCCACACCCGCGACGACCTGGACACCGTCGCCGCCGAACTCAACGGCCGCCCACGCAAAACGCTCGGCTGGGAAACCCCAGCCGAGCGCCTGCATAAACTGCTCGCGGCCTGATCAACACGACCACGTGTTGCAACGACCCCTAGAAAGCACCGTGACGTGGGGCGGGCCTTCTTCGTACCGTTTCGAACCGTCCGTACGGACTACTGCTCCTTGGCCTTCGCGGCCTTCTTCTCCTCGGCGTCCTCGATGACCGCCTCGGCGACCTGCTGCATCGACATGCGGCGGTCCATGGACGTCTTCTGGATCCAGCGGAACGCGGCGGGCTCGGTCAGCCCGTACTGCGTCTGGAGGATCGACTTGGCCCGGTCGACCAGCTTGCGGGTCTCCAGGCGCTGCGAGAGGTCGGCGACCTCCTTCTCCAGGGCGCGCAGCTCGGCGAAGCGGGAGACGGCCATCTCGATGGCCGGCACGACGTCGCTCTTGCTGAACGGCTTCACCAGATACGCCATGGCGCCGGCGTCCCGGGCGCGCTCGACGAGCTCGCGCTGCGAGAAGGCGGTGAGCATGAGGACCGGGGCGATGGACTCGCCGGCGATCTTCTCGGCCGCCGAGATGCCGTCCAGGACGGGCATCTTCACGTCAAGGATCACCAGGTCCGGCTTGTGCTCCCGGGCCAGCTCGACGGCCGTGGCCCCGTCGCCGGCCTCGCCGACGACGGTGTAGCCCTCTTCCTCCAGCATCTCTTTGAGGTCGAGACGGATGAGGGCCTCGTCCTCGGCGATGACGACGCGGGTCGTCAGCGGCGGGACGTGGGACGCGGTGGCGGCGTCGTCGTCGGCGACGGGCTGGGGCGACTCGGGGGCGGTCACGGGGGCTCCTCGTTGCGGGGCAGGTACTGCTACCTGAGCCTACCTAGGTCCTGTATGTTTGAGACACAGCAGGTTGCCACTGACCTTCGTTTCGAAGGAGCCCCGGTAGCCCAGCGGAAGAGGCGATGGTCTCAAACACCATACAGCGTGGGTTCGAATCCCACCCGGGGCACTGCACCTTCGATTCCAAGGTAGCGGGAACGCTTGGCGATCTTCACCAGCGCGTGTGAAAGATGACCGATCGGGCCACGCGGCCGGAATGAAGCAACCACGCTCGACCGCATGTACGACATGGCGACGCGCAAACGGGCGCTGTCTCTTGTAGCCCAGGGCCGCAGCCTCAATGCGGTCAGCAAGCAGACCGGGATCTCCCGAGCTGCCATCCGCAGTTGGCGGATACGCCTGGAGCCTCTGCCTCATATCGCCGCGCACGCTTCTCCCTGCCCAAGATGCCGCCCCGCACCGGGCATGCCTGACGCCATGGCCCAGTACGCCTACCTCCTCGGCCTCTACCTCGGCGACGGCTGCATCAGCGACCACCCCCGGGGCGGGCACCATCTCCGCATCGCCTGCGCCGATGCCTGGCCGGGGTTGATCGAGGCATGCCGGGAGGCGGTTCTGGCCGTACGTCCCGAAGGAAGCGTCTGCGTCCTCAGGAAGCAGGGGTGTGTCGCCGTCACCAGCTATGGCCGGCACTGGAAATGCCTTTTCCCGCAGCATGGCCCCGGCAGGAAGCACGAGCGACGCATCGTCCTCGAGGGCTGGCAGCAGGAGATCGTCAGCGCCCACCCCTGGGACTTGATCCGGGGCCTCATCCACTCCGACGGGTGCCGGATCACCAACTGGACCACCCGCCTCGTCGGCGGCGAGCGCAGGCGGTACGAGTATCCCCGGTACTTCTTCACCAACAAGTCGGACGACATCCGGCAGCTCTACACGGACACCCTCGACGCGCTGGGTGTCGAGTGGACGACGCTCAGCCGAGGTGGCGACCCGCTCAACATCTCCGTCGCCCGCAAAGCCTCCGTCGCCCTCATGGACGCCCATGTCGGCCCCAAGTACTGACCCCTCAGCCCGTCACCGGGTCCCCGATGTGGTGGACGCGGACCATGTTGGTGGAGCCCGCCACTCCCGGGGGTGAGCCGGCGGTGATGACGACGATGTCGCCCTTACGGCAGCGGCCGATGCGCAGGAGTTCCTCGTCGACCTGGGCGACCATGGCGTCGGTCGAGTCGACGTGGGGGCCGAGGAAGGTTTCGACGCCCCAGGTGAGGTTGAGCTGGGAGCGGGTGGCCGGGTCGGGGGTGAAGGCGAGGAGGGGGATCGGGGAGCGGTAGCGGGAGAGGCGTTTGACGGTGTCGCCGGACTGGGTGAAGGCGACGAGGAACTTGGCTTCGAGGAAGTCGCCGATCTCGGCGGCGGCGCGGGCGACGGCGCCGGCCTGGGTGCGGGGTTTGTTGCGTTCGGTGAGGGGTGGGAGGCCCTTGGCGAGGATGTCTTCTTCGGCGGCTTCGACGATCCGGCTCATGGTGCGGACGGTCTCGATGGGGTATTTGCCGATGCTGGTCTCGCCGGAGAGCATGACGGCGTCGGTGCCGTCGATGACGGCGTTGGCGACGTCGGAGGCTTCGGCGCGGGTGGGGCGGGAGTTGTCGATCATCGAGTCGAGCATCTGGGTGGCGACGATGACCGGCTTGGCGTTGCGCTTGGCGAGTTTGACGGCCCGCTTCTGGACGATGGGGACCTGTTCCAGGGGCATTTCGACGCCGAGGTCGCCGCGGGCGACCATGATGCCGTCGAAGGCGGCGACGATGTCGTCGATGTTGTCGACGGCCTGTGGTTTTTCGATCTTGGCGATGACGGGGACGCGTCGGTCCTCCTCGTCCATGATGCGGTGGACGTCGTCGATGTCGCGGCCGCTGCGGACGAAGGAGAGGGCGATGACGTCGACGCCGGTGCGCAGGGCCCAGCGGAGGTCGTCGACGTCCTTGTCGGAGAGGGCGGGGACGGAGACGGCGACGCCGGGGAGGTTGAGGCCCTTGTTGTCGGAGACGATGCCGCCTTCGAGGACGCGGGTGTGGACGCGGGGGCCGTCGACGGAGGTGACTTCGAGGGTGACGCGGCCGTCGTCGACGAGGATGCGTTCGCGGGGGGTGACGTCGCCGGCGAGGCCGGGGTAGGTGGTGCCGCAGTGGTGCTGGTCGCCTTCGGTGGGTTCGACGGTGATGGTGAAGTCGTCCCCGCGTTCAAGGAGTACGGGTCCTTCGCGGAATCGGCCGAGGCGGATCTTCGGGCCTTGAAGGTCGGCGAGGATGCCGACGCTGCGGCCGGTTTCGTCGGCGGCCTTGCGGACGTGCCGGTAGCGCTCCTCGTGGTCGGCGTAGTCGCCGTGGCTGAGGTTGAGGCGGGCGACGTCCATTCCGGCTTCGACCAATGCCTTGATCTGGTCGTATGTTCCGGTGGAGGGCCCAAGGGTGCAGACGATTTTTGCTCGGCGCATGAGGCGAGCCTAGGGCTTACCGGTGGGTAGCGAAGGGGCTCGGCATGACGACTCAACAACCTTCGCGTGAAAGGTTGTTGACAAGTCTTGAATCTGTGCGGTGACTTGCTCTGATGAGCGGTTTACGGGGCCGGGGCGGGGCTGTCTCACAGTGCGGGCGGGCTCATGACGAAGCGTGCGGTGACCTCGGCGGTGACGGTCTGCCGCTGCGGTTCCAGGTCGAGCGGGGCGGGTGTTTCGGCGGTCTCGGCGGCGAAGGCCATGCGCATGCCGCCGCCCATGGGGGTGGGCAGGCCGGGGCCGAGTCCGGTGTCGGAGAGTTCGAGGAGGGCCACCAGGGACGAGTCGAGGGCCTCGGCGTATTCGCGTGCCCGGCGCACGGCTTCGCGTACGGCCTGGCGGCGCGCTTGGGCGTGGGCCGGGGAGTCGGGGCGCAGGGACCACCAGGGGCCGTCGACGCGGGTCCATTCGAGGTCGGCGAGGCGGGTGACGAGTTCGCCGAGGGCGGTGACGTCGGTGAGTTCGGCGGTGAGGTGGACCCAGCCCTGGTAGCCGCGTACGCGTTCGCCGCGGCCGTGGCGGGCGGGTTCGGGGGTGACGGAGAGGGCGCCGGTCTCCAGGGCGGTGACGGCTTCTCCGTACGACGTGAGCAGGGTGATGGCCTCGGCATTGCGGGCCGTCAGGGCGGCGAGGACGTCGGAGCGGTCGGTGCCTCTGGCGCGTACGGTCACGCCGATGCGGGCGAGTTCGGGTTCGACGTCGAGGTGGGCTTCGCCGCGGACGGTGACGTGGGGCGTGTCGGGGGTGGGGTGGTGTGGTGTGGTCATGGCCGGCTCCTCCGCATTCGCGCGTCGATGTCTGTCGACGTCCGTCAACGTCCCTTGACGCCCGTTGAGTCCCTTGAGTCCCTTGAGTCCCTTGGCGTCTGTCGAACACTTTCCCACTCCGTAACCCTGGAGGGCTGTTGCGGCGGTGTGGTCTGAGCCAGAATCTACGCGCGTTGTGCGCCATGGCAGCGCTGTACACAAGGGGAGACATCACATGCCGCTGAACCGCCGGACCTTCTTGGAGGGCTCCGCCGCCGTCGGAGCCGGAGCCGCTCTCACCGCCGGGCTCGCCGCCCCGGCCGAGGCCGGCGAAGCCCGCCCCCGGCCGGCCAAGCGGTACTCGTTCACCGTGATGGGCACGACGGACCTGCACGGGAACGTCTTCAACTGGGACTACTTCACCGACAAGGAGTTCGACGACAAGGCCCACAACGACGTCGGTCTCGCCAAGATCTCGACGCTGGTGAACCAGGTGCGTGCGGAGAAGGGTGAGTGCAACACGCTCCTCATCGACGCCGGTGACACCATCCAGGGCACGCAGCTGTCGTACTACTACGCCAAGGTCGACCCGATCACCGAGGCCGGCGGCCCCGTGCATCCCATGGCGCAGGCCATGAACGCCATCGGCTACGACGCGGCCGCGCTCGGCAACCACGAGTTCAACTACGGCATCCCGGTGCTGCGGAAGTTCCAGGAGCAGTGCGACTTTCCGCTGCTCGGCGCGAACGCGCTGGACGCGAAGACGCTGCGGCCGGCCTTCCCGCCGTACAGCATGCACCGGATGCGCACCCCGCACGGCCGTGACGTGAAGGTCGCCGTGCTCGGTCTGACCAACCCGGGCATCGCGATCTGGGACAAGGCGAACGTCAGCGGCAGGATGGTGTTCCCGGGTCTGGAGGAGCAGGCGGCGAAGTGGGTGCCGAAGCTGCGTTCCATGGGTGCCGACGTGGTGATCGTGTCGGCGCATTCGGGTTCCAGCGGCACGTCCTCGTACGGTGACCAGCTGCCGTACGTCGAGAACGCGGCGGGTCTGGTCGCGGAGCAGGTGCCGGGGATCGACGCGATTCTCGTGGGGCACGCCCACACCGAGATCCCGGAGTACCGGGTGACCAACAAGGAGACGGGCAAGGACGTCGTGCTGTCCGAGCCGCTGAAGTGGGGGCAGCGGCTGACGCTCTTCGACTTCGACCTGGTGTGGGAGAAGGGGCGCTGGGTCGTCGAGAAGGTCGGTGCCCGTGTGCTGAACTCGAACACGGTGCCGGAGGATCCGGAGATCACGGGGCTGCTGGCGGACGAGCACAAGAAGGTCGTCGCGTACGTCAACCAGGTGATCGGCACGTCCACCGCGGCCATGACCACGGCGGACGCGCCGTGGAAGGACGAGCCGATCATCGACCTGATCAACGTGGTGCAGGCGGAGACGGTGAAGGCGGCGCTGGCCGGCGGGGCCTACGCGGACCTGCCGGTGCTGTCGCAGGCGTCGTGCTTCTCGCGTACGGCTCGTATTCCGGCGGGGCAGGTCACGATCCGGGACGCGGCCGCGCTCTACCCGTTCGAGAACACGCTGGAGGCGCGTCTGCTGACGGGCGCGCAGCTGAAGGACTACCTGGAGTACTCGGCGAAGTACTACGTCCGAACGCCGGCGGGCGCGCCGGTCGACACCGCGAAGCTGACGAACGCGGAGGGCACTCCGGACTACAACTACGACGCGGTGTCCGGTCTGACGTACGACATCGACATCGCCAGGCCGGTGGGTCAGCGGATCGTGAACCTGTCGTTCGAGGGCAGGCCGCTGGATCCGGCGGCGCGGTTCGTGCTCGCGGTGAACAACTACCGGGCGAGCGGCGGCGGCGCGTTCCCGCACGTCGCGGGGGCCGAGCAGCTGTGGGCGAACTCGGAGGAGATCCGCAACACCATCATCCAGTGGGTGAAGGCGAAGGGCACGGTGGATCCGGCCGTCTTCGCGTCGGTGGGCTGGAGGCTGACGCGGGACGGCGTGCCGGTGTTCTAGTCGGTCGGCGTTCTCGTCGGTCAGATGTTCTGAGTGAGAGGCGTCAGCTTCCGGTCCTGGGCCTGGCCCTGGGCCGGAATGCCCGGCGCCTCTCGCGCGTCCAGGCCGAAGGTGGTGAAGGCGGTGCGGCGGGGCAGCGGGTAGGGCTCCTTGCCGGTGAGGGAGTTGAGGATGACGGCGCTGCGCCAGGCGGCGAGGCCGAGGTCGGGGGCGCCGACGCCGTGGGTGTGCTTCTCGGCGTTCTGGACGTAGACGGAGCCGGTGACGGAGTCGTCGAGGACGAGTCGGTAGTGGGCGTCGATCCTGGCGCGGCCGGCGGAGTCGTGGCGGAGGTACGGGTCGAGTCCGGCGAGCATGCGGTCGACGGGGCGTTCGCGGTAGCCGGTGGCGAGGACGACGGCGTCGGTGGTGAGGCGGGAGCGGGTGTTCTGCTGGATGTGTTCGAGGTGGAGTTCGACCTGGGTGGTGGCGACGCGTCCCGCGGTGCGGACGCGGACGCCGGGGGTGAGGACGGCGTCGGGCCAGCCGCCGTGGAGGGTGCGGCGGTAGAGCTCGTCGTGGATGGCGGCGATGGTGTCGGCGTCGATGCCCTTGTGCAGCTGCCATTGGCGGGGGACGAGTTCGCCGCGGACGTGTTCGGGCAGGGCGTGGAAGTAGCGGGTGTAGTCGGGGGTGAAGTGCTCCAGGCCCAGTTTGGAGTACTCCATGGGTGCGAAGGCCTCGGTGCGGGCGAGCCAGTGGAGTTTCTCGGCTCCGGCGGGGCGGGCGCGGAGGAGGTCGAGGAAGACTTCGGCGCCGGACTGGCCGGAGCCGATGACGGTGACGTGTCCGGCGGCGAGCAGTCGGTCGCGGTGGGTGAGGTAGTCGGCGGAGTGGATGACGGGGACGCCGGGGGCGTCGGCGAGGGGTCTGAGGGGTTCGGGGACGTACGGTTCGGTGCCGACGCCGAGGACGACGTTGCGGGCGTAGGAGCGGCCCAGGGCCGCGGCTTCGCCGTCGGTGTCGAGCTGGGTGAAGTCGACTTCGAAGAGGCGGCGTTCGGGGTTCCAGCGGACGGAGTCGACCTGGTGGCCGAAGTGGAGGCCGGGGACGAGGCCGCTGACCCAGCGGCAGTAGGCGTCGTATTCGGCGCGTTGGATGTGGAACTTCTCGGCGAAGTAGAAGGGGAAGAGCCGGTCGCGGCTCTTGAGGTAGTTGAGGAAGGTCCAGGGGTTCGCGGGGTCGGCGAGGGTCACGAGGTCGGCGAGGAAGGGGACCTGGAGGGTGGCGCCGTCGATGAGGAGTCCGGGATGCCAGTGGAAGGCGGGGCTCTGTTCGTAGAAGGCGGTCGCGAGGCCGCCGGGGACGCCGTGGGCGAGGGCGGCGAGGGAGAGGTTGAAGGGGCCGATGCCGACGCCCACGAGGTCGTAGGGGCGGTCGGTGTCGTGCTGGGGGGTGCTGGCGGTGCCGCCGGTGCTGCCGGTCATCGGGGGGTGCTGCCTTCCACGAGGGTGATGATCTCTTCGAGGTCGCCGGGGGTGGCGTGGGGGTTGAGCAGGGTGGCCTTGAGCCACAGCCGGCCGTCGGCGGTGGCGCGGCCGAGGACGGCGCGGCCTTCGGTGAGGAGGGTGCGGCGGGTCTTGGCGACGGTGGTGTCGGGGGCGCCGTGCGGCCGGAAGAGGACGGTCGTCAGGGTGGGGCGGGCGTACAGCTCCAGGGCGGGGGTCTTCTCGACGAGGTCGGCCAGGTCGCGGGCGCGGGCCATGCAGGCGTCGACGAGTGCGCCGAGGCCGGTGCGGCCGAGGGCGCGCAGGGTGACGGCGGTCTTGACGACGTCGGGGCGGCGGGTGGTGCGCAGGGAGCGGCCGAGGAGGTCGGGGAGTCCGGCGTCGGTGTCGTCGTCGGCGTTGAGGTAGTCGGCGGTGTGGCCGAGTGGGGCGAGGTCGGTGGCGTCCTGTACGGCGAGGAGTCCGGCGGCGGCGGGCTGCCAGCCGAGTTTGTGGAGGTCGACGGTGACGGTACGGGCTCGGTCGAGGCCCGTGAGGAGGGGGCGGTGGGGGGCGCTGAACAGGACGGGGCCGCCGTAGGCGGCGTCCACGTGCAGGTCGGCGCCGTGCGTGGCGCACAGGTCGGCGATCTCGGGGAGCGGGTCGATGAGTCCGGCGTCGGTGGTGCCGGCGGTGGCGGCGACGAGGAGGGGGCCGGGGAGGTCGGTGAGGGCCTCGTCGAGGGCGACCGGGTCGATGGTGCCGTTGGGGGCGGGGACGGTGACGGGCCGGGGCAGGCCGAGGAGCCAGGCGGCGCGGTGGAAGGAGTGGTGGGCGTTGGCGCCGACGACGGCGTGGACGGTGCCGTGCCGTTCCCGGGCGAGGAGGAGGGCGAGCTGGTTGGACTCGGTGCCGCCGGTGGTGACGAGGGCGTCGGGGCGGGGTGCGGTGGGGAAGACCTCGGCGGCGAGGGCGGCGGTGACGAGGGCTTCGAGCGCGGAGGCGGCGGGGGCCTGGTCCCAGGAGTCCATCGAGGGGTTGAGCGCGGACGCGGCGAGGTCGGCGGCGACGGCGAGGGCGAGCGGCGGGGTGTGGAGGTGCGCCGCGCACAGGGGGTGGGCGGGGTCGGCGGCGCCGGCGGCGAGCGCGTGCACGACGCTCCGCAGTGCCTCGTCGGCGCCGGTGCCCTGCTCGGGCAGCGCGGGGCGGAGGCCGCGCACCTGCCCGGTGACGGCCGCCGGCCCGCCGGCGGGGAGCGGGGCGCCGCGGTGCTCGGCGCCGGCGCGGAGTGCGTCGAGGACGGTGTCCAGCAGAGACCGGAGTACGTCGGGCCCGGATACGCCTCCGGCGAGGGGTGCGGCACGCATGGACGACAGGGTGCCGGGGTTGTGGGCGGTGTGTCCGAGGAGTGCGGGGGTGTGACCCGAACGGGGGACAGGGGGGTGGGGTGGGCTGGACGGAGGGGTGGGGTGGGGTGGTGGGGTGGCCGAGCCCGGGACCGGGGACAGGCCCGGCAGGCCGGACCGGCGGAGTGCCGGGGCCGGGTCCAGGGGCCGGGCCGGGGCCGGGCGCCGGGTCTGGGTCGGGGCGCCGGTCCCGGGCCAGGGCCACGGCCCTGTGCGGGGCCCAGGTCCCCGGGCCGGGCGCCGGTCCCGGGCCAG
Source organism: Streptomyces sp. NPDC126499 (assembly GCF_040302485.1). Lineage (NCBI taxonomy): Bacteria > Bacillati > Actinomycetota > Actinomycetes > Kitasatosporales > Streptomycetaceae > Streptomyces > Streptomyces sp. NPDC126499. The sequence continues at coordinate 299,473 of NZ_JBEOUO010000010.1, read as the reverse complement.
GGTCACGGCCCTGTACGGGACCCAGGTCCCCGGGCCGCCCGGCCGGGCCACGGCCGGGCCACAGGCAGGGCCCGGGCCCGACGCCCGACCCTAGGTCCCGGGCCCGACGCCCGACCCGGGGCCCCGGTCCCGGGGCGGCCCCCTCCCCCGGGCCCCGGGCCCGTTACCCCCGTACCCGCAGGGCCCTGCGCAGGTCGTCCAGTTGGTCGACGAGCTTGCGGTGGAGGGCCGGGAGCATCGCGTCGTGGGTGAGGTGGTGGTCGCCGAGGGCCAGGGAGTCGGGGTCGATCGCGTAGGAGGGGAAGGCCCAGCGGCCCGCCGCCTCGGCGATGGCGGGGCCGCGGCGGTCGGCGAGGGCGGTGGCGGCCGGGTAGAAGCGGGCGACGTAGGGGTGGGTGAGGTCGGACTGCTCGGGCTGCCAGAAGCCCTGGGCGGTGGCCGTGAACAGGTAGTTGGACAGGTCGTCGGAGTCGAACATGGCCGACCAGGCGGCCTTCTTCGCCTCCGGGGTGGGCAGGGCGGCCCGGCAGCGGGCGGCGCCCTCCTGGCCGGTGGCGCTGGGGTCGCGGTCGAGTTCGGCGGCGATGGCGGCCTCGTCGGTGGCGCCGAGGACGGCGAGGCGGGCGAGGATGCGCCAGCGGAGCTCCGGGTCGAGCTCGGGTCCGCCGTGGACGGTGCCGTCCTCCAGCCAGGAGGCGATCTTGGCGGGGGTGGTGGCGCTGTCGATGAAGGTGCGGACGGCCGTGAGGCGCAGGCCCGGCGAGTCGCCGTCCTCGGTGCGGCGCAGCAGGTCGCGGGTGAGGGCGGTGAGGGTGGCGAGGGCGGCGGGGCGGTCGGCCTCGGGCACGTAACGGTCGGCGATCTGGGTCCGGGCGAAGGACAGCACGCCCTGGACGACGGCGAGTTCGGTCTCCTCGCCGAGGTGCGCGAGGGCGGTCTCCAGGTAGGCGGCGGGTTCCAGTTCGCCGTCGCGGACCATGTCGCGCAGCGCGTTCCAGACGACCGCGCGGGTGAGGGCGTCCGGGATGCGGGAGAGGGAGCGCAGCGCGGCCTCCTCCGACACCTCGTCGAAGCGCATCTTCGCGTAGGTGAGGTCGTCCTCGTTGAGGACGACGAGCGCCGGGCGCGGGCCGTCGAGCACGATCGGCGCCTCCTGCGGCACGTCGGCCCAGACGCGCTCGCGCGGCACCAGCTCGCCGGCCGCGTCGCGGTCGTAGACGCCGACGCGGATCCGGTGCGGCCTGCTGCCGTCGCGGTCCACGGTGAGCCGCCACTGCTTGCCCTCGCCCTCCAGGCGCGGGGTGAGGGTGTCGACGCCGGTGGTGCGCAGCCACTGCTCGGCCCAGCCGTGGACGTCGCGGTCGGTCGCGGCGGCCAGGTTGTCGATGAAGTCGGCGAGGGTGGCGTTGCCGAACTTGTGGCGCTTGAAGTGGATGTTGATGCCGGCGAGGAAGTCGTCCTCCCCCATCCAGGCGACGAGCTGGCGCAGTGCGGAGGCGCCCTTGGCGTAGGAGATGCCGTCGAAGTTGAGGAGCGCGGACGCGGTGTCGGGGACGGCGTCCGGGTCGGGTGCGACGGGGTGGGTGGAGGGCCGCTGGTCGGCCTCGTAGCCCCAGGACTTGCGGGTGACGCCGAAGTCGATCCAGGTGTCGGCGAAGCGGTCGGCGCAGGCCTCGTTGACCGTCTGGAAGCCCATGTACTCGGCGAAGGACTCGTTGAGCCAGATGTCGTCCCACCAGCGCAGGGTGACGAGGTCGCCGAACCACATGTGGGCCATCTCGTGGGCGATGACCATGGCGCGGGTCATCCGCTCGGTGTCGGTGACGGCGGAGCGGAAGACGAACTCGTCGCGGAAGGTGACGAGTCCGGGGTTCTCCATGGCGCCCGCGTTGAACTCGGGGACGAAGGCCTGGTCGTACGAGTCGAAGGGGTACGGCTCGTCGAACTTCTCGTGGTAGCGGTCGTAGCAGGCCTTGGTGACGTCGAGGATCTCGTCGGCGTCGGCGTCGAGGTGGGGGGCGAGGGAGCGGCGGCAGTGGATGCCGAAGGGCAGGCCGGCGTGTTCGGTGCGGACGGAGTGCCAGGGTCCGGCGGCGACGCAGACGAAGTAGGTGGAGAGCAGGGGGGTGGGGGCGGCCTTCCAGCGGCCGTCGGGCTGCTGTTCGGTGATGCCGTTGGCGAGGACGGTCCAGCCGTCGGGTGCGGTGACGGAGACCTCGAAGACGGCCTTGAGGTCGGGCTGGTCGAAGGCGGCGAAGACGCGCTGGACGTCCTCCATGAACAGCTGGGTGTAGACGTACGTCTCGCCGTCGGTGGGGTCGGTGAAGCGGTGCATGCCCTCGCCGGTGCGCGAGTAGCGCATGGTGGTGCTGACGCGGAGGGTGTGCTCGCCCTCGGTGAGGGTGAGCGGGAGCCGGTTGTCGTGCAGGGCCGTGGTGTCGAGCGGCTCTCCGTCGAGGACGGCGGAGTGGAGGGTTTCCGGCTTGAGCTCGACGAAGGTGTCCCCGGCGGCGCGGGCGGTGAAGCGGATGAGACTGGTGGACTCGAAGGTCTCGTCGCCGGTGGTGAGGTCGAGGCCCACGGTGTAGTGGTGGACGTCGAGGAGCTGGGCACGGGTCTGCGCTTCGTCGCGCGTCAGTACGGACATGGGCCCATGCTGCCCGATGCCCTGCGGCCCCGGGAGGGGGGTGCGGGATTACGCGGGAAGCGATACGGCTCCGCCAGGGGCGCGGCCGCAGGGGGCTCATGCTCGGCGCGAGGCTCAGGCCCGGTGCGGCAGGCGGCTCAGGCCCGGCCCGTACCGTCCAGGTGCGCGAAGGCGGCGGTGATGCGGGGGCGGTCGTAGCCGGCGGGGCCCCGGGCGCCGCTGGAGAGCAGGGCGTGCAGCAGCAGCCGGGCCTTGGCGGGCGGGAGGGGTCCGGCCGGGATCAGGCCGCGGTGCAGCAGGTCGGACTCGGAGCCGGGGCCGCGGTAGGTGTGGGAGAGGGTGGCGCCGGCGCCCGTGCGGGAGGCGAGGACGACGGGCATGCGCGTGGTGAGGGCGGCGAGCGGGTCGACGAGCCAGGCGGGCGCGTGTCCGGCGCCGAAGGCGGCGACGACCAGGCCGTCGTACCGCTCGGCGACGGTCTCCAGGAGTTCGCCGCGGTCGCCGACGGAGAGGGTGAGCAGGGCGACCCGGAGGGAGGGGTCGAAGTGGAGCGGGCAGAGCCGGGTGGGGACGGCCGGGCGGAGCAGGATGCGCGGCCGGCCCTCGACGACGGCGCCGAGGGGGCCGGCTCCGGGTGAGGTGAAGGTGGCCACGGAGGTGGTGTGGGACTTCCGGGCGAAGCGGGCGGCGTGGATCTCGTCGGCGAGGACGACCAGGACGCCGAGGTTCCGGCAGCCGGGGTCGGCGGCGACGGCGAGGGCGGCGGCCAGGTTGGCGGGGCCGTCGGCGCCGGGCAGGTCGGGGCGGCGCATGGCGCCGGTGACGACGATTGGCTGCTCGGTGGTGCACAGCAGGTCGAGGAGGAAGGCGGTCTCCTCCAGGGTGTCGGTGCCCTGGACGACGACCACGCCGGAGCCGGCGGCGACCGTTTCGGTGACCTCGGCGGCGAGGGCGGTGAGGTCCTCGAAGGAGAGGGAGGAGCTGGGGACGCGGCGGAAGTCGCGGAGCTCGACGTCCAGGCCGGAGGGAGCGGCGGGGGCGCCGGTGGGCGCGGGGGCGACGCCGAGTCCGGCGAGCACCTCCGTGCCGGTCATGCGGGCCGCGTCACCGCCCCGCGCGGAGATCGTCCCCCCGAGGGTGAAGACGGTGACGCGGGCCATCAGCGTGCTCCGTCCGTCAGCGCTGTGTCCGCGACCGCCGCGTCCGTCCCGACCGTCGCCTCCGTCCCGGCTGCCGCCTCGGCGACCGTTCCGTCCGCGACCGTTCCGTCCGAGGCCGCCGCGTCCGGGACCGTTCCGTCGGCGATCGTCTCGTGGTGGCGGATGACCTCCGCGATGATGAAGTTCAGCAGCTTCTCCGCGAACGCCGGGTCCAGTCTCGCGCTCTCCGCGAGTTCCCGCAGCCGGGCGATCTGGCGGGCCTCGCGGGCCGGGTCGGCGGGCGGCAGGTGGTGCTTGGCCTTGAGGACGCCGACCTGCTGGGTGCACTTGAAGCGCTCGGCGAGCATGTGGACCACCGCCGCGTCGATGTTGTCGATGCTCTCGCGCAGTCGGGTCAGCTCGGCCCGTACGGACTCGTCGATCTCGCTCATGACCAGCGAGCCTATCCGGATCCGGTGACGATCGTCGGCGGGTGTTCGGGATCCGGAACGGTGTGGCTCCAGCCGCCCGGCACGCTCCTGCCCTGCTGTTCGCGGAAGCGGATGGGGGCGGTGCCGACCCGGCGGGTGAAGAGCCGGGAGAAGTAGGCGGGGTCGTCGTAGCCGACGCGGCGGGCGACGGCGGCGACCGGCAGGTCGGTGCCGGCGAGGAGTTCCTTGGCGCGGCCGAGGCGGACGGTCAGGAGGTAGTCCTTGGGGCTGCAGCCGGCCGCGCGGCGGACGGCGGTGCGCAGTTCGGCGGCGGTCATGCCGTGCCGGGCGGCGTGTTCGGCGACGGTCAGCCGGCTGAAGGCGTCGCGGGCCAGGGCGGCGAGGACGGGGTCGCCGTCGGCGTTGGTGTCGGCGCGGGCCCGGCGCAGGGCGACGAGGAGTTCGTGGACGGCGGCGCCGGTCTCGACCTCCAGGAGGGGGTTGCCGGGGCGGGCGGCGCGGGCGATGCGGGCGATGGCGGCGCGGGCGGGGGCCGCGTCGGAGAGGGGGACGACGGGCCGGTCGGGTTCGATGTAGCCGAGTTCGGTGTAGGTGGCGGTGGCGGGTCCGGAGAAGTCGACGAAGGACTCGTCCCAGCCGGTGCCGGGGTCGGCGGAGTAGTGGTGCGGTACGCCGGGGGTGAGCCAGATCAGGGCGGGCGCGGTGACGGTGGTGCGGCGGCCGTCGGGTCCCCGGTACCAGCCGCCGCCGGAGCTGACGACGACGGCGACGTGGTGGTCGAGGGTGCGCGGGCCGACGGTGGGCAGGGCGCCGTGCTGGAGTCCGACGCCGAGGCAGACCAGGCCCAGGCGGTGGTGGACGGGCCCGGGCGTGAAGTAGCGCATCCAGGTGTGATACACGGCGCGACCGCCTCCCCGACCTCGATCTGACTCGTACTGAACGTCCAAACCGCCACGATCTTTGTCCATGGACCGGTCCGCCGCCAGAGGTGAGGGTGAGGCGCATGAGCGAGTTCAGCCAATTCGTGGTGGGTGACGAGGACTTTCTTCTCGACGGCAGGCCGGTGCGGCTGCTGTCGGGGGCGCTGCACTACTTCCGGGTGCACGAGGAGCAGTGGGACCACCGGCTCGGGATGCTGCGGGCGATGGGCCTCAACTGTGTCGAGACGTACGTGCCGTGGAACCTGTACGAGCCGGAGCCGGGCCGGTACGGGGACGTGGGGGCGCTCGGCCGGTTCCTGGACGCGGTGGCGCGGGCCGGGATGTGGGCGATCGTGCGGCCGGGACCGTACATCTGCGCCGAGTGGGAGAACGGCGGGCTTCCGCACTGGCTGACGGGGCGGCTCGGGCGGCGGGTGCGGACGGAGGACGAGGAGTACCTGGGGCACGTGGAGCGCTGGTTCCGCCGGCTGCTTCCGCAGGTGGTGGAGCGGCAGATCGGGCGGGGCGGCCCGGTGGTGATGGTGCAGGTGGAGAACGAGTACGGCAGTTACGGCACGGACGCGGGGTATCTGCGGCGCATGGCGGACCTGCTGGTGGCGTGCGGGGTGGAGGTGCCGCTGTTCACCTCGGACGGCCCGGAGGACCACATGCTGACGGGCGGTTCGGTGCCGGGGGTGCTCGCGACGGCGAACTTCGGGTCGGGGGCGCGCGAGGCGTTCGGCGTGCTGCGCCGGCACCGGCCGACGGGGCCGCTGATGTGCATGGAGTTCTGGTGCGGCTGGTTCGACCACTGGGGGCGGGAGCACGTGGGGCGGGACGCGGCGGACGCGGCGGCGGCGCTGCGGGAGATCCTGGAGTGCGGGGCGTCGGTCAACGTGTACATGGCGCACGGCGGGACGAACTTCGCCGGGTGGGCGGGGGCGAACCGGGCGGGGCGGCTGCACGGGGGCGCGCTGCGGCCGACGGTGACCTCGTACGACTATGACGCGCCGGTCGACGAGGCGGGGCTGCCGACGGAGAAGTTCTGGCTCTTCCGCGAGGTGCTCGCCGCGTACGCGGAGGGGCCGCTGCCGGAGGTTCCGGAGCCGCCGGCGCGGATCGGGGCGCCGGCGGCGGGCGCGGTGGACGGCTGGGCGCCGCTCGCTGAGGTCCTCGAGGTGCTCGGCGACGAGGAGCGGAGTGCGCCGCTGCCGCCGACCTTCGAGGAGCTGGGCGTGGACCGGGGCCTGGTCCGCTACCGGATGGAGGTGCCGGGGCCGCGGCAGCCGTACCCGCTGGCGGTGTCGGGGCTGCGGGACCGGGCGACGGTGTACGTGGACGGGGTCCTGGCCGGGGTCCTCGACACGGAGGAGGCGGAGCTGGCGGAGCCGGTGGCCGGGCCGGCGGTGGTGGAGCTGTGGGTGGAGTCGCTGGGCCGGGTCAACTACGGGCCGCGGCTGGCCGAGGCGAAGGGCGTCACGGGCGGGGTGCGGCACGAGCGGCAGTATCTGCACGGCGTACGGGCGCGGGGCCTGCGGCTGGACGCGTTCGAGGCGGAGGCGGTGGCGAAGGTGCCGTGCGGTCCCGTGTCCGGCGACGCGGGGCCGGGGCTCTACCGGGGCACGGTGGCGGTCCCCTCCCCCGGTGACGCGGCGCTGCGCCTGCCGGGCTGGACCCGCGGCTTCGTGTGGGTCAACGGCTTCTGCCTGGGGCGCTACTGGAGCACGGGCCCACAGGAGTCGCTGTTCGTGCCGGGCCCGGTGCTGCGGGAGGGCGCGAACGAGGTGTGGGTGCTTGAGCTGGAGGGCGGGGCGGGGGACGCGATGGAACTGGCGTGAGCGGCGAGGTGCCCGGGGCCGGCCGGCCCCGGGCACCTGGTACCGCTCTCGCGGTCAGAGCGTCGCCGCGGCCGACTTGATCGCGGCGGCGAAGGTCGAGACCTCGGTGTAGACGCCGGGGTAGCCCGGGCGGGCGCAGCCCTCGCCCCAGCTCACGATGCCGACCTGGATCCAGGCGCCGGCGTTGTCCTTGCGGAACATGGGGCCGCCGGAGTCGCCCTGGCAGGTGTCGACGCCGCCCTGGTTGTAGCCGGCGCAGATCTCCTCGCCGGGGACGAGGGAGCTGCCGTAGGCGGACTGGCAGTCGGCGTCGGAGACGAACGGGACGGTCGCCTTGCGCAGGTACCGCTGCTGCGAGCCGCCCTCGCGGGTGGCGCCCCAGCCGGCGACGGAGAAGGTGCCGCTGTTGTACGCGGTGGTCTCGGCGATCTTCAGGTTGGGCAGGCTGGTGATGGGCGAGGCGAGCTTGACGAGGGCCCAGTCCTTGCCCTGCCCGTTGTAGCCGGGGGCCTGGTAGACCTTGGTCGACCGGACCTTGATGGCGCTGCTGGACTGGAGGTCCACGACTCCGGCGGTGGCGGTGATGCTGGTGTTGTTGCCGGAGCCGCTCACGCAGTGCGCCGCGGTGAGGACGATCTGAGGGGTGATCAGGGAGCCGCCGCAGCCCATGGAGAGCCTGACCATCCAGGGGAACTCGCCCTGGGCGGCGCGGGTGCCGCCGACGACCGGCGCGGGGGCGGCCGAGGCGGTGGTGGTGGGCTGGAGGCTGACGGCGGCGAGGACGACCGCGCCGGCCGCGGCGAGTTTCTGCAGTGCGCGAACCAGTCTGTTCTTCTTCATACGAGACGGCCTTCTTTCATGGGGGGTTGACCTTGATGGCATGCGCCCGTCAAGACTTGGTCCGGATTATGGGGAGCGCCCAACGGGGGTCACAAGGAGGCCTTTTCGGCCAGACGGGGGACGCGGGACGGCACCCGTACCCTGTCGTACGGGGGGTGGTCCGGTATGGCGCACAGCGATGAAGTCTTCCGGGTCGTCCGCGGTTTCCCGCACCTCGACACGGTTCGCGCCTCGATCGCCGCGCTCTACCGGCGCCTGTCCCCCGATGGCGTACGCCGCTACGACACCAGCGTTCCGGCCGCGGACGTGGCCGTGGACGCGGCCCTGGACGCGGCCGTGGACGACAGCGACGACGGCCCGCGCCTCGGTGCCCAGCGCGCCGCCCGCGCCCTCGTCCGCCATCTGCGGCTTCCCGACGCCCGGGTGGTCGTGGGCTTTCGCGCCATGGAGCACGCGGCGAGCGTGGAGCTGACGGCGGGTCCGGAGTACTGCGTCGAGCTGAACGACCGCTTCCGCACCCACCGCCGCGACATCGGCGCCGCCCTCGCCCACGAGGTCACCCATGTGCTGCTGCACCGCCTGGGGCTCGCCTTCCCCACGACCGCCGAGAACGAGATCCTGACGGACGTCGTCACCACGTACCTCGGCGCGGGCTGGCTGCTCCTGGACGCCTTCCGGCAGGACGGCGTGTCCGGGCAGAAGCTCGGCTATCTGACGCCGGAGGAGTTCGGCTACGTGCTGGCCAAGCGGGCCGAGGCGTTCGGCGAGGACCCCTCGCCGTGGTTCACCAGCGCGGTGGCGTACGAGGCGTGGGTGCGCGGCCGGGAGGAGGCCGCCCGCGACTGGCGGCGTCCGCCGCTCGCCGGCGCCGGCTGGGCCGCGCGGCGGCGCGCCCGGGGCACGGCGGACGGCGTCTTCCCCTGCCCGGTGTGCGGGCAACGGCTGCGGATGGGGCGGGCGCCGGGGAAGGGGCCGGCGCCGGGGCGGCGGGTGAAGGCGCGGTGCGGGGTGTGCCGGACGGTCCTGGAGTGCGCACCGTAACGACGCGCCGTGGAATGCATTTGCGCCATTCGTGCCGTTCGGGTGAGGCTCGGCGCATGAGCAAGGTGTTCGACGCGCTCGTGGACGGGGACGACGACGGGCTGGTCCGGGCCCTGCGGGAGGGGGCCGATCCGGAGGCCCGGGAGCACGGGGAGACCCCGCTGTACCGCGCGGCCGTCGCGAACCGTCCCGTCGCGGTGCGGGTGCTGCTGGCCGCCGGGGCCGATCCGGGGCGCGCGAGCGGCGAGGACGACGGGGACCTGCCGCTGTGCGGGGCGGCGTGCGGCGGCCACGCCGAGGTCGTGCGGGCGCTGCTCGCGGCGGGCGCGGAGCCGGACCAGGAGGAGGCGTACGGGTTCACCGCCCTGGCCTGGGCGGTGCGGCTCGGGCACACCGAGGTGGTGCGGGCGCTCCTGGAGGCGGGCGCCGATCCCGACCGGCCGGGCCCCGACGGGCTCGCCCCGCTGACCGCAGCCGCGCGCCGCGGCTCCGCCTCCGCCGTCCGCGCCCTGCTCGACCACGGTGCCGGCCGCGACCGCGCCGTCCTCCAGGAGGCACTGGCCGAGGCCCGGCGGTGGATCGGCGCCGACATGGCGGCGGTGCTGCGGCGCGGGCTCGTGGAGAGCGGCGGCGCCGGGGACACGTACGAGGCGGTGGTGCGGCGGGTGCCGGAGGACGGCGGCGTGACCGTGGTCGTCGAGCTGCTGCGCGAGGACGGCGCGCCGAGCCGCGGCGACGAACGCCAGACGAGCCACGCCGCCATCGCCACCCTCCTGGAGGCGGCCCTCGGAATCCGCGTCCCACCTGAGGAACTGGCCGACCGCGCGCTGCGCTGCGGCGCGTCCGACCGGGACGACTGGCTGACGGCGGTCACCGCCCTCGCCGACCGCGCCGACGAGACGGCCCTCACCACCGCCACCGCCTGGTGTGCGAGCCCTGATCCCCTCCGCCGCGCCCTGGGCACCCGCGTCCTCGCCGCCCTGCCGCCGACCCTCCGCCCGAGCGCGGTCCCGGTCCTGCGCCGCCTGGCCCGGGAGGTGTCCGAGACGGTGGCCGTGCCCCCGGGGGACGACCTTCGGCCGGAGGTGAGTGCGGGTGGCCATGCGGCGGGCGGCCCGGGGCTGGGCGCGGCTTCGGCCGCCGCCGATGGGCACACCGCGAACGACCCTCGGCCGGAAGGGGGCGCGGGAGGCCATGCGGCCGACGGCCCGGGGCTGGGCGCGGCTTCGGGCGGGCCTGCCGGTGGCGGCCCGCGCGCAGGGACGGCTGAGGGCGAACCGGCATCGAGCAGCCCCCGACCGCACGAAGCCCCGGGCAGGCCCGCAGCGGACGGCCCCCGCCCCGGCGGCGGCCTGCCCTCGGCGAACCCGCCCGGGCACGGCACCCCGTCTCCCGTCACAGACGAACCCGCCTCGCACGGGCACCGCACGGAGGAGCCGATGGGCGGGCCGTTCCCGGCGGGCGGCCCGCGGCGCCAGGGCGCCGCGCCCCCCGGTGGGCCCGGCGTCCCGCCGCGCCCCGCGACGCCAGGCGCCGAGCGTGAGCTCGTGCTCGCCGTCGTCTTCGCGCTCGGGGAGTGCGGAGACCCGCGGGTGGTGCCCGAGTTGCTGCGGTTCGCCGGGCATCCCGAGGCCGAGGTGCGGCGGCAGGTGGCCGCGTCGCTGACCGGGCTGGTGCCTCCGGGGGACGGGGAGGCCGTGGCGGTCCTGGTCGGGTTGAGCCGGGACCACGATCCCCGGGTCAGGGACTGGGCGACCCTCGCGCTCGCCGAGCTTCCCGTGGACACGCCCGTCGTGCGCGAGGCGCTCGCCGCCCGGCTGGGCGATCCGGACCCTGATGCCGCCGCCGAGGCCGCTCGGGGTCTGGCGATCCGTCAGGATCCGCGGGCCGTCGAGGCGCTGGCGCGGATCCTCGCCGACGGGGATCCCGAGGGCGCGCCGCGCGAGACGGCCCTGGCCGCCCTCGAACACGTACGGGATCCGCGGATCAGGACCCGTCTGGAGTGGACGACGCCACGGTGCCGCTGACGCGTACCGGCCGTGCAGCCGACTCACACGCCCGCCATGGTGCCGCTGACGCGTACCGGCCGTGCAGCCGACTCGCACGCCCGCCGCGCTGCCGCTGACGCGTACCGGCCGTGCAGCCGACTCACACGCCCGCCATGGTGCCGCTGACGCCTACCGGCCGTGCAGCCGACTCACACGCCCGCCATGGTGCCGCTGACGCCTACCGGCCGGACGGCCGACTCGCACGCGTCGCGCCGCACAGCCCCACCTCCCCCCTCCCCCAGGGGAGTACGACGGCGAGTGGACCGGCGAGGGCCGGCTACGAAGCCCCGTACACCGGGTGGGGCGGCTGCGACTGTGACAGCAGCTTCAGGGCCGTCTCGCCCGCCTCGGCGGGGGTGTGGCGGCTGCCCTTGTCGGCGGTGGGGCCGGGGCGCCAGCCCTCCATCACGGTGAGGCGGCCGCCCTCCGCCTCGAAGACGCGGCCGGTGACACCGGCCGAGGCGGCCGAGCCCAGCCAGACCACCAGCGGCGAGACGTCCTCGGGGAGCGCGGCGAGGTCCGCGAAGGTGTGTTCGGTCATCCGGGTCCTGGCGGCCGGGGCGATGGCGTTGACCTGCACCCCGTAGCGGCCCAGCTCGGCCGCCGCGACCAGGGTGAGGGCGACGATCCCGGCCTTGGCGGCCGCGTAGTTGCCCTGGCCGACGCTGCCGAGCAGACCCGCGCCGGAGGTGGTGTTGACCACCCGGGCGGTGACCGGGCGGCCCGCTTTCGCCTCGGCTCGCCAGTGCGCGGCGGCGTTCCGCAGCGGCAGGAAGTGGCCCTTCACATGGACGCGCAGGACGGCGTCGAAGTCGTCCTCGTCGAGGTTGACGAGCATCCGGTCGCGCAGGAAGCCGGCGTTGTTGACGAGGGTGTCGAGGCGTCCGTACGTGTCGAGGGCGGTGCGTACGAGGGAGGCGGCGCCCTCCTCGGTGGCGATGTCGCCGCCGTGGGCGACGGCCTCGCCGCCGGCGGCGCGGATCTCGTCGACGACCCGGGCGGCGGGGCTGCCGGGGCCGGGGCGGCCGTCGAGGCCGACGCCGAGGTCGTTCACGACGACCCGGGCGCCCTCGGCGGCGAAGGCGAGCGCGTGGGCGCGGCCGAGGCCGCGGCCGGCGCCGGTCACGACGACCACTCGTTCGTCACACAGTCCCATGTCGGTTCTCCTCGGGGTCGGTCGGTCCGGGGCGGATCGGTTGGCGGTCGGTCGGTTCGCGGTCGGCCGGGCCGGAGTCGGCCGGTTCGCGGTCGGCCGGGCCGGAGTCGGTCGGTTCGCGATCGGTCAGGTCGCGGTCGGTCGGTTCGCGGGCGGCCGGGCCGGAGTCGGTCGGTCCGCGGTCGGCCGGGTCGCGGTCGGCGCCGGCCGGTTCGGGCTTGTTCGCGGTCGCGGCGTCCAGGAATGCGGGGCGTTCCCCGCCGCCGTGGACGAGGAGGGAGGCTCCGGAGACGTAGGCGGCGCGGTCGGAGGCGAGGAAGACGGCGGCGTCGCCGATCTCGTCCGGTTCGGCGAGCCGGCCCAGGGGCACGGTGCGGCCGACGGCGGCGATTCCCTCGGCGTCGCCGTAGTGCAGGCGGGACAGCTCCGTCCTGACCATGCCGAGGACGAGGGTGTTGACGCGGACCTCGGGGGCCCATTCGACGGCCATGGTGCGGGCGAGGTTCTCCAGGCCGGCCTTGGCGGCGCCGTAGGCGGCGGTGCCCGGGGAGGGGCGGGTGCCGCTGACGCTGCCGATCATGAGGACGGAGCCGCGGGTGGCGCGCAGGGCTGGGTGGGCGGCGAGGGAGAGCGCGAGCGGGGCGGTGAGGTTCAGCTCCAGGATCCTGGCGTGCCGTTCGGGCCCGCCGTCGTCGAGGAGGCGGTACGGGGTGCCGCCGGCGTTGTTGACGAGGGTGTCGAGCCGGCCGTACCGCTCGGCGATCCGGGCGACGAGGTCCGTCGCCTCGTCGGGGCGCCGCAGGTCGACGGCCTCGAAGACGGCCGCGCGGCCGGCGCCCGTGACCGGCCGGTCCGGGGGTCTGCGGGCGCAGACGACGACCTCGGCCCCGGCGCGCAGGAAGGCGCGGGCGATGCCCGCGCCGACCCCGCGGGTTCCGCCGGTGACGACGGCGACCCTCCCGTCCAGCTCCATCGGCTGCTACCTTCCTCCCAGCGTGACCTAACAAACGTTTGGTGGAAAGGTAGCTGATCCGCTCATGGGTGTCTCCACCTCACGCCCGGACGAGGGCGTCGCCCGCGTCACCGTCGACTTCCCGCCCGTCAACGCCCTTCCGGTACGGGGCTGGTTCGAGCTCGCCGACGCCGTCCGCGCCGCCGGGCGCGACCCGGAGGTCCGCTGTGTCGTCCTGGCCGCCGAGGGCCGCGGCTTCAACGCGGGCGTGGACGTCAAGGAGCTCCAGCGCGATGCCGGCCACGGCGCGCTCATCGGCGTGAACCACGGCTGCGCGGAGGCCTTCGCCGCGGTCTACGACTGCGCGGTGCCGGTCGTCGCCGAGGTCGCCGGCCACTGCCTGGGCGGCGGCATCGGGCTCGTCGGCAACGCCGACGCGATCGTCGCCGCCGAGGACGCCGTCTTCGGCCTTCCCGAACTCGACCGGGGGGCGCTCGGCGCCGCCACCCATCTGGCCCGGCTCGTGCCCCAGCACCTGATGCGCGCCCTGTACTACACCTCGCGCACCGTCACCGCCGCCGAGCTGCACGCCCACGGCTCGGTGTGGCGGGTGGTGCCGCGCCCGGAACTGGCGGGCGCGGCCCTGGAGCTGGCCGCCGAGATCGCGGCGAAGGACGGCACCCTGATCCGGCTCGCCAAGGCCGCCATCAACGGCATCGATCCCGTCGACGTGCGCCGCAGCTACCGCTTCGAGCAGGGCTTCACCTTCGAGGCGGGCCTCGGCGGGGTCGCCGACCGGGTCCGCGGCACCTTCGGCACCTCCCGGCGGAAGGAGGGCGCGTGACCGACCAGGCCATGACCCGGGACAAGACCATGACCGGGGACAAGACCATGACCCGGGACAAGACCATGACCCCGGACGAGGCCGTCGCCCGCCTGCGCTCCGGCATGACGATCGGCATCGGCGGCTGGGGCTCGCGGCGCAAGCCGATGGCCCTGGTCAGAGCACTGCTCCGGTCCGAGATCGGTGATCTCACCGTCATCTCCTACGGCGGCCCCGACGTCGGCCTGCTCGCGGCCGCCGGCCGCATCCGCCGTCTGGTCGCCCCCTTCGTGACGCTCGACTCCCTCCCCCTCGAACCGCACTTCCGGGCCGCCCGCGAGCAGGGCCGGATCGCGATGACCGAGTACGACGAGGCGATGTTCATGTGGGGCCTGCACGCCGCCGCCAACCGGCTGCCCTTCCTGCCGGTACGGGCCGGTCTCGGCTCCGACGTCATGCGGGTCAACCCCGGGCTGCGCACGGTCACCTCCCCCTACGAGGACGGCGAGGAGTTCGTCGCCGTGCCCGCGCTGCGCATGGACGCCGCCCTCGTCCACGTCAACCGCGCCGACCGGGCCGGCAACGGCCAGTACCTGGGGCCCGACCCGTACTTCGACGACCTGTTCTGCGAGGCCGCCGACACCGCGTACGTCTCCTGCGAACGGCTCGTCGACGCCTTCCCGGCCGACACCGTCCCGCAGACCCTGCTGATCAGCCGGCACAGCGTGACCGGAGTCGTCGAGACCCCGAACGGGGCGCACTTCACGTCCTGCGTGCCCGACCACGACCGCGACGAGCCCTTCCAGAAGCTCTACGCGACCACGCCCTGGCCGGAGTTCGCCGCACGCTTCCTGTCCGGCAGGACCGAGGACGACTACCAGGCCGCCGTCCGCGCCTGGCACGCCGAGCGCGAGGAGGACCGGAAGTGATCACCCGCGCCGAGTACTGCGTGATCGCCTGCGCCGAGGTCTGGCGCGGCGACGGCGAGGTCCTCGCCAGCCCCATGGGCCTGATCCCCTCCTTCGGCGCCCGCCTCGCCAAGCACACCTTCTCCCCCGACCTGCTCCTCACCGACGGCGAGGCCCTGCTCGTCGGCCTCGACGGGCGGCCCGAGGGCTGGCTGCCGTACCGCCGCCACCTCACCATGGTCACCGGCGGCAGACGGCACGTGATGATGGGCGCGAGCCAGATCGACCGGTACGGCAACCAGAACATCTCCTGCGTCGGCGCCTGGGAACGCCCCTCCCGCCAGCTCCTCGGCGTGCGCGGTGCACCCGTCAACACCCTGAACAATCCGGTCGCCTACTGGATCCCGAAGCACTCGCCGCGGGTCTTCGTCGAGCGGGTCGACATGGTCAGCGGCGTCGGCTACGACCGGGCCGTCGGCCCGTACCACCGCCTGACCCGGGTCGTGACCGACCTCGCCGTCCTCGACTTCGCCACGCCGGGCCGCACGATGCGGCTCGCCTCCGTGCACCCGGGCGTGACGGTGGAGGAGGTGCGGGCCGCCACCGGCTTCGAGGTGGTGGTGGACGGCGACGTACCGGCCACCCGCGAGCCGGCTCCCGAGGAGCTCCGGCTGATCCGCGAGGTGATCGACCCGGCCGGGCTGCGCGACCGGGAGGTGCCCCCGCGATGAAGACGGCCCTCACCGAACTCGTCGGCGTCCGCCACCCCATCGTGCAGACCGGCATGGGCTGGGTCGCCGGGCCCCGGCTCGTCTCGGCCACCGCGAACGCGGGCGCCCTCGGCATCCTCGCCTCCGCCACCATGACCGTGGACGAACTGCGCGCCGCCGTACGGGAGGTGAGGTCCCGCACCGACGCGCCCTTCGGGGTCAACCTGCGCGCGGACGCCGGCGACGCCCGCGCACGGGTCCGGGTCATCGTCGAGGAGGGCGTACGGGTCGCCTCCTTCGCCCTCGCGCCGTCCCGTGAGCTGATCGCCGAACTGAAGGACGCCGGGGTCGTCGTCATCCCCTCCGTCGGCGCCCGCCGGCACGCCGAGAAGGTCGCCGCCTGGGGCGCGGACGCGGTTCTCGTCCAGGGCGGCGAGGGCGGCGGGCACACCGGCGAGGTGGCGACGAGCGTGCTGCTTCCGCAGGTGGTCGACGCGGTCGGCATCCCCGTGGTAGCGGCCGGCGGCTTCCACGACGGGCGGGGACTGGTCGCCGCGCTCTCCTACGGGGCGGCGGGCATCGCCATGGGGACCCGGTTCCTGCTCACGTCCGACTCGACCGTCCCCGATGCCGTCAAGGCGACGTACCTGGCGGCGACGGTGAACGACGTCCTCGTCACCACCGCCGTGGACGGGCTGCCGCACCGGATGCTGCGCACCGAGATGGTCGCCGCGCTGGAGGAGGCGGGCCGGGTGCGGGCGCTGGCGCAGGCCGTGCGCCGGGCCGCCGGTTTCCGCAGGCTGAGCGGCACGTCCTGGCCGGCGATGATCCGCGACGGCCTGGCGATGCGCCACGGCGACCGCCACGGCGGGCGTCCCGGCAAGCCAGGCGGCAACGGTCACGGCAAGGGCGGCGGCAAGCGTCACGGCAAGGGCGGCCGCAAGGGCCCTGGCAAGGGCCTGTCCTGGAGCCAGGTCCTGCTCGCCGCGAACACCCCGATGCTCCTGCGGGCCGCCATGGTCGAGGGCCGCACCGACCTCGGCGTCATGGCCTCCGGGCAGGTCGCCGGGGTGATCGACGACCTGCCCAGCTGCGAGGAACTCGTCACCCGGATCATGTCCGAGGCCGCGCACGTGCTCCGTACCCTGCCACCGGTCTGAGGGGCGTCCCCCGCTCGTACCCGTACGCCGCCCCGCGCGTCAGGCGCCGGCCCCCCGCGGCCGACCGGGCAGGCGCGCGTCGAGAGCCGTTACAGCCGCTCGATGATCGTCACGTTGGCCTGGCCGCCGCCCTCGCACATGGTCTGCAGCCCGTACCGGCCGCCCGTGCGCTCCAGTTCGTGCAGTAGGGTCGTCATCAGCTTCACGCCGGTCGCGCCCAGCGGGTGGCCCAGCGCGATCGCGCCGCCGTTGACGTTGACGCGGTCCGGGTCGGCTCCGGTCTCCTTCAGCCAGGCGAGGACGACCGGGGCGAAGGCCTCGTTGATCTCGACCAGGTCGATGTCGTCGATGGTCATGCCGGTCTTCTTCAGGGCGTGCGCGGTCGCCGGTATGGGCGCGGACAGCATCCGGATCGGGTTCTCGCCGCGCACCGACAGGTGGTGGATCCGGGCGCGGGGGGTGAGCCCGTGCGCGCGGACCGCCCGTTCGCTCGCGATGAGCATCGCGGCGGCGCCGTCGGAGACCTGGGAGGAGCAGGCGGCGGTGATGGTGCCGCCCGCGACGACCGGTTTCAGGGCGGCCATCTTCTCCAGGGTGGTGTCGCGGCGCGGGCCCTCGTCGGCGGTGACGTCGCCGTAGGGGACGGTCTCGCGCGCGAAACGGCCCTCGTCGATCGCCCGGAGCGCCCGCCGGTGGGAACGGAGGGCGAACTCCTCCTGGGCGCGGCGGGTGATGCCCCACGCGGCGGCGATGAGTTCGGCGCCGTGGAACTGGTTGACCGGGGCGGCCCCGTACCGGGCGCGCCAGCCCTCGGAGCCGGCGTAGGGGCCCTCGGTGAGGCCGAGGGGTTCGGCGGCCTGCCGGGAGGCGAAGGCGATGGGGATCATGGTCATGTTCTGGGTTCCGCCCGCGACCACGAGGTCCTGGGTGCCGGAGAGCACGCCCTGGGCGGCGAAGTGGACGGCCTGCTGGGAGGAGCCGCACTGGCGGTCGACGGTGACGCCGGGGACCTCCTCGGGCAGCCCGGCGGCGAGCCAGCAGGTGCGGGCGATGTCGCCGGCCTGCGGGCCGACGGTGTCGAGGCAGCCGAAGACGACGTCCTCGACGGCGGCCGGGTCGATGCCGGTGCGCTCGACGAGCGCCTTCAGGACGTGGGCGCCGAGGTCCGCCGGGTGGACGGCGCCGAGCCCGCCCCCGCGGCGGCCCACCGGGGTGCGGACCGCTTCGACGATGTAGGCCTCGGCCATGGCTGCTCCTCCTGGTCCATGCGGTGTGGTGCCCGATGTCTATGCGATGCGTACGGCGATCCCGTCGAGCACCATCGACAGGTACTGGCGGGCGATCTCCTCGGGGCTGTGCCGGCCGCCGGGGCGGTACCAGGACGCGGCGACCCAGACGGTGTCGCGTACGAACCGGTAGGTGAGCCGGACGTCGAGGTCGGCGCGGAAGACGCCGTCGGCGACGCCGCGCTCCAGGGTGCCGAGCCAGGCCTTCTCGAATCTGACCTGCGAGTCGGCGAGGTAGTGGAAGCGGGGCTGGTCGGCGAGGTGGCGGGCCTCCTTCTGGTAGATGGCGACGGCGGCGCGGTGCCGGTCGATCTCGCGGAAGGACTCGGTGACGAGGGCCTCGATGGTCTCGCGCGGGCCGAGTCCGGCGCCGAGGACGGCGTCGTAGCCGTCCCACAGCTCGTTCAGGAAGGTGGAGAGGATCTCGTCGAGCATCGACTCCTTGGAATCGAAGTGGTAGTAGAGGCTGCCGGCGAGCATGCCCGCCTCGTCGGCGATCCTGCGGACGGTGGTGGCGTTGTACCCCTGGGCGGCGAACACCTCGGCGGCGGTGTCGAGGAGTTCCCTGCGCCGCTCGGGCGAGGCGGTCACCTGCGTCTTCTTCTTCGTCGTTGGCACGCGTCCATTGTGGTCCCACGTTCCGCGCGCTAGGCGTGCTGGCTGCTGACGGAGACCGTCTCGCCGGTCATGTACGAGGAGTAGTCGCTGGCCAGGAAGACGATGACGTTGGCGACCTCCCAGGGCTCGGCGTACCGGCCGAAGGCCTCGCGCTCGGTGAGCTCGGCGAGGAGTTCGGCGGTGGTGACCTTGGCGAGGTGGGGGTGCAGGGCGAGGGAGGGGGCGACGGCGTTGACGCGGACGCCGTAGGCGGCGGCCTCGATCGCGGCGCAGCGGGTCAGGGCCATCACTCCGGCCTTGGCGGCGGCGTAGTGGGCCTGGCCGGCCTGGGCGCGCCAGCCGACGACGGAGGCGTTGTTGACGATGACGCCGGTGTCGCCGCTGTCGCGGAAGTGGCGCAGGGCGGCGCGGACGCAGCGGAAGGTGCCGTTCAGGGTGACGTCGAGGACCCGGTTCCACTGCTCGTCGGTCATGTCGGCGAGGGCGGCGGTGCCGCCGAGTCCGGCGTTGTGGACGAGGACGTCGAGGCGGCCGTGGAGGCGTACGGCGGTGTCGTGGAGGGCCTGGACCTGGGTCTCGTCGGTGACGTCGCAGGGTTGTGCGGCGACGTTCGCGGCGCCGAACTCGGCGGCGAGGGCGGTCTCGGTCTCCCCCAGGCGGCGGGCGTGGGCGTCGCTGATCAGGACGCGGGCGCCTTCCTCCAGGAGGCGGCGGGCGGTGGCGCCGCCGATGCCGGTCCCGGCGGCGGCGGTGACGACGGCGGTGCGGCCGGCGAGCAGGCCGTGGCCGGGCACGTACTCCGGTGCGGTGCTCATGCGCGCGGCTCCTTCGGCAGGCCGAGCACCCGCTCGGCGATGACGGTGCGCTGGATCTCGCTGGTGCCGGCGTAGATGGTGTCGGCGCGGGAGAAGAGGAACAGCCGCTGCCAGTCGTCGAGTGCGTACGGAGGGCCGGCGGCGAGGGTGGCGGCGGCGCCGCGCACGTCCATGGCGAGTTCGCCGAGCTCGCGGTGCCAGTGGGACCAGGAGAGCTTGGCGGTGGACGGGTCGGTGCCGCACAGGGCGTGGGCGCGCAGGGTGCGCAGCCCGGTCCAGGCGCGGGCGAGCCGGTCGCGGATCAGGGGGTCGGTGGCGGCGCCGTTCGCGCGGGCGAGGGCGAGGAGGGCGGCGAGTTCGCGGCGGAAGCCGACCTGCTGGCCGAGGGTGGAGACGCCCCGCTCGTAGCCGAGGGTGGTCATGGCGACGCGCCAGCCGTCGCCGGGGGCGCCGACGACGTGCGAGGCGGGGGTGCGGGCGCCGTCGAAGAAGACCTCGTTGAACTCGCTGGTGCCGGTGAGCTGGGTGATGGGCCGGATCTCGACGCCGGGCTGGTCGAGCGGGACGAGGAGGCAGGACAGTCCGGCGTGGCGCCTGGAGCGCGGCTCGGTGCGGGCCAGGACGAAGCACCACTGGGACGCGTGGGCGAGTGAGGTCCAGGTCTTCTGCCCGTGCAGGACCCAGTCGTCGCCCTCGCGGTGGGCGCGGGTGGTGACGGCGGCGAGGTCGGATCCGGCGCCGGGTTCGCTGTAGCCCTGGCACCACAGTTCGCGGACGGCACGGACGGCGGGCAGGAAGCGGGCCTTCTGTTCGTCGGTGCCGTGGTCGATCAGGGTGGGGCCGAGGAGCTGTTCGCCGATGTGGTTGACGCGGGCGGGGGCCTCGGCGAGCGCGTACTCCTCGTGGAAGGCGATCTGCTCCTCGATGCTCGCGCCGCGTCCGCCGTGCTCCTTGGGCCAGCCGACGCAGGTCCAGCCGTGGTCGGCCATGTGCCGTTCCCAGGCGAGGCGTTCGGCGAATGCCTCGTGTTCGCGGCCGGGGCCGCCCCGGCCGCGCAGGGCGGCGAACGCGCCGGTGAGCCGGGTCTCCAGCCAGTCGCGTACCGCGGCGCGGAACTCCTCGACGCTGCTCGTGGCGCTGCTCATGGCCGTACGTTAACCTACCAAACACTTGTTAGGGAAGGATGGAGGAGGCGGCGCCCCATGGACCTGACCCCCACCGCGGACGAGGAGCGACTGCGCGCCGAGGCACGCGCCTGGCTGCGCGCCCACGTGCCCGTCGAGCCGCTGCCGTCCCTGGAGACGGCGGAGGGCTTCGCCGCCCACCGGGCCTGGGAGGCCGAACTCGCCGCCGCCCGCTGGTCGGTGGTCTCCTGGCCCGAGCGCTACGGCGGCCGGGACGCGGACGTCTTCGGCCGGCTGGCCTTCGAGGAGGAGTACTACGCGGCGGGCGCGCCCGGCAGGGTCTCGCAGAACGGCATCCATCTGCTGGGCCCCACCCTCCTCGCCTACGGCACCGAGGAGCAGCGGGCCCGGGTGCTGCCGCCGATGGCGACCGGCGAGACGGTGTGGGCGCAGGCCTGGTCGGAGCCGGAGGCGGGCTCCGACCTCGCCTCGCTCACCTCCCGTGCGGTCCGCACGGAGGGCGGCTGGCTGCTGTCGGGGCAGAAGACCTGGTCCTCGCGGGCGGCCTTCGCCGACCGGGCCTTCGGCATCTTCCGCACCGACCCGGCCCCGGCGGCCGAGGGCCGGCCGCACCGTGGCCTGACGTATCTGATGTTCGACCTGCGGGCGCCCGGGGTGACCGTGCGGCCCGTCGGGCGGCTCGACGGGAAACCGGCCTTCGCGGAGCTGTTCCTCGACGAGGTGTTCGTACCCGACGAGGACGTCATCGGCGAGCCCGGCCAGGGCTGGCGGATCGCCATGTCCGCCACCGGCGACGAGCGCGGGCTCACGCTCCGCTCCCCCGGCCGCTTCCTGGCCGCCGCCGACCGGCTCGTCCGGCTGTGGCGCACGCACGGCGACCCGGCCGACTCGGCGCTGCGCGACCGGGTCGCGGACGCGGTGATCGGCGCCCGCGCCTACCGGCTGTTCACCGCGGCGGCGGCCTCGCGGGCGGCGGCGGGGGCGGAACTCGGCGCCGGGTCCAGCCTCACCAAGGTGTTCTGGTCGGAGCTGGACATCGCCCTGCACGAGACGGCGCTCGACCTGCTCGGGCCCGAGGGCGAGCCGGCGGACACCGCGTGGGCCGAGGGGCATGTCTTCGCGCTCGCCGGGCCGGTCTACGCGGGCACGAACGAGATCCAGCGCGACATCATCGCCGAGCGCCTGCTCGGCCTTCCGAAGGGCCGCCGCTGATGCGTTTCCTGCCGACCGACGAGCAGCGCGCCTTCGCGCGTTCCCTCGACGCGATGCTGACCGCCGCCGACACTCCCACGGCGGTACGGGCCTGGGCGGCGGGTGACCCGGGCCCCGGGCGCGCCCTGTGGCGCGGGCTCGGCGAGGCCGGCGTGTTCGCGCTCGCGGTCCCCGAGGCGTACGAGGGTCTGGGCCCCCGGCCCGTCGAACTCGCCCACGCCTTCGTGGAGTCGGGCCGCCACGCGGTCCCGGGTCCGCTCGTGGAGACGGTGGCGGCGGCCGCCCTCCTGGCCGAGCTGGCCGGACGCGGCGAGACCGGCCCGGCGAAACGGTTCCTGCCCGGCCTGGTCTCGGGCGGCACCACGGCGTCCCTGGTCCTGGCCCCGGACGCGCTCGCCCTGGACCCGGACGTCGCCGACGCGCTGTTCGTCGTCACCGGGGACGAGTTGCGGATCGCGCCCGGCCACACGGGGATACGGGTCTCCGCCGACCCCGTACGGCGCCTGGCCGCGCCCGCGCCCGGCGGGGAACTGCTCGCCGCCGGGCCCGCCGTGGCGGCCGCGGCCGTACGGGCCCGGCGCTGGGCCCTGCTGGCGACGGCCGCGCAGGCGCTCGGGGTGGGGCTCACGCTGCTCGACCGGACGGTGGCGTACGCGAAGCAGCGCACCCAGTTCGGGGCGCCGATCGGCTCGTTCCAGGCGGTGAAGCACCGGCTCGCGGACACCCTGCTCGGGCTCGAGTTCGCCCGCCCGCTGCTGTTCGGCGCGGCGCTCACCTTCCAGGAGGGCGACCTCGCGGCGGCCAAGGCGGCCTGCGGGGAGGCCGCCTACGCCGCGGCCCGCGGCGCCCTGCAGATCCACGGCGCCGTCGGCTACACCGAGGAGCTCGACCTCTCCCTCTGGCTGCGCAAGGCCCGGCCGCTGCGGGACGCCTGGGGCACGCCCTCCTGGTGCCGGGCGCGGGTGCTGGCGGAGCTGACGACGACGGCGGGATCCCGCGGTACGGGGTGACGCGCGAGACACGAGCGACACGGTGCCGTGTGATGTCACGTTTCGCCGCCCTGGCCGGTCATAGGGCTGTGAGACGACAGCTCCCGGCTGCGCCGCGGCAGCCGGCCGAGAGAGACGAGAACGTCATGCAGCCCTTCCTGGTGACCGGTGGAACCGGAAAGCTGGGACGAGCCGTGGTGCGGCGCCTTCACGACGGACACCGCGAGATCCGGGTACTCAGCCGCCGGGCCCAGCCTCCTGGGACACCGGCCTCGCACCGGCACGTGGTCGGTGACCTGAGGACAGGACAAGGACTGGACGCCGCCCTGCGCGGAGTCGGGACCGTCGTGCACTGTGCCACGACGTACGGCAAGGAGGACATCACGACGACACGGAATCTGATCGACGCGGCTCTGAGGAGTGGGAGCAACCCGCACCTGGTCTACGTCTCCATCGTCGGCGTCGACGTCATCCCGGTTCCCTACTACCGCCACAAGCTCGCGGCTGAGCGGATGATCGCGCGCTCCGGGCTGCCGTGGACGGTGCAACGGGCCACGCAGTTCCACGACCTGGTGGCGAGCTTCTTCGCGTGGCAACGGTGGTTTCCCCTGACGCTGACCCTTCAGCGGTTCCGGTTCCAGCCGATCGACGTCCGCGATGTCGCCGACCGGCTGGCCCGTCTCGCCGTGAGCGATCCGGCCGGGAGGGCACCCGACATCGGCGGGCCGCGGGTGTGCGCCATGCGTGACCTCGCCACCGCCCACAACGAGGCGCACGGGCTCCGCCGGCGTGTCGTCTCCCTGCGCGTACCGGGCAGGATCGCCCGCGGTTTCACCGAGGGCGCGAACCTCGTCCCGCACCACGCGATCGGCACCGTCACCTTCGACGACTTCCTCGTCGAGCAGCGCGAGGACAACGGCACATGAGCGACGCGAGAACCGCCTGCGTACGCACCGGACTGATCTTCTTCGCCCTGGTCTCCGCCGCGCTGGGCCTGTACGTCCTCATCTCACCGGAGGGATTCTTCAGCTGGTCCTGGGTCAACCTGGGCATGGACTACAACCCGCACCTGATGCTCGACTACGGCGCGATGAACCTGGCCGCCGCGATTCCTCTCGGCGCCGCCGCCGTGGTGATGAGCCCGGCCTTCACCCGTACCGCCCTGGCCTCGTACGCCACGTGGTCCACCGCGCACTTCCTCATCCACGTGCACTTCCGCTCGCACACCGTCGCGCACGCCTCCGCCGCCGAGGCCAACCTCCTCCTCGGCGTGCTGGGTATCGGCGTCGTGGTCCCGATCGCCCTGCTCCTGCTCACCTTCGGCCGTCCCGCTCTTCCCGGCCGGCGGCGGGAGAGCGGGCGTCGGGACCCGCGCGTCAGGTGAGGGGATCACGCTTGCTCAACCGGCCTTCACCTCCTCGCGGGGCGGGCTGTCGTCGGTGCCGCGCCGGATCGTCCGCACCCGCCCGCCCGGTGCCCAGCTGCGGACGACGAGGTCCTCGCCCTCCACACTGGTGCGGACGACCTCCGTGAGCTCGGCCCGGAAGAGGTGGAAGGGCTGCGGCGCGCCGGCCTCCCCGGCGTACCACGCAAGGGTCTCCGGGGCGGTGATCTCGATCGCCCGCCCGGAGAGCCGGACGTCCCCGCCGCCCATGCCGGTGCCCTCGCCGGGGTTGGCGAGCAGCGCGAACCGGGGGTCGCGGCGGATGTCCAGGGCCTTGCGCGAGTGCGGCATCATGCCCAGCCACAGCTGGCCGTCGCGGAAATCCGCCTCGATGCCGCTCAGGCGCGGCGAGCCGTCCTTGCGGAGGGTCGCGAGCGCGTGGTGGGTGTACCGGCCGAAGCGCTCGCGCACGGTGGCGGCGAGCTCGGGTTCGGCGGTCTCGAAGTCGCCCCAGGCGACGGCGGCCGGGGCGGTGCGCGGGTCGGCGTGCGGGTCGGCCTGCCGGGCGGTGAGCGGATCCGTCTGCTGGGCGGTGAGCGGTGTGGTTCCGGTGTCTCCCATGCCTTAAGGGAACACCGGAAACCCGACATCCTCTGTCCGGATTACTCCGGACCGCCGCTCGGGACCGCTCCGAACCTCCTGACGACTCCGGACCGCTCCGGACCGCTCCCGGCTACGCGTCCTCGCGCTCCGCCTTGCTGCGCTCGACGCAGAACTCGTTGCCCTCCGGGTCGGCGAGGACCACCCAGCCGGTGCCGTCGGGGCGGCGCTGGTCGTCGACGAGGGTGGCGCCGAGGGCGAGGATCCGCTCGACCTCCTCGTCACGGGTGCGGTCCTGCGGCTGGAGGTCGAGGTGGACCCGGTTCTTCACGGACTTCTTCTCGGGCACCTGGATGAACAGCAGCCCGGCCCCGGGCGAGTCGACCAGGGCCTCCGGGTCGCCGGGGTTGTCGTCGTCGGAGACCTTGGAGTCGAGCACCTGGGCCCAGAAGCCGGCCAGGGCGTAGGCGTCGGAACAGTCGATGGTCACGTGTCGCACGAGAGAGCTCATGAGGTCACTATCGCCCGCCCCCAACGCTCCTGACCAACCGTTTACTCCGGTCGTCACCCGGCCGGCGCGATCCCGCGTCCCTCGGTGGCGGCGACCAGCGCGGCCAGCGAGGACCGGGCGCCCTGGAGGTCGGAGATCTGCTCGTCGATGGCGTCGAGGCGGGCCACCAGGAGCGGGCTGAGGCAGGGCTCGATCTCCGCCTCGCTGCCGCAGACGCAGTCCAGCACCTCCGCGATGATCCGGGTCGGCAGCCCGGCGCCGAGCAGCGCCCGGATGCGCCGGACCACGGCGGGGGCGTCGGCCCCGTAGACCCGCTGGCCGCCGGGGGTGCGCTCCGAGGCGAGCAGGCCCTGCTCCTCGTAGTAGCGCAGGAGCCGGACGCTCACCCCGGTCGCGCGCGAGAGCTCACCGATCCGCATTCCGACCCCACCCGCCTGCCATGTGATCCCCCTCACACTCCCTTGAAGCTCACACGGGTGTGAGCTCCTAGTGTTCCCGCCATGACGAACGACACCGCACGCCACGGCGACTCCCTCGACACCAACGTATTCCACATCGGCGGCGACCTGCCGGTCCGCCGCATCGGCTTCGGCACGATGCGGCTCGCCGACGGGCCGGGCGACCCCCGCGGGCCCGAGGCCCGGATCTGGACCGGCCCCGCCGACCGGCCGGCGGCGCTGCGTCTGCTGCGCACCGCCGTCGAGTCCGGCGTGACCCTCTTCGACACGGCCGACGCCTACGCCCTCGGCGCGGGCGAGGAGCTGCTCGCCGAGGCGCTGCGGCCGTACGGGGACGAGGTCGCCGTCGCCACCAAGGTGGGCAACCTCAGGCCCTCGCCCACCGAGTGGGTGCCGCTCGGGCACCCGGCGTATCTGCGCCAGCAGACCGAGCTGAGCCTGCGGCGGCTGCGGACGGAGCGCATCGACCTGCTGTATCTGCACCGGCTGGACGAGAACTATCCGGTGGCCGAGCAGATCGGCGCCCTGAGGCGTCTTCAGGAGGAGGGGAAGGTGCGGCACATCGGGCTGTCCGAGGTGACCGTCGAGCAGCTGACGGAGGCCGAGCGGACGGCACCGGTCGCGGCCGTGCAGAACCTGTACAACCTGGCGGCCCGCGACCACGACCCGGTCGTCGACCACACCGCGGCGCGCGGCATCGCGTTCGTGCCCTTCTTCCCGATCGCCATGGGCGCCCACGCGGGCCCCGACGGACCGGTCGCCCGGGTGGCCCGCGAGGCCGGCGCGACGCCCTCGCAGACGGCGCTGGCCTGGCTGCTGCACCGGGGCCCGCACGTGGTGCCGATCCCCGGCACGACCTCGGAGCACCATCTGAAGGAGAACATGGGGGCGCTCGACGTGAAGCTGAGCGACGAGCAGTTCGCGCTGCTCGCGGAGGCCGGGTTCGAGGCCGGAACCGAGGCCGAGACCGAGACCAAGGCCCAGGCCGATGCCGAGACCGAGGTCCAGACCGATACCGAGACCGGGTCCTGAACGGGGCCGGCGTCGCTCAGTCGCGGACGATGCCCTGGGCCCGGGCGGCGGCGAGCCAGGCGGGGAAGCCGGCGACCAGCCGGTCGTAGAGCTCGGCGTCCGGGACCCGGCGCGGGTCGCGGCCCGCGTGGAAGAAGCCGGAGTTGTCCACGGGCCGCTTCGCCGGCACGGCCAGCTCGTCGAGGCGGCGCAGGAACTCGAACTGCCGGCTGCCCGGGTCGCCGAAGCCGACGAACTGCCAGAAGAGCGGGAGCCGGGCGGCCTTGCAGACGTACCGTTCGGCGGCGAGCTTGTTGATCGGGCCCCCGTCGGTCTGGAAGACGACGAGCGCGGGCGCGGTGGTGCCGCTGTCCAGGTAGTGGTCGATGACCGCGTCCATGGCGAGGTGGTAGCTGGTCTTGCCCATGTGGCCGAGGCCGGCGACGATCCGGTCGATCCGGCCCTTGTGGTCGGCGAGTTCGATGTCGGTCTCGCAGTCGATGTCGGTGGAGAAGAACACCACCGGCACCCGGCCGTCGTCGTCGAGGTGGGCCGACAGGCCGAGGACCCGGTCGGCCAGGGCCTGGACGGTGCCGTCCGCGTAGTAGGGCTTCATCGAGCCCGAGTAGTCGAGGACGAGGTAGACGGCGACCCGCCGGCCGTCGACGCCGTGGCGCCGCAGCGAGTCCCCGGCCGTCTTGTACAGGTCGACGAGGGCGGGCGCGGTCTCCTCGACCTTGCGCAGACTCAGGGCCACGGGTGGTTCCTCTCCGGTTCCTCGATGTCCGCGAGCATGGCGTACGCCAGGTCGCGTTCGGGGGCGTGGTACGGCTCGGCCCGGGTCAGGGTGAGCCGGGGGTACGCCCAGGCCGCGTCCGCCCCGGCGTCCGCCGCGTCCGCTCCGGCGCGCTGCCGCGTCCGCTCCGGCGCGCTGCCGCGTGGTCTCCGCGCACTCCCGGTGCGACGGCAAGGATCTCGCGGGTCCGTCCGCTCGGGTTCGAGGAGGTGGCCGAGCCAGAGCCGCCCGCCCTCCGCGTCCTCCGCGCCTTCCGCGTCCTCCGCGTCCGTCACGGACGGCAGTCTACGGCCCTTTCCTCCCCCGCCCATGCCCGCGCGACATCCACGACGGCGTCGAACAGGCCGTCCTCGCCGGAGAGATGGGCTTCGACCGGATCCGGTCGGGCCGCCGTGCGGCGGCCTCGGCCTGCTCCCGGAGGCGGTTAAAGCGCTGGACGGGCCGGCGGCCCGCCTGTCTACCCTTCCCGGGTGACAGCCCCCACCCCGTACCGGCCCCTGGACATCACCATCCCGTTCCCCGAGCTGGCCGCCTGGGCCCGCACGACGACCCGCCTGCACCCGCGCCCGGGGAACCCGACCGCCGCCGACAGCTCGGTGGGCGGGCCGCTGCTGTGGCCGGCGGACGAGCCGTGGCCGGTGTGCGAGGAGCACGGGCGGGTCGCCGGCATCACGCCCGAACGCGCCCGGCGCTACCGCCGCGTCCTGCGGGAGGTGTACGCCCGGCCGCGCACGGCCGACGGGAGTCTGGCGTACACCGAGGCCGAGCAGGCCGAGATGGACGAGCTCCAGGACACCTGCCACCGGCCCGACCGCCACGACGGCGGCCCGCTCCCGCTGCTGGCGCTCGCCCAGTTCCACACCCGGGACGTCCCGGACCTCGCCGCCTTCGCCCCGCCGGGCAAGGACCTGCTCCAGGTGCTGTGGTGCCCCTTCTACGAGCACGCGGACGACGACCCGTTCAGCGAGTACGGCCCGTCCACCCGGCTGGTCTGGCGGCGGGCGGCCGACGTGACGGACCCCCTCGCCGTCCTGCCCGAACCGGCCGTCGCCGACCGGCACTCCTACGTCCCGGAGCCCTGCGTGCTCCAGCCGGAGCAGGTGGTGGAGTACCCGTACGCGGACTACCTGCCGGACGAGCTGGTCGCGCGCATCGACGCCTGGGAGGACGACCTGCGGGCCAGGATCGGGAAGAAGGCCCCCTGGTACCAGTACGACCTCTCCATCGCCCCCGGCTGGAAGATCGGCGGCTGGGACTCCTGGCACAAGACGGACCTGATCCGCGTGTACTGCGACGCCTGCGGCACGGAGATGCGGGTGCTGCTGACCATCGCCTCGTACGAGTCGCACGCGGCCGAGGGCAGCTGGGGCCCGTTCCCGGCCCCTGACACACCCACCGGGATCAGGGTCGGCCGCGACGGCGAGTACCGCGCCTTCGTCTGCCCCGCCGACCCGGCCCATCCGCACCGGATGAGCATGCAGTAGTTCCGGGACGCACCGCGGCGCTCGCCCAGTCGTCCAGGTCGGGGACAGTGGGGCGAGCGCCGCGCTCAGTTCCGTACGTCGTTGTACGGGACGTTCAGGGGCCCGGTGGAAGGGGCCGGCCGGTCAGACCGTCAGGGCACGGTCGGTCGGGCGGATCGGGGCCGGCAGGGAGCTGGCGCCCGTCAGGTAGCGGTCCACGCCACGGGCGGCCGAGCGGCCCTCGGCGATGGCCCAGACGATCAGCGACTGACCACGGCCGGCGTCGCCGGCGACGAAGACGCCATCGACATTGGTGGCGAAGTCCGCGTCACGCGCGATGTTACCCCGCTCGTCGAGGTCCAGACCAAACTGCGCGACCAGGCCGTTCTCCACGTCCGTGCCGGTGAAGCCCATGGCGAGGGTGACCAGCTGGGCGGGGATCTTCCGCTCCGTGCCCGGCTTCTGGGTCAGCTTGCCGTCGACGAACTCGACCTCGACCAGGTGCAGGAACTGGACGTTGCCGTCCTCGTCGCCCTCGAAGTGGGTGGTGGAGACGGAGTAGACCCGCTCGCCGCCCTCCTCGTGGGCCGAGGTGACCTTGTACAGCATGGGGAAGGTCGGCCAGGGCTGGTTCGGGCTGCGCTCCTCGCCGGGCCTCGGCATGATCTCCAGCTGCGTGACCGAGGCCGCGCCCTGGCGGTGCGCGGTGCCCACGCAGTCGGCGCCGGTGTCGCCGCCGCCGATGACGACGACGTGCTTGCCCTCGGCCGAGATCGGCGAGGAGACGAAGTCGCCCTCGACGACCTTGTTGGCGAGCGGCAGGTACTCCATCGCCTGGTGGATGCCCTTGAGGTCCCGGCCCGGCACGGGCAGGTCGCGGGCGGTGGTGGCGCCGGCGGCGACCACGACCGCGTCGAACCGCTTCCGCAGGTCGGTGGCGGTGATGTCCCGGCCGACCTCGATGCCGGTGCGGAACTTGGTGCCCTCCGCGCGCATCTGCTCGATGCGGCGGTTGATGTGCCGCTTCTCCATCTTGAACTCGGGGATGCCGTAGCGCAGCAGACCGCCGATGCGGTCGGCCCGCTCGTACACGACCACGGTGTGGCCGGCCCGGGTCAGCTGCTGGGCGGCGGCGAGACCGGCCGGGCCGGAGCCGATGACGGCGACGGTCTTGCCGGAGAGGCGCTCCGGGGCCTGCGGGGCGACGGTGCCGCTGTCCCAGGCCTTGTCGATGATGGACACCTCGACGTTCTTGATGGTGACGGCCGGCTGGTTGATGCCGAGCACGCACGCCGCCTCGCACGGAGCCGGGCACAGGCGGCCGGTGAACTCCGGGAAGTTGTTGGTGGCGTGCAGCCGCTCCGACGCCGCCGACCAGTCCTCGCGGTAGGCGTAGTCGTTCCACTCGGGGATCAGGTTCCCGAGCGGGCAGCCGTTGTGGCAGAACGGGATGCCGCAGTCCATGCAGCGGCCGGCCTGCTTGCTGATGATCGGCAGCAGGGAGCCGGGGACGTAGACCTCGTTCCAGTCCTTGACGCGCTCGGCCACGGGACGGGTCTTGGCGACCTCGCGGCCGGTGGTGAGAAAGCCCTTCGGATCAGCCATGGGTCGCCGCCTCCATCATCTTCTCGGTGGTCTCGGCCTCGGAGAGACCGGCGAGCTCAGCGGCGTCCTTGGCGGCGAGCACTGCCTTGTACGTGGTGGGGATGATCTTGCTGAAGCGGCTCACCGCCGCGTCCCAGTCGGCGAGGAGCCTCTCGGCCACGGTGGAGCCGGTCTCCTCGTGGTGGCGGCGCACGACGTCGTGCAGCCACGCCCCGTCGGCCTCCGTCAGGGCCTCGATCGCCCCGAGGTTGCCGGAGTTGACGTTGTCCCGGTCGAGGTCGATGACGTAGGCGACGCCGCCGGACATGCCGGCCGCGAAGTTGCGGCCGGTCTCGCCGAGGACGACCGCCGTGCCGCCGGTCATGTACTCGCAGCCGTGGTCGCCCACGCCCTCGGAGACGACCAGCGCGCCGGAGTTGCGGACGCAGAAGCGCTCGCCGGTGCGGCCGCGCAGGAACAGCTCGCCGCCGGTGGCTCCGTACGCGATGGTGTTGCCCGCGATGGTGGAGTACTCGGCCAGGTGGTCGGCGCCCCGGTCCGGGCGGACGATCACGCGGCCGCCGGAGAGGCCCTTGCCGACGTAGTCGTTGGCGTCGCCCTCCAGGCGGAGGGTGACACCGGCCGGCAGGAAGGCGCCGAAGGACTGGCCGGCGGAGCCGGTGAAGGTGATGTCGATGGTGTCGGCCGGCAGACCGGCGCCGCCGAACCTCTTCGTCACCTGGTGGCCGAGCATGGTGCCGACGGTCCGGTTGATGTTGCGGATCGGGACCTGGGCGCGGACCGGCTGGGCGGTCTCGGCGGACTCGGCGTTCAGGGCCTCGGCGGCGAGCTCGATGAGCTCGTTGTCGAGGGCCTTCTCCAGGCCGTGGTCCTGCTCGACCTGGGCGTGGCGGACCGCGCCCTCGGGCAGCTCGGGCACGTGGAAGAGCGGCTCCAGGTCCAGGCCCTGCGCCTTCCAGTGGGAGACGGCGCGGCTGGTGTCGAGGAGCTCGGCGTGGCCGACGGCCTCCTCCAGGGTGCGGAAGCCCAGCTCGGCGAGGAGCTCGCGGACCTCTTCGGCGATGAACTCGAAGAAGTTGACGACGAACTCGGCCTTGCCGGAGAAGCGCTCCCGCAGCACCGGGTTCTGGGTGGCGATGCCGACCGGGCAGGTGTCCAGGTGGCAGACCCGCATCATGACGCAGCCGGAGACGACGAGCGGCGCGGTCGCGAAACCGAACTCCTCGGCGCCGAGCAGCGCGGCGATGACGACGTCGCGGCCGGTCTTGAGCTGGCCGTCGGTCTGGACGACGATCCGGTCGCGCAGGCCGTTGAGCAGCAGGGTCTGCTGGGTCTCGGCGAGGCCGAGCTCCCAGGGGCCGCCCGCGTGCTTCAGCGACGTGAGCGGCGAGGCGCCCGTACCGCCGTCGTGGCCGGAGATGAGCACGACGTCCGCGTGGGCCTTCGACACACCGGCCGCGACCGTGCCGACGCCGACCTCGGAGACCAGCTTCACGTGGATGCGGGCCTCGGGGTTGGCGTTCTTGAGGTCGTGGATCAGCTGCGCCAGGTCCTCGATGGAGTAGATGTCGTGGTGCGGCGGCGGGGAGATCAGGCCGACACCCGGGGTGGAGTGCCGGGTCTTGGCGACCCACGGGTAGACCTTGTGGCCGGGCAGCTGGCCGCCCTCGCCGGGCTTGGCGCCCTGGGCCATCTTGATCTGGATGTCGTCCGCGTTGACCAGGTACTCGCTGGTGACGCCGAAGCGGCCGGAGGCGACCTGCTTGATCGCGGAGCGGCGCGCCGGGTCGTACAGGCGCTCGGGGTCCTCGCCGCCCTCACCGGTGTTGGACTTGCCGCCCAGCTGGTTCATGGCGATGGCGAGGGTCTCGTGCGCCTCCTGGGAGATGGAGCCGTACGACATGGCGCCGGTGGAGAAGCGCTTGACGATCTCGCTGACCGGCTCGACCTCGTCGATCGGGATCGAGGGGCGGTCGGAGCTGAAGCCGAACAGGCCGCGCAGCGTCATCAGCCGCTCGGACTGCTCGTTGACCCGCTCGGTGTACTTCTTGAAGATGTCGTACCGCTTCGAGCGCGTGGCGTGCTGGAGGCGGAAGACGGTCTCCGGGTCAAAGAGGTGCGGCTCGCCCTCGCGGCGCCACTGGTACTCGCCGCCGATGTCGAGGGCGCGGTGCGCCGAGGCGACGCCGGAGACGGGGTACGCCTTGGCGTGGCGGGCGGCGACCTCCTTGGCGATGACGTCGAGCCCGGCGCCGCCGATCTTGGTGGCGGTGCCGTTGAAGTACTTCTCCACGAAGGCGGTGTCGAGGCCGACGGCCTCGAAGACCTGGGCGCCGCGGTAGGAGGCGACGGTGGAGATGCCCATCTTGGACATGACCTTGAGGACGCCCTTGCCGAGGGCGTAGATCAGGTTGCGGATGGCCTGCTCGGGCTCGATGTCCGTGATGAAGGTGCCGGCGCGGACCAGGTCCTCGACGGTCTCCATGGCCAGGTACGGGTTGACGGCGGCGGCGCCGTAGCCGATGAGGAGGGCCACGTGGTGGACCTCGCGGACGTCGCCGGCCTCGACCAGCAGGCCCACCTGGGTGCGCTGCTTGGTGCGGATGAGGTGGTGGTGGACGGCCGAGGTGAGCAGCAGCGACGGGATCGGCGCGTGCTCGGCGTCGGAGTGCCGGTCGGACAGGACGATCAGACG
The DNA here is from genome assembly GCF_040302485.1 of Streptomyces sp. NPDC126499. Classification (NCBI taxonomy): domain Bacteria; kingdom Bacillati; phylum Actinomycetota; class Actinomycetes; order Kitasatosporales; family Streptomycetaceae; genus Streptomyces; species Streptomyces sp. NPDC126499. The sequence goes on along the minus strand of NZ_JBEOUO010000010.1, from coordinate 266,251 downwards.
GGCGCCGCCCTCGATCGCCGCGTCGGCCTCGGCGCAGATCTCCTCGATGCGGGCGGCGAGCGCGTCGCCGCCGCCGGAGACCCGGTAGAGGCCGGAGAGCGTCACGGCCTTCATGCCGGGCATGTCGCCGTCGGCGTTGATGTGGATGAGCTTGGCCAGCTCGTCGTTGTCGATCACCGGGAAGGGCAGGGTGACGCTGCGACAGGACGCGGCGGTCGGGTCGAGCAGGTTGCCCTGGGGGCCGAGGGAGGAGCGCAGCGAGGTGACGAGCTCCTCGCGGATGGCGTCCAGCGGCGGGTTGGTGACCTGCGCGAAGAGCTGGGTGAAGTAGTCGAAGAGCAGCCGGGGGCGCTCGGACAGGGCCGCGATCGGCGAGTCCGTGCCCATGGAGCCGATCGGCTCGGCGCCGGTGCGGGCCATCGGGGCGAGGATGACGCGGAGCTCTTCCTCGGTGTAGCCGAAGGTCTGCTGGCGGCGGGTGACCGAGGCGTGGGTGTGCACGATGTGCTCGCGCTCGGGGAGGTCGGAGAGCTCGATCTCGCCGGTCTCCAGCCACTGCGCGTAGGGCTTCTCGGCGGCGAGGGCGGCCTTGATCTCGTCGTCCTCGATGATGCGGTGCTCGGCGGTGTCGACGAGGAACATCTTGCCGGGCTGCAGGCGGCCCTTGCGGACGACCTTGGCGGGGTCGATGTCGAGGACGCCGACCTCGGAGGAGAGGACGACGAGGCCCTCGTCGGTGACCCAGTAGCGGCCGGGGCGCAGACCGTTGCGGTCGAGGACCGCGCCGACCTGGGTACCGTCGGTGAAGGTGACGCAGGCCGGGCCGTCCCAGGGCTCCATCATCGTGGAGTGGTACTGGTAGAAGGCGCGCCGGGCCGGGTCCATGGAGTCGTGGTTCTCCCACGCCTCGGGGACCATCATCAGGACGGCGTGCGGCAGCGAGCGGCCGCCGAGGTGGAGCAGCTCCAGGACCTCGTCGAAGGAGGCGGAGTCGGAGGCGTCGGGGGTGCAGATCGGGAAGATCCGCTCCAGGGAGCCCTCGCCGAAGACGTCCGAGACGAGCTGGGCCTCGCGGGCGGTCATCCAGTTCCGGTTGCCCTTGACGGTGTTGATCTCACCGTTGTGGGCGACGAAGCGGTACGGGTGGGCCAGCGGCCAGCTCGGGAAGGTGTTGGTGGAGAACCGGGAGTGGACCAGGGCCACGGCGGAGGCGCAGCGGCGGTCCGACAGGTCCGGGAAGAAGGGCTCCAGCTGGCCGGTGGTCAGCATGCCCTTGTAGACGATGGTGCGGGCGGACAGCGACGGGAAGTAGGTCCCGGCCTGGCGCTCGGCGCGCTTGCGCAGGACGAAGGCCTTGCGGTCGAGCGCGATGCCGGCGGCCTGCCCGGCGCCGTCGGCGACGAAGAGCTGGCGGAAGACCGGCATGGTGGCGCGGGCGGAGGCGCCGAGCAGCTCGGGGGCGACGGGGACCTCGCGCCAGCCGAGGACGTCCAGGCCTTCTTCGCGGGCGATCGTCTCGATCTGCGAGACGGCCTGTGCGGAGCCGTCGGCAGGGAGGAAGGCGATGCCCACGGCGTAGGAGCCGGCGGCGGGGAGCGGGAAGTCGGTGACCTCGCGGAGGAAGGCGTCCGGGACCTGCAGCAGGATGCCGGCGCCGTCTCCGGAGTCGGGCTCGGAGCCGGTGGCGCCGCGGTGCTCGAGGTTGCGCAGTACGGTCAGCGCCTGCTCGACCAGGGTGTGGCTGGCAACACCGGTGAGGGTGGCCACGAACCCGACACCACAGGCGTCGTGTTCGTTACGGGGGTCGTACATCCCCTGCGGAGCGGGGCGACCGTCCATGGGCGACCAGGCGTCGGAACGCATCGGCTCTCCCGTCGTCGTCGTGGCATATACAGCAGCCGAGGGACGACGTTGGCCCTCCGCGAAATTTCGTGCAGGTTACATGATGGCTGGCTTCTCGGGAAGCGGATAGCTCATTCCAGCATGCGGACACCACCGATACGTTGTGGTGGTGTTGTTTCAGCTGTGGGGTACGGGGACGGTGGCGTTCCCGTAAGGGGGTGGATCGAGGATTCCGGGGTGATTCCGGGTTCTCCGGCGACCCGGCGCGGAGCGAGCCTCATTGCCCGCGAGCGCTTATGCCTCATCCCCGGTGGTCAGGGATTCGAAACCGCCGGGTAACCGGCTAGTTATGTGGCACTGCGCATAGTGTCTCACCGGAAGGCGGGATCCGCCCAGGGAGATACGTCACAGCGACGGCGGAGGCGCGGCGACATAGGGAAAGGCCCCCTGGGGTGCAGGGGGCCTTTCGGGTGACGCGGGGGCGGGGCCGGGGCGCCGGGCGGGGCCAGACGCCGGACGGGCGGGGGGCCGGGCGCGGGCCGCGCATCGGGCGCCGACGCCCGACAGGGCCAGGCAGGGCACAGGCGCCGGGCGCCGTCGCCTGACGGGGCCGGGCTAGAGGGCCGCGCCGAAGAGCATGCCGAGCCCGTACGTGACGGCCGCCGCGGCACCGCCGAGGACGAGCTGGCGCAGTCCGCTGAACCACCAGCTGCGGGCGGTCACCCGGGCCACCAGCGCACCGCAGGCGAAGAGCCCGAACAGCGCGAGCAGCACGGCCGGCCACAGGGCGGTCGCCCCGAGCAGATACGGCAGTACGGGAAGCAGGGCACCCAGCGCGAACGACCCGAAGGACGACACGGCGGCGACCATCGGCGACGGCAGGTCGTCGGGGTCGATGCCCAGCTCCTCGCGGGCGTGGATCTCCAGGGCCTGCTCCGGGTCGCGGGACAGCTGCATGGCGACCTCGCGGGCGAGCGCGGGCTCGACGCCCCGGGAGACGTAGAGCGCGGCGAGCTCCTCCATCTCGTCGATCGGATGCTTGCGCAACTGGCGGCGCTCGACGTCGAGTTCGGCCTGGACGAGTTCGCGCTGGGAGGCGACGGAGGTGTACTCGCCGGCCGCCATGGAGAAGGCACCGGCCGCGAGGCCGGCGAGGCCGGTGATCACGATGGTCTGCGAGGAGACGGCACCGCCGGCGACGCCGGTCATCAGCGCGAGGTTGGAGACGAGTCCGTCCATCGCGCCGAAGACGGCGGGACGCAGCCAGCCGCCGTTGACGTCGCGGTGGGTGTGGTTGTCGCGGTGGGCCTCGTGCAGTGGTGCGACGGCTTCGATGATGGACATGCTTCTCCCCTGTCTCGCCTGCGGGTTCGGCGTGCCCGCCCCCTTCCGACGTACTCGAAAATACGCGCGATGTAAGGGGCGCGCCAGCAAGGCAGGCCGTACTTAGTAAGGCCCGCCTTCGTATGGTTCGCCTCACCGAACTGCTCGCCGGCTGCTCCCTGACGTGGTGTCACGCGGGTGACAGAAACGTTTCGGTGAGCGGTCGGGCGCCCCGCGTGGCACAGATGGGGAGGAGCGCGAAAGGGGAGAGAGATGGTGGGTGGCACGACGGTCACGGGCGTGCGCGAACGCGCCCGGGGCGCCCTGCTCGGACTCGCGGTCGGCGACGCGCTCGGCGCACCCGCCGAGAACCTGCGGCCCTCGGAGATCCGCCGCCGGTGGGGCCGCATCGAGGGCTTCGTGACGGACCGTCCGGCGGGCACGGACGACACCGAGTACGCCATCTTCTCCGGCCTGCTCCTGGCCCGGCACGGCTCCGCCCTCACCGTGGCCCACGTCGAACGGGCCTGGCACCACTGGATCGCCGACCTCGACGAGGGCCCGTTCCGGGGCGCCGGCTTCTCCGAGCGCGGCACCCTGGAGAACCTCCGCCGTGGCCTGGCCGCGCCGATCTCCGCCCAGCACCGGCACGCCTGGAGCGACGGCCTGGCGATGCGGGCCGCGCCCTTCGGCGTCTTCGCCGCCGGCCGCCCCGCCGAGGCGGCCCGGCTGGTCGCCATCGACGGCACGGTCAGCCACGAGGGCGAGGGCATCTACGGCGGCCAGGCCGTCGCGGCGGGCGTGGCGGCGGCGATGACCGGCGCCTCGGTGACCTCGGTGATCGCGGCCGCCCTGTCCGTCGTGCCGATGGACTCCTGGACGGCCCGCTCCATGCGGCGCGCGGTGGTGGCGGCCCAGCGGATCCAGCCCGACCCGCTGACCCGCGAGCGCACGGTCCGCTCGGCCGTCGTCATCGGCGGCTACCCGTGGACCGACCTGGCCCCCGAGGCGGTCGCCCTCGCCTTCGGCGCCTTCGCCGCGGCCCGCGGCGACTTCCGCACCTCGGTCCTCACCGCCGTCAACATGGGGCGCGACGCCGACACGACCGCCGCCGTGGCGGGCGCCCTGGCGGGCGCACTGGGCGGCGCCGCCGCGATCCCGGAGGAATGGTCCGCGGCCATCCCCCCGGTCGCCGGCAGCTGCCTCCCCTCCATGCGCGGCTACCACGTCCTGGACATCGCGGACCTGCTGACCCCGGAGGAGGACCCGGCATGAGCGCCGACATGACGACGGTGGAGGACGCCCCGCGCCCCGCCGCCCCCGGCAGGGAGAGGCACGCCTCGACGGCCACCGACACGGCTGCCTCGGGCCGTCCCCCGGCGGGCCGGGACGAGTGGGCGAAGACCGCGACGACGACCTCCGACGGCACGGCCCCGGGCCCGGGTGCCCGACACAGGGCGGGCGCTCACGAGGGGCCCGTGCCCGGCGCCGCCCCACGTGCCGGGAGGCGGGACCGGATCGAAGGAGTCCTCCTGGGGCTGGCGGCGGGGGATGCCGCCGGGTGGCCCGCGGCACGGCACCGGGCCGCGCGGATGCCCGAGTGGACCCGGCGGCTCACCCGGGAGCTGGACACCTTCGCCGAGCAGAACGCGACGACGACCCTGCCCGTCCCCATCGCCCTCAACCAGCCGCCCGAGCCGCTGCGGCTCGGGCCCTCCGACGACGCCGAGTGGGCGGTGTTCACCGCCGAGGCGCTGCTCGCCGCGCAGGGTCCGCTGTTCCGTGGCCTCGCCCCGGAGCGCCGGCTGCGCGCGGCCGTCGACCTCGCGTGGAACTCGCTCGCCGGACAGGTCGCCGCCGCGGCCGAGCGCGCGCCCGAGGTGGAGTCGGCCGTGCTGCCGCTGCGGGCGCGGATCTCGGTGCGGGCCGGGCTCGGCAACCTCGCCACCGGGCTGCGCCCGCCGGCGACCGGGCACGACAACCCGCACTACTTCGACGACGCCGCCTGCGTGCGCTCCGCCGTACTGGCCCTCGCCCACCCGGGCGATCCCGTCGCGGCCGCCGAACTGGCCGACTTCGACGCCCGGTACACGCAGGACGGCGACGGCGTGCACGGCGCCCGTGCGATGGCGGCGGCGGTCGCCGCCGCCCTCGGCGGTGCCTCGCCGGAGGAGGCGGTGGAGGCGGCGCTCGACCAGTTGCCCTCCGCCACCGAGATCGGCCGCAACGGCCGGTACGCGGTGAAGCTGGCCCACACCGCCGGCTCGGCCTTCGAACTCGTACCGCTCCTGGAGCACCAGATCGTGGACCACGTCTACAGCTACGGCATCGCCGCCGCCGAGACGGTCCCGGTCGCCCTCGCGCTGGCACTCGCCGCGCGCGGGCAGGTGGCCGCGGCGGTACCGGCCGCGGCCTGCCTGTCCCGGGTCGCCGACTCGGCGCCCGCGCTCGCGGGCGCGCTCACCGGCGCGCTGACGGGCGGCAGCGCGATCCCGGCGACCTGGCGGGAGGCGTGCCGCACGCTCGCGGGCTGTGCGCTGCCCCGGCTCGCGGGCTCGGACCTCGTGGAACTCGCCGGTCTGCTCGCAGCCACGGAACCGACCACTCCGGGTGGACAATTCCGGCATGACCCACCAAAGCATCCCCTCTCTGGATGACCGGATCACCGGCAGTCTCCTCGGGGCCGCCGTGGGCGACGCCCTCGGCGGCCCCGTCGAGGGCTACACCCCGGAGCAGATCGTCGAACGCCACGGCGGCCGCGTCACCGGCATCGTCGGCCCCTGGAACGGCACGGACTGGCGCACCGCCCGCCCCATCGCCCCGTACCACAAGGGCGACGGGCACGTCACCGACGACACCCTGATGACCCACGCCCTCATCAGGGTGTACGAGAAGGTCCGCGACCACCTCGACGCCTACGCGGTCGCCGAGCACCTCGTCCCCGAACTCATGGACCGCACCGTCTGGATCCCCGAACTGGAGGCCGAGGCCCTTCCCCTCCAGCGGATCTTCCTCGCCGAGAAGTGGATCGTGACCCGGCTCCACTACGGCCACGCCGACCCGCGCGAGGCCGGCACCGGGAACATCGTGAACTGCGGCGCGGCCATGTACATGGCCCCGGTCGGCCTGGTCAACGCGGCCAACCCGCCCGCCGCCTACGCCGAGGCCCTCGACATCGCGGGCGCCCACCAGTCCTCCTACGGGCGCGAGGCCGCGGGCGTCTTCGCGGCGGCGGTGGCGGCGGCCTGCGTGCCGGGCGCGACGCCCGGATCGGTCGTCGAGGCGGCCCTGTCGCTGGCGAAGGACGGCACCCGGGCGGCGATCGAGGCGGTCGCCGAAACGGCCGCCGCGCACCGCGACTTCGAGACGGCGCTCGCCCCGCTGCGCCGGGCCGTCGCCCCCTTCGACTCGGTCGGCCCCGACTACCGCAGGCCCTCCCTCGACGCCCGCCGCCCCTCCCGCCTCCACGCGATCGAGGAACTGCCGATCGCCCTCGGCATGCTCCTGGTCGGCGAGGGCGACTACCGCCGTACGGTCCTGGGCGCGGTCAACTACGGCCGCGACTGCGACTCCATCGCCACCATGGCGGGCGCGATCAGCGGCGCCCTCCACGGCGAGTCCGCCGTGCCCGCGGAGTGGGCGAAACAGGTCGCCGAGGCCAGCCGCCTCGACCTGCACGCCCCGGCGGCCGCCCTCGCCCGGGTGACCCACGAGGTCTTCCTGCGCGACGTCCGCCGCCGCGAGGCCCACGCGTCCGCCTACGCGGCCCTGACCGGCGGCACCTCCCGATGACCCCCGCCGCCCCCGCACCGAGCACCCCGACGCCCGCGCCGCACGCCGCCCCCCATGCCGGCGGCCGAACCGACCCCGCCGTCGCCCGGCCCCTCCGCCTCACCTGGGTCCAGCCCGAGGACCTGGTGGGGCACGAACTGCGGCAGGCCGACGAGGACGGCCGGGACGCCCGGGCCCTCGCCGCCCGCTGGTACGCGGCCGGCGGCCACCCCGCGCCCCCGGCCGCCGGAGCCTCCCCGGTCGCGCGCCCCGAACTGCGGCCGCTCGCCGAGGAGATCCTGGACGCCCTCGCCGAACTGCCCTCTCCCCTGGCCGCCCGGGAGCCCACCGACCTCGCCGCCATCATCGCGGCCTGCCCCGACTGGCCGGACGAACCGCCCGCCCCGACGAGAGCGACGGCGGACGACGAGGCCCTGCGGGACCGGCTGCACGCCGCCTGGCTGGGCCGCGCCGCAGGCTGCCTCCTCGGCAAGCCCGTGGAGAAACTTCCCCTGCCCGCCATCCGCGCGCTCGCCCGCGCCACCGGCAACTGGCCCCTCGCCGACTGGTTCACGGCCCGCGGCGTGCCCGGCGACCTCCTCGCCACCCACCCCTGGAACCGCCGTTCCGCCGCCACCTCCCTCGCCGAGAACATCGACGGCATGCCCGAGGACGACGACCTCAACCACCCCCTCCTCGGCCTCCTGCTCCTCCAGCGCCACGGCCGCGACTTCACCACCGCCGACCTCGCCCGGCTCTGGCTCGACGAACTGCCCGCCGGCCGCACCTTCACCGCCGAACGGATCGCCTACCGCAACCTCCTCGACGGCGTCGAACCACCCCACACCGCCACCCGCCGCAACCCCTTCCGCGAGTGGATCGGCGCCCAGATCCGCGCCGACGTCCACGGCTGGACCCATCCCGGCAATCCGGCCGCCGCCGCCCGGCAGGCCCACCGGGACGCGGTGCTCACCCACACCGGCAACGGCGTGTACGGCGCCATGTTCGCCGCCGCCACCCTCGCCACCGCCGCCGGCGGCACCGCCGACGTCCACCGGGCCCTGGCGGCCGGACTGTCCGTCGTCCCGCCGGAGTCACGGCTCGCCCGCGCCGTACGGGAAGGCATCACGGCCGCCCGCACCGGCTCGGACTTCGACACCGTGGTGGACCGGCTCCACGCCCGGTTCGGCGGGTATCACTGGGTCCATGCCGTGCCCAACGCCGCCCTCCTCGCCGCCGCCCTCACCCACGCCGACGGCGACTTCACCCGCTCCGTCTGCGCGGCCGTCTCCGGCGGCTGGGACACCGACTCCAACGGCGCCACAGCCGGTTCGGTCGCGGGCCTGCTCGCCGGCCGGCCCGACCGGCTGCCCGCGCGCTGGACCTCCCCCCTCAAGAACCGCCTCTCGACCTCGGTGCCGTCCTTCGACGGCATCGGCTTCGACACCCTGGCCGCACTGACGCACTCGGAGGCAGTACGCCCATGACCAGCATCGTCGTGCTCGGCAGCACGAACATGGATCTCGTGGCCTACGTGGCCAAGGCCCCCAGCCGCGGAGAGACCGTCACCGGCCGCGAGTTCCGCACCGTGCCCGGCGGCAAGGGCGCCAACCAGGCCGTCGCCGCCGCCCGCGCGGGCGCGGAGGTCTCGATGATCGGCGCGGTCGGCGCCGACGACTTCGGCCTGCGGCTCCGCGCGGCACTCGAACACAGCGGCGTCGACACCGATCTGCTGCGCACCGTCGAAGGCCCCTCCGGAACCGCCCACATCGTCGTCGACGACGAGGGCGGCAACGCGATCGTCGTCATCCCCGGCGCCAACGGCACCGTCACCTCCCTCACCCACGGCGACGAGGCGCTGATCGCCACCGCCGACGCCCTGCTCCTCCAGCTCGAACTCCCCCTCTCCGTGGTCGCCGAAGGCGCCCGCGCCGCCCGCGAACGGGGCGTCCGCACCGTCCTCACTCCCGCCCCGGCCCGCGCCCTGCCGACCGAACTCCTCTCCGTCACCGACCTGTTGGTGCCCAACGAGCACGAGGCCGCCGCCCTCACCGGCCACACCGACCCGCTCGCCGCCGCCCGCTCCCTGCTCGCCGACGTGCCCGAGGTGGTCGTGACCCTCGGGGCCGCCGGCTGCCTCTACGCCGCCCGCGGCACCGATCCGGTGACCGTGCCCGCACCCCCCGTCCGGGCCGTCGACACCACCGCGGCGGGCGACACCTTCGTGGGAGCGCTGGCCGTGGCCCTCACCGAGGGCCGGCCCGCCCCGGAGGCCCTCGCCTGGGCGTCGGCCGCCGCCGCCCTCTCGGTCCAGCGCGAGGGCGCGTCCACCTCCATGCCGTACCGCGCCGAGATCGACGCCGCCGCCGCGGACCTGGAGGGCCACCGCGTATGAGCACCCCCGCGCCCGCCACCGCGCCCCTGCACGGACTGCGCGTCCTCGATCTCGCCACCCTCTTCGCCGGCCCGCTCGCCGCGATGATGCTCGGTGACTTCGGCGCTGACGTCGTCAAGATCGAGCACCCCCACAAGCCCGACCCCTCGCGCGGCCACGGCCCCGCCAAGGACGGCGTCGGCCTGTGGTGGAAGGTCCTCGGCCGCAACAAGCGGACCATGACCCTCGACCTGTCCACCCCCGGCGGCCGCGACACCCTGCTGCGGCTCGCCGCCGACGCCGACGTCATCGTGGAGAACTTCCGCCCCGGCACCCTGGAACGCTGGGGCCTCGGCTGGGAGGAGCTCTCCACCGTCAACCCGCGCCTGGTCCTGGCCCGGGTCACCGGCTTCGGCCAGTTCGGCCCGTACTCCCACCGCCCCGGCTTCGGCACCCTCGCCGAGGCCATGAGCGGCTTCGCCGCGATCACCGGCGAGCCGGACGGCCCGCCGACCCTGCCCCCCTTCGGCCTCGCCGACTCCGTCGCCGCCCTCGCCACCGCGTACGCCGTGATGACCGCGCTCACCGCGAGGCACACCACCGGCCAGGGCCAGGTCGTCGACATGGCCATCATCGAACCGATGCTCTCCGTCATCGGCCCCCACCCCCTCTGGTACGACCAGCTCGGCTACGTCCAGCCGCGCACCGGCAACCGCTCCCGCAACAACGCCCCCCGCAACACCTACCGCACCGCCGACGGCTCCTGGGTCGCCGTCTCCACCTCCGCCCAGTCGATCGCCGAACGCGTGCTGCGGCTGGTCGGCCGCCCGGAGCTGATCGACGAACCCTGGTTCGCCGACGGCACCGGCCGGGCCGCGCACGCGGACGTCCTCGACGAGGCGGTCGGCTCCTGGATCGCCCGCCGCACCCGCGACGAGGTCATGGCCGCCTTCGAGAAGGCGGAGGCCGCCGTCGCCCCCGTCTACGACGTCCGGGACGTCCTCGCCGACCCCCAGTTCCAGGCCCTCGGCACCGTCACCGAGGTCCCCGACCCCGAGCTCGGCCCGATCCGGATGCAGAACGTGCTCTTCCGGCTCTCCGGCACCCCCGGCGGCATCCGCTGGGCCGGCCGCCCGCACGGCGCCGACACCACCGAACTCCTCACCGAGCTCGGCCTGAGCGCCGCCGAGATCGACACCCTCCGCGCCGAAGGAGCCGTATGAACCCGGCCGCCGCCCCTCCCCTGACCTGGCTCTACGCCCCCGGCGACCGCCCCGAGGTCGTGCGGAAGGCGCTCGTCTCCGGGGCCGACGTCGTCATCGTCGACCTGGAGGACGCGGTGGCCCCGGACCGCAGGGCCTACGCCCTGGCCGCCACCGCCGAACTGCTCGCCGACCCCCAGCCCGTACCGGTCCACGTCCGCATCCACGCACCCCGCGACATCCCCTACCTGGCATCCCTCCCCGGACTCGTCGCTCTCCGTGTTCCCAAGGTGACACACGCCACTGACATCGGCCGGATCGCCGAGCTCTCCCGGGGCCTGCCGCTCTATCCGCTCCTTGAGAACGCCCTGGCCGTGGAGCACGCCTACGCCATCGCCACCGCCCACCCCTCCGTCCACGGCCTCGCCCTCGGCGAGGCCGACCTCGGCGCCGACCTGGGCGTCCGCGAGGACCGCGGCCTCGACTGGCCGCGCAGCCGGGTCGTGGTCGCCGCCCGGGCCGCCGGCCTGCCGCCCCCGGTCCAGTCCGTGCACCCGGACGTCCGCGACCTCGACGCCCTCGCCGAGGGATGCGCCCGGGGCCGTGCCATGGGCTTCCTGGGCCGGGCCGCCATCCATCCCCGCCAGCTCCCGGTCATCGAGCGGGCCTACCTCCCCACCGCCGACGAGATCGCCGCCGCCGAGGAGGTCGTCAAGGCGGCGGAGACCCAGGAGGGCGCCCTCACCCTTCCCGACGGCCGTTTCGTCGACCCGGCGGTCGTCACCGGCGCCCGCCGCGTCCTGGCCCTCGCCGCCCGCCGGGCCTGAGCGGAGGAAACGGCGGAGGGCCGCCGGGACCCGTGGTCCCGGCGGCCCTCCGCCGTGCGTGTCGTACGGGATCAGCGCCCGCCGGCACCGTTGCCGGCACCGTCCTTGTCCTTCTCCTCGACCGTGGCCTTGGCCTCGACCGTGCCCTCGTCCTTGGTGAGCGTGACCGGGACCTCGTCGGCCGGAGTCGCGTCCTCGGCGGTCGCACCGGCCGCACCGGCCTCGTCGGTGTCGCCCGGCTCGCCGTCGGTCCCGCCCTCGGGGGACTTCTCGCCCGAGCCGGCCGTCTTCTTCGGCTCCACGATCTCCTCGCGGCCCGGACGCGTCTTCGCCGAGATCACGATGTACGTGACGGCGAGCAGGAAGACGACGATCGCGGTCCACACGTTCAGCCGCAGGCCGAGGATGTGGTGGGCCTCGTCGACCCGCATGTACTCGATCCAGCCGCGGCCCGCGCAGTACGCGGCGACGTAGAGGGCGAAGGCCCGGCCGTGGCCCAGCGTGAAGCGGCGGTCGGCCCAGATGACGAGGAGCGCGACGCCGATGCACCACAGCGACTCGTAGAGGAAGGTCGGGTGGTAGACGCCCGCCACCCGGTTGGCCCCGGCGCTGATCTCCAGGCCCCACGGCAGGTCGGTCGGCTTGCCGTACAGCTCCTGGTTGAACCAGTTGCCCCAGCGGCCGATGGCCTGGGCGAGGGCGATGCCGGGCGCGATGGCGTCCGCGTACGCCGGGAGCGGGATGCCGCGGCGGCGGCAGCCGATCCAGGCGCCGACGGCGCCGAGCGCGATGGCGCCCCAGATGCCGAGGCCGCCCTCCCAGATCTTGAAGGCGTCGACCCAGTTCTCACCCTCGCTGAAGTACAGCTGGTAGTCGGTGATCACGTGGTAGAGCCGGCCGCCGACGAGGCCGAACGGCACCGCCCAGACGGCGATGTCGGCGACGGTGCCGGCGGTGCCGCCCCGGGCGATCCAGCGCTTGTTGCCGAGCCAGACGGCGACGAAGACACCGAGGATGATGCAGAAGGCATAGCCGCGCAGCGGGATCGGTCCGAGGTGGATCACGCCGGTCGACGGGCTGGGAATGTAGGCAAGGTCCATGGCAGGACCGACGCTACCCTGCCGGGCGGGCCGTACGGCAGCCAGCCCGGCAACTTCTCCGTAACTCCCGGGACGGAAGCCACCGGGACGGAGCCACCGCGGAGGACAGGACCCGGGACGGAGCCACCGCGGAGCACCGGCGCCGAGGCGGAGCTACCGCGACGGACCGGCGCCGGCGGCCGGGGAGGCGGTGCCCGGCTTCTTGCCCTTGTTGGCCTCGGCGACCCACTTCTTCAGGTTCTCCGGGGAGATCTGCTCGTCGCCCTTCGTCGGGAAGATCGATTCGCCGTTGAGCAGCACGGACGGCGTGCCGCGGAAGTCGCTCTTGCGGAAGGCCTCGTTCGACTTGTCCACCCAGCTGTCGTGGGTGCCGTCCTCAACACAGCTGCGGAAGCCGGGCGTGTCGAGGCCGGGGACCTTCTTGGCCAGCTCGATGAGCTTGTCGTTCTCGGCGAAGGCGTCGTCCGTCTCCTGCGGCTGGTTGATGTAGAGCACGTCGTGGTACGCGGTGAACTTCCCGGCGTCCTGGGCGCAGGCGGCGGCGTTGGCGGCGCGCAGGGAGCCGCTCCCGCCCATGTTCCGGTCGATGAGGGTCGCGAGGTGGTACTCGGTCTTGACCGCGCCGGCCGCCTCCAGCTCGTGGATGGTGTCCCGGAAGGCGTTCTCGAAGGAGGCGCAGGCCGGGCAGCGGAAGTCCTCCCAGATGGCGAGGGTGGACGGGGCGTCCGCCTTGCCGGTCAGGATGGCGGGCTTGTCGCCGCCGATCGCGCCGGCCGGTGGGACGACCGGGCCCGCCTTGTCGGAGCTGCCCTTGCCCCCGGTGTTGGCGGCGATCACACCGACGACCGCGGCCAGGCCGAGGACGCCGACGACCGCCGCCGACACGATGAGGACGCGTCGCTGCTTCTCGCGGGCCTTCTCGCGCTCGCGCTGCTGTTGGAGGCGCTCCCGCGCGCTCCGGCTACTACCGTCTCGGTTCTTCTCGCTCACGCCCACAGCAACGAACCGGGGAGGCACGTACGCGCCTCCCCGGTCCGGAATCCACCCGTATGGGTTACGGGGTGCGGCGGACGCCCTCGGCCAGTTCGGTCGCCAGTTCCCTTACGGCGCCGAGCGCGGCGCTCTCGTCGCCGTCGGCGTCGAGGATCCGCTTGACGAAGGCGGAGCCGACGATGACGCCGTCGGCGAAGCCGGCCACCTCCTTGGCCTGCTCGGCGTTGGAGACGCCGAGGCCGACGCAGACGGGCAGGCCGCCGGCGGCCCGGGTGCGGCGGACGAGGTCCGCGGCCTGCTCGCCGACCGACTCGCGGGTGCCGGTGACGCCCATGAGCGAGGCGGCGTAGACGAAGCCGGAGCCGGCCGCGGTGATGGTGGCGAGGCGCTCGTCCTTGCTGCTGGGGGCGACGACGAAGACGGTGGCGAGACCGCGCTTGTCGGCGTGCTCCCGCCAGAGGGCGGACTCCTGGACCGGCAGGTCGGGCAGGATGCAGCCGGCGCCGCCGGCCGCGGCGAGCTCCTCGGTGAAGCGCTCGACGCCGTAGCGGTCGATGGGGTTCCAGTAGGTCATCACGAGGACCGGCTTGCCGGTGGCCTCGTGGGCCTCCTTCACCGTGCGCATCACGTCGGCGATCTTGACGCCGCCGCGCAGGGCGATGTCGTCGGCGGTCTGGATGACCGGCCCGTCGAGGACCGGGTCGCTGTGCGGCAGGCCGACCTCGACGATGTCGGCGCCGCCGTCGAAGACCGCCTTGACGGCGGCGATGCCGCCGTCCACGGTCGGGAAGCCGGCCGGGAGATAGGCGATGAGCGCCGCCCGGTTCTCGGCCTTCGCCTTGGCCAGGGTGTCGCTGAGCAGCTGGATGTTGCCGGTCACTTGGCGTCCCCCGCGATCTCCGCGGTGCCGGCCTGGTCGGCGGTCACCTCGGCGTCGGTGTCGTACAGCCCGAAGTAGCGGGCGGCGGTGTCCATGTCCTTGTCGCCGCGTCCGGAGAGGTTGACGACGATCAGCCCGTCCGGGCCGAGCTCCTTGCCGACCTCCAGGGCGCCCGCGAGGGCGTGGGCGGACTCGATGGCCGGGATGATGCCCTCGGTACGGGAGAGCAGGCGCAGGGCCTGCATGGCGGCGTCGTCGGTGACGGCCCGGTACTCGCCGCGGCCGCTGTCCTTGAGGTAGGCGTGCTCGGGGCCGATGCCGGGGTAGTCGAGTCCGGCCGAGATCGAGTACGGCTCGGTGATCTGGCCCTCGTCGTCCTGCAGGACGTAGCTGCGGGAGCCGTGGAGGATGCCGGGCTCGCCTGCGGTGAGGGTGGCGGCGTGCTCACCGGTCTCGACGCCGTGGCCGGCCGGTTCGCAGCCGATCAGCCGGACGGACGCGTCCGGGATGAAGGCGTGGAAGAGGCCGATGGCGTTGGATCCGCCGCCGACGCAGGCGACGGCCGCGTCGGGGAGGCGGCCGGCGCGCTCCAGGATCTGCCGGCGGGCCTCGACGCCGATGACCCGGTGGAAGTCGCGGACCATGGCGGGGAAGGGGTGCGGGCCCGCGACGGTGCCGAAGAGGTAGTGCGTGCGGTCGACGTTGGCGACCCAGTCGCGGAAGGCCTCGTTGATGGCGTCCTTGAGGGTGCGGCTGCCGGACTTCACGGCGACGACCTCGGCGCCGAGCATGCGCATGCGGGCCACGTTGAGGGCCTGGCGCTGGGTGTCGATCTCGCCCATGTAGATGGTGCAGTCGAGCCCGAAGAGCGCGCAGGCGGTCG
The DNA here is from genome assembly GCF_040302485.1 of Streptomyces sp. NPDC126499. Taxonomy (NCBI): domain Bacteria; kingdom Bacillati; phylum Actinomycetota; class Actinomycetes; order Kitasatosporales; family Streptomycetaceae; genus Streptomyces; species Streptomyces sp. NPDC126499. Next base: position 251,056 of record NZ_JBEOUO010000010.1, on the reverse strand, counting down.
CGGTGGCGACGCCGTGCTGACCGGCACCGGTCTCGGCGATGACGCGGGTCTTGCCCATGCGCTTGGTGAGCAGGGCCTGACCGAGCACGTTGTTGATCTTGTGCGAGCCGGTGTGGTTGAGGTCCTCCCGCTTGAGGAAGACCCGGGCGCCGCCGGCGTGCTCGGCGAACCGGGGCACCTCGGTGAGGGCGCTGGGCCGGCCGGTGTAGTGGACCATCAGGTCGTTCAGCTCGCGAGCGAACTCGGGGTCGCTCTTGGCCTTGTCGTACTCCACGGCGACCTCGTCGACGGCGGCGACGAGCGCCTCCGGGATGAACTTGCCGCCGTACGCGCCGAAGTAGCCCTCGGACGACGGGACCTGACCCTCCGGGTCGGGAATGAAGAACTCGCTGGACATGCGGTTGCTCCTCGCGGGGCGGGGTGCCCCGGTGTACGCGTGCGGTTGAAGGTGACGGTATGCGCGCGACTCTTCGGCCCCTGTGCGGACTCGCCCCGTGCGGGGCGGTGCCCCGTGCGGGCCGTGCCCGCCTGCCCCCTCGTTGTGGGCACGTTCCGCACCTGTTCCTGCCCGCACCGCGAGAGCGCGGCGCTCTCGCGGTGCGGGTCCAGGCACGAGAGCCCAGGCCCGGCAAGGGGCACCCTCCGTTGTGCCCACCCGTTCCGCCTGGGGGTGCCCCCGGACGCAGTCCGGGGGAGGAACGAATGCCCACCACGAGGGTGGGAGGGGCACCGCCCCAGCGGGGCGACGGCCCGCAACAGGGCTGGGCGCGGGCCCGCGCGGGGGCGGGTCAGGTAGTCGTCAGGAGACGCGCGCTCGGCGGGGGCGCCATCGCATGCCGTTGACCTGGCCCGGCTCGTCGCCGATCACGTACCGCACGCGGCGCCCGTGCACCCGGCGCGCCGGCGCGCGGCAGCCGCGGGGGCGGCAGCCACGGGCGAGGCGGGCGGCGATGGGCATGGTGCGGTCAGCTCCGACCGTGACGGAGGGCCGGGTGGGCACCGGCGGCGACGAGGTCGGCGACGGCGGCCTTGGGGTCGCGGCCGGTGACCAGCGACTCGCCGACCAGGACCGCGTCGGCCCCGGCGTTGGCGTAGGCGATCAGGTCGTGCGGGCCGCGGATGCCGGACTCGGCGATCTTGACGATGCCGGCCGGGATCTCGGGGGCGACGCGCTCGAAGGTGGAGCGGTCCACCTGGAGGGTCTTCAGGTTGCGGGCGTTGACGCCGATGACCCGCGCGCCCGCCTCGACGGCCCGCTCGACCTCTTCCTCGTCGTGGACCTCGACCAGCGGCGTCAGGCCGATGGACTGGGCCCGCTCGATGAGGGAGACGAGGGCCTCCTGCTCCAGGGCGGCGACGATGAGCAGCGCGAGGTCCGCGCCGTACGCCCGTGCCTCCCAGAGCTGGTACGCGGTGACGATGAAGTCCTTGCGCAGGACCGGGATGTCGACCCGGGCGCGGACGGCCTCCAGGTCGGCGAGCGAGCCGCCGAAGCGGCGCTGCTCGGTGAGGACGGAGATGACGGCGGCACCGCCCGCCTCGTAGTCGGCGGCGAGGCCGGCCGGGTCGGCGATGGCGGCGAGCGCGCCCTTGGACGGGCTGGAGCGCTTGACCTCGCAGATCACCTTGACTCCGTCGCCGCGGAGTGCGGCGACGCCGTCCTTGGCCTGCGGGGCCTTGGCGGCGCGCTCCTTGAGCTCGTCGAGGGAGACCCGCGCCTGCCGCTCTGCGAGGTCGGCGCGCACGCCTTCGATGATCTCGTCGAGCACACTCACGCGAGAGGCCCCCTTCCGGGACTGGTGACGGTGTTGTTCAGCCATGTCGATGGTATCCGCAGGTGGGCCCCGGACCCGCATCGGTTGGGGCCGCGTCCCATCTGCTGGGACTTACGGGCAGGTCAGGGGGCGAGCGCGGCGCCGAACGGAAGGTTGCGTACGAGGGTGAAAAGGGCCAGCACGGCGCCGATCCCCCACCACCAGGCCGGGGTGATCGCGAACCGCATGGGGAGACCGCGGACGGCGCGAACCAGCCAGAGGACCATGACGGCCGCGAAGACCCCGTAGCCGACGACGGCGAGCGCGTTCGCCCCGAGGGCGGCCGCGAGGTCGCCGTGCACGAAGGCGTGGGCGCTGCGCAGCCCGCCGCAGCCGGGGCAGTAGACACCGGTGAAGCGCAGCAGGGGGCAGACGGGGTAGTGGCCGGGCTCGTTGGGGTCGACGGTCCCGACGTACGCGAAGGCGGCGGCGACCCCGGCGAGGGCGCCCAGCGGGGCGAGCAGCCGCCGGGCGAGCGGTCGGGGCGGCGGGGGCGGGTACGGGCCGGCGGGGGCGGCCCAGGGCGCGGCGGGGGCGGGGGTCCCGGCAGCCCCGCCGGTCCCCGGGGTCTCGGAGGTCTCCCAGGTCCCGGAGGCCACCGGAGCGGCAGGGCTCGCACCTGCCCCGGGAGTCGCGGAGCCCGCAGACCCCGCAGCAGCCCCGGCCGCCCCAAAGCCCGCAGTCGCCGCAGCGGTCGCATGGGCCCCAGAGCCCGCCTCTGTCCCAGTGCCCGCAGCAGCCCCGGCCGTCTCACGGACCGCAGCAGCCCCGGCCGCTTCACGGGCCACAGCCGCCCCAGAGCCGGCAGAGGCCGCATCGGCCCCAGCCACCCCCGAGGCCCGCGCGCTCGTCACCGGACCTGTCGTCTGTCGCGCCCTCGGCTGTGCATCCACCCGGTGATTCTCGCCCCTGACGCGCGAAGGCGCAGCCCCGCCTCGCGGGGCTGCGCCTTCGGAGTGACGCGGGGGTGTCAGGCGCCGGTCCTCTCGAGGGCCCTGGCCGTGGCGGCCTCGCGGGCGGCGGCGACGTCGGCCGATTCCTTCGGCATGCCGAGGCCCGCGATCTTCATCGCACCGCCGACGACACCGCCGAGGAGGATGACGCCGATGCCGGCCCAGAAACCGGGCACGTTGGCCGCCACCATGAAGACGCCGGCGATGCAGAAGCCGATGAAGGAGATGATGACACCGGTCCAGGCGGCCGGGGTGTGTCCGTGGGCGCTGCCCGCCATGAGTTGCTCCTCGTTGATGTTGCGCGGTGGTGACATCTCATTCTTCCGCACATGGGGGCGCGGCGATGAGTCGGGGTGCCCGAACGGTCACGCGTCGCGACCGGGCACGGGGGCCGGCTACCCGTGGGTCGGGTCCTCGCCGCGGTCGAGGGCCTTCCACAGGTCCTCGGGGCGGTCGGGGTCGACGGCCGCGGGGCGGCGGGCGGCGCGGGGGGCGCCGGCGCGTTCGTAGCGTCCGCCCATGGCCGGCCAGGTCTTGCCGAAGCGGAGGGCGAAGAGGCCGGCGGCGAGGATGAGGACCGCGCCGGCGGCGGTGACGTACGGCCAGACGGTGTGGCTGAGGCCGCCGACCACGGCGGCGGTGTTGCCGCTGATCCGGGCGGCCTCGGCGTTCAGGGCGGCACGGTCGGAGGCGCCGAGGACCGCGGCGAGGGCCGCTCCGGCGCCGCTCAGGGCGAGGAGGGCGGCGACCAGGGTGCGGCCGGCGCGGCGGACGGCGAAGACGGCGACGAGCGCGGCGAGGCCGACGATCGCGAGGGCGGTCGGCACGCCGGTGACGGCGCCGCCGTCGGCCTCCACCGGGACGGTGCCGCCGCCGACGGACGCGGTGCCCTCGGCCCAGATCTGGCCGGCGGAGAGCAGTACGACGGCGGCTCCGAGGGCGCCGAGCAGCAGGGCCGCGGCCAGGCTGCGGCGGGCGCCGGAGGGGGCGGCGCCGCCCGGTCGGGCGGCTCGGGGCTGGGGTACGGGTACGGCACTCACGTACCCCACTATCCCCTACGGCCTGACGAACCGGTCATCCCGGTCGCGGCGTCCCACCGGCCCCACGGCCCCGACCCGGGTCGGGGCCGACCCACGCGCCCACGGCCGGGCCCGTCAGCCCGCGCTCACCCGCCCGGGTCCCGACCCGTCAGCCGACGCTCACCCGTCTCGGTCCCGACCCGTCAGCCGGCGGTCACCGCCCAATTCCGGGCCCGTCAGCCGGCGGTCATCCGGTTGGCCGTGTGGACGGCCCGGAGGACGGCCGCGGCCTTGTTGCGGCACTCGTTGTCCTCGGCGATCGGGTCGGAGTCGGCGACGACACCGGCTCCCGCCTGCACGTACGCCGTGCCGTCCCGCAGCAGCGCCGTACGGATGGCGATGGCGGTGTCGGAGTCGCCGGCGAAGTCGAGGTAGCCGACGCACCCGCCGTACAGGCCACGCCGGGAGGGTTCCAGCTCCTCGATGATCTGCATCGCGCGCGGCTTGGGCGCCCCGGAGAGGGTGCCGGCCGGGAAGCAGGCGGTGAGGACGTCGAACGCGGTCTTCCCCTCGGCGACCTTGCCGGTCACGGTGGACACGATGTGCATCACGTGGGAGTAGCGCTCGATCGACATGAAGTCGACGACCTCGACGGAGCCCGGTTCGCAGACCCGGCCCAGGTCGTTGCGGCCGAGGTCGACGAGCATGAGGTGCTCGGCGCGCTCCTTGGGGTCGGCGAGCAGTTCCTCGGCGAGGTCGTGGTCCTCCTGCGGGGTCGCGCCGCGGTGCCGGGTGCCGGCGATGGGGTGGAGCATCGCGTGCCCGTCCTCGACCTTGACCAGGGCCTCGGGCGAGGAGCCGACGACGTCGAAGCCGTTCTCGAAGCGGAACAGGTACATGTACGGGGAGGGGTTGGTGGCCCGCAGCACCCGGTAGACGTCGAGGGCGGAGGCGGTGCAGGGGGTCTCGAAGCGCTGCGAGGGCACGACCTGGAAGGCCTCGCCGGCCCGGATCCGCTCCTTGATGTCCTCGACGGCGTCCTGGTAGGCGGGTCCGCCCCACAGCGCCGAGAACTCCGGCAGCTCGGAGGCGGGCAGCGCGGCGGGGACGGTCGCGACCGGGCGGGCCAGGTCGGCCTCCATCGCGTCGAGGCGGGCCACGGCGTCCGCGTACGCCTCGTCGACGCCGGTGTCCAGGTCGTTGTGGTTGATCGCGTTGGCGATCAGCAGGACCGTGCCGTCCCAGTGGTCGAGGACGGCGAGGTCGCTGGTGAGCAGCATGGTGAGCTCGGGGAGCCTCAGGTCGTCGCGGCCGTGCTCGCCGATGCGCTCCAGGCGGCGCACGATGTCGTAACCGAGGTAGCCGACCATGCCGCCGGTGAACGGGGGCATGCCGGAGGCCAGGTCGCGCGGGGTGTGCAGGGTCTCGACGGTGGCGCGCAGCGCGGCGAGCGGGTCGCCGTCGACGGGGACGCCGACCGGCGGGGTGCCCAGCCAGTGCGCCTCGCCGTCCTTCACCGTGAGGGTGGCGTCGCTGCGGACGCCGATGAAGGAGTAGCGGGACCAGCTGCGGCCGTTCTCCGCGGATTCGAGGAGGAAGGTGCCGGGGCGTTCGGCGGCGAGCTTGCGGTAGAGCCCGACCGGGGTGTCGCCGTCCGCGAGGAGCCTGCGGCTGACGGGGATGACGCGGCGGTCGGCCGCCAGCTTGCGGAAGGTCTCGAGATCCATGGCGCCAGACCCTACTCGGCCGCGAGGAGGACGTCGGTGTCGAAGCAGGTGCGGGTGCCGGTGTGGCAGGCGGCGCCGACCTGGTCGACCTTGACGAGCACGGTGTCGGCGTCGCAGTCGAGGGCGACGGACCTGACGTGCTGGACGTGGCCGGAGGTGTCGCCCTTGACCCAGTACTCCTGGCGGCTGCGGGACCAGTAGGTGCAGCGGCCGGTGGTGAGGGTGCGGTGGAGCGCCTCGTCGTCCATCCAGCCGAGCATGAGCACCTCGCCGGTGTCGTACTGCTGGGCGATGGCGGGGACCAGACCGTCGGGGCTGCGCCTGAGGCGGGCGGCGATGGCCGGGTCGAGGTCGCTGGGTGTCCGGGGCGGCGTGCTGCTCATGGGGCCATTGTGCCGTGGTCGCCGGGGGCGTACGGCGGTGCGTCCACTGGGCGGACCGGCGGAGATCGCCGTACGCTGGCGACCATGTCGACCCATGCCAAGCGTGAACGGCTTCTGCTCGCCGATCTGTTGGAGGCGGCCGGTCCGGACGCCCCGACGCTCTGCGAGGGGTGGCGGACCCGGGACCTGGCGGCCCATGTGGTGGTGCGGGAGCGCCGCCCGGACGCGGCGGCCGGCACCCTCGTGCCGGTGCCCGCCCTGAAGGCGCGCCTCGACCGGGTGCAGGAGGAGTTCGCCGGGAAGCCGTACGAGGAGCTGATCCAGCTCATCCGTACGGGTCCGCCGCGGCTGTCCCCGTTCACGATCAAGCAGGTGGACGAGGGGGCGAACGTCGTCGAGTTCTACGTCCACGCGGAGGACGTGCGCCGGGCCCAGCCGGACTGGTCGCCGCGCGAGCTCGACCCGGTCTTCGCCGACACCCTGTGGTCCCGTCTGGAGAAGTCGGCCCGGCTGCTCGGCCGCAAGGCGCCGGTGGGGCTCGTGCTGCGCCGCCCGAACGGCCAGACGGTGGTGGCGCACCGCGGCACCCCGGTGGTGACGGTGTCCGGGGAGCCGGGCGAGCTGACGATGTTCCTCTTCGGGCGCCAGGACGCGGCCAAGGTGGAGCTGGACGGCGAGCCGGAGGCCGTGGAGCGGCTGCACACGGCGAAGCAGCTGGGGATCTGAAGCGGGCGGAGCGACGAGTCCGGCGGATCGGTGGTCCTGCGGATCCAACCATCCAAGGGGCTAGGAGCTGTCTCATTGGTCGGCACGGAGGCGATACGAACCACAGGCGAGATGGGGTGAATCGGTGGCGATGGCAAGCCTTTCGGTGCGCCCCACCAGGCCGTGCAGTGCTTGAGGCAGAGATCCAACGGTCGGCAGTGTCCACGGAGACAACGGGCGTGTAGCGTCGTGATCATGAAACCGTTAAGCGGCAGCATCACTGACCAGGCGCCGGCTGATCCGGCCGCCACAGACGACATGTTGGCCAGCCAACCCATCGGCTATTGGGCCGGCCTCGTCCACGAGACTGTGACGCGGCGTCTGCGTGACGCCATGGCCAGGATCGATGTCACCCAGCCGCAGTACTGGGTACTCAACCGAGTGACTGGCGGCCCCACGGCACCCAGCCGTGAAGAGGTGATCACCCAGCTGACCCCCCTTGCGGGCGGACAGCACGAGATCCCTCGGGTCATCGACCAGTTGCTCCACCGCGGCTGGCTAAGTATCGACGCCGGACAGAACCTGCACCTCACCGATGCAGGCGAGGCTGCCAGAATCCGGCTGCGCGGACTGGCTACAGAGCTGCGCGCGGAGGTCCACAAGGGCATCAGCGACGAGGAGTACGTGGCCGCGCTCAAGGTGCTGCGCACGATGATCGCCAACACCGAGGAGGATGGCACCTCCTAGCTACTTCGTTGCAGCTTCGTCAACTGCGGGTCCAGATCAGAATGGCGGCGAGGTGGAGGGCAGCCTGGTAAGCAATGGCAGGCTTGTCCGTCCGCATGGCGAGGCCGCGCCACTGCTTGAGCCGGGCGATGCACCGCTCGACGGCGTTGCGCTCCTTATATGTCTCGGCGTCGAAGGCGGGCGGGCGGCCTCCGGCGCGACCTCGCCGCAGTCGATGGCCGATCTGGTCGGCGGGCTGCGGGATGACCGCACGGATGCCGCGTCGCCGGAGGTGCCCCCACGAATCGCGCGGGAAGAGTAAGCGCGATCCGCAAGGACGACCGCAGGGCGGGTTCTTGGCCTGCCGAGTCCGCTCCGCGGGATCCGGACTCCGGCCATGACCGCCTCGAAGGCCGGTGCGTCACCGGCCTGCCCCGCGGTGACGTGGATGGACAGAGGCCGTGCCCGGCTGTCACTGGCCAAGTGGACCTTCGTGCTCAATCAACCGCGGGAACGTCCGAGCGCGTGGTCCTCGGGCTCGGACCGGCCGGGCGCCCCTTTTTCCTTGCCCCCGCCGGATGTGGGGGAGCCCGGCAGACGGTGGAGTCCACCGAGACGGTCCAGCCGACGTCGTCATCGGCATCCGCCGCTGCAAGGACCGCCGCGAGGACCCGTGCCCAGGTGCCGTCCATGGCCCATCTGATCAGGCGTTTGTGCGCGGTCTGAAAGGGTCCGAGCTCTTGTGGCAGGTCGCGCCAGGGTGAGCAGGTGCGGTACTTCCAGGCGATGGCCTCCAGGGTTCGGCGGTGATCTGCCCACCGCCGACCGCGGACCGGATCGGCCGGCATCAGCGGCTCGATCCGGTCCCCCATCGCATCAGTGATCACTAATCGGACAGGCACATCCGATCAACTGATCAACCCATCAAGGAGACACGCTCTAGCGGGGCAGCTCGGCCCGCCGTACGGCGGTGACCGCGAGGCTGTAGATCCCGGACAGGGCGCAGACCGCCGCGCTGACCACGTACACCGGGCCCACGCCCCACAGCTCGATCGCCGCGCCCGTGAGCGGGAAGCTGAGCGGGGCGAGGCCGAGCGAGCAAAGGCCGGAGACGGCGGTGACGCGGCCGAGGTAGGCGGGGTCGCACTCGGTCTGGAGGAGTGCGTTGCACAGCGCGCCGGAGAGTCCGGCGAGCAGGCCGATGGACACGGCGACGGCGACGGCCGCGGGCAGCAGCGGTGTGAAGGCGAGGGCGCCGATGGAGACGGCTCCCACGGTCATGGTCCAGCCGCTGACGGCTCCCGCGCGCGGGACGCGTCCCGCCACGGTGAGGAGCAGCGAGGCCGCGCCCGCGCCCGTACCGAAGCCGGCGAGGACCCAGCCGATGCCGGAGGCGCCCCAGCCGCGCTGCTCGGCCAGGACGGCGAGGCCGACGTTGAGCGGGCCGACGAAGCCGAGGTCGCTGAGCAGTACGACGACCATGAGTGGGCCGAGGACGCGGTGGCCGCGCAGATAGCGCAGTCCGTCGGCGAGGTCGCGCAGGGCGGTTCCGGGGCGGCCCCGGTCCTCGGTCGGCAGCGGGCGGAGGCGGAGCCCGTACAGCAGCGGTACGGAGAGCGCGAAGAGCAGACCGGCGGCACCGAAGGCCGTGGCGGGGCCGCCGACGGCGACGGCGAGGCCGCCGAGCGGGGCGCCGAGGACGGCGCCGCAGCGGTACGCGATGCCGCGCATGCCCTGCACGCGCGCGAGCTGGTCGCGTTCGGCGATACGGGGCGGCAGGGCGCCCACTGCGGGCAGGAAGAGGGCGTCGACGACGCCGAAGACGAGGGCGACGGCGGCGAGTACCCACAGGCCGGGCGCGGCTACGTAGAGGGTCGTGGCGAGGCCGAGGACGACCAGGCAGCGGACGGTGTCGGAGACGATGACGACCCGGCGGGGCTCGAAGCGGTCGGCGACCACTCCCCCGCCGAGCATGAGCAGGGCGCGCGGCACGGCGCTGACGGCGAGGACGAGTCCGGCCTGGGCGGCGCTGCCGTTGCTGACCGCGGCCCAGGAGAGGGCGAGGTGGTAGACGCTGTCGCCGAGCGTGGAGGCGGTGAAGGCGCCGGCCCAGCGCAGCACCTGGGGGTCGCGGTGGGCGGGGCGGGCGGCGCCGGCGGGCCGGGCGGCCGGCAGGGTGTCGGTCATACGCGGTAGGGGAAGCCGTGGAGGTGGACGGCGACGTTCTCGCGGCCCTCGGTGTCGCCGGCGGCCTCGGCGGTGCGGGCGGCCTGGTCGTACTTCCTGACGACGGCGTCGAGCTCCGCGCCGAGGGCGGCGAGTTCGGCGGCGGTGAGCCGGGGCAACCATTCCGAGCTGATGGACGCGGTGCGCCACTCGTCGGACCAGGTGTGCGCTTCGTCGAGGTAGCGGCGGTGCATCTCGATCCGCTGCTCGTTGACGGTACGGCCGAAGGCGCTGCCGGCGGCGACGAGTTCGGGAGCGTCGCGGATGTCCTCGTCGTGGATGGCGAAGCCGTAGGAGCTGGGGCGCCACCAGCGCTCGCGGCCGTCGGCGGACTGGGGCTCGGCCTCCTCGATCAGGCCGTGGTCGGCGAGCTTGCGCAGGTGGTAGCTGACGAGCGAGACCGCCTCGTCGACCTGCTCGGCGAGCTGGGACGCGGTGGCGGTGCGGGCCACGAAGAGGGTGCGGTAGAGGCGCATGCGCAGCGGGTGCGAGATGGCCTTGAGGGTGCCGAGATCGGTGATGCGGCGGGATTCGGCCGAGGTCATGGTCTCGACCGTAGATACGAAAGAAAAGTTGCGCAACACAAATTGCGCAATTGATCCTGCGCGTCGGTCGGGAGGGCGGGCACGAAGAAGGGCCCCCGAAGGGGCCCCTCACGAAGCGGAAGACGCCTCAGCGGACCTCGTGGCCCGCTTCCCGCAGCGTCTGCTTGACCTCGCCGATGCGCAGATCGCCGAAGTGGAACACGGAGGCGGCGAGCACCGCGTCCGCGCCCGCCTCGATCGCCGGCGGGAAGTCGGCGAGCCTGCCCGCACCGCCGGACGCGATCACCGGCACGGTCACGTGCTTGCGCACGGCCGCGATCATCTCGGTGTCGTAGCCGTCCTTGGTGCCGTCCGCGTCCATCGAGTTGAGCAGGATCTCCCCGGCGCCCAGCTCGGCGGCCCGGTGGGCCCACTCGACGGCGTCGATGCCGGTGCCCTTGCGGCCGCCGTGCGTCGTCACCTCGAAGGAGCGGGACGGGGTGCGGCGGGCGTCCACGGACAGGACGAGGACCTGGCGGCCGAAGCGCTCGGCGATCTCCTGGATCAGCTCGGGGCGGGCGATGGCGGCCGTGTTCACGCCCACCTTGTCGGCCCCGGCCCGCAGCAGCCGGTCGACGTCGTCGGCCGACCGCACACCGCCGCCGACGGTGAGCGGGATGAAGACCTGTTCGGCGGTGCGGCGCACCACGTCGTAGGTGGTCTCCCGGTTGCCGGAGGAGGCGGTGATGTCGAGGAAGGTCAGCTCGTCGGCGCCCTCGGCGTCGTACAGCTTGGCCATCTCGACCGGGTCGCCGGCGTCCCTGAGGTTCTGGAAGTTGACGCCCTTGACCACCCGGCCGTTGTCCACGTCCAGGCAGGGGATCACCCGTACGGCGAGGCTCATCGGGCCTCCTCCCCTCGGTACGCCTCCACCTCGACCTCGACGACCAGGCGCGGGTCGACGAAGCCGGAGACGATGATCATCGACGCGGCCGGACGGACGGCGTCGAACAGCTCCTTGTGGGCACGGCCGACCTCTTCGACGTCACGCGCGTGCGTGATGTACATGCGCGTGCGCACGACGTGCTCGGCGCCCAGGCCCAGCTGCTTGAGGGCGTCGAAGGCCACGTTGAAGGAGTTCACGGCCTGCTCGTACGGCCCGCCGTCGGCGATCTGGCCGCCGATCACGGAGGTGCAGCCGGAGACCAGGACGGTCCCGTTCGGCAGCTCGACCGCGCGGGAGTAGCCGAACTGCTCCTCCCAGGGGGCGCCCGTCACGACCTTGCGTACAAAGTCGCTCATGCGGCGGCCACCGCCTTCAGGGCGTCCTCCAGGGTGAACGCCTTCGCGTACAGCGCCTTGCCGACGATGGCGCCCTCGACGCCCAGCGGCACGAGCCCGGCGAGGGCGCGCAGGTCGTCCAGGGAGGACACGCCGCCGGAGGCGACGACGGGCTTGTCGGTGGCCGCGCAGACGTTCTTCAGGAGCTCCAGGTTGGGGCCCTGGAGGGTGCCGTCCTTGGCGATGTCCGTGACGACGTAGCGGGCGCAGCCCTCGGAGTCGAGGCGGGCGAGCGTCTCGTAGAGGTCGCCGCCGTCGCGGGTCCAGCCGCGACCCTTCAGGGTGGTGCCGCGCACGTCGAGGCCGACGGCGATCTTGTCGCCGTGCTCGGCGATGACCTTGGCGACCCACTCGGGGGTCTCCAGGGCGGCGGTGCCCAGGTTGACCCGGGTGCAGCCGGTGGCGAGGGCGGCGGCGAGCGAGGCGTCGTCGCGGATGCCGCCGGACAGCTCGACCTTGATGTCCATGGCGCGGGTGACCTCGCGGACCAGCTCCCGGTTGTCGCCAGTGCCGAAGGCGGCGTCCAGGTCGACCAGGTGCAGCCACTCGGCGCCGGAGCGCTGCCAGGCGAGGGCGGCCTCCAGCGGGGAGCCGTAGGAGGTCTCGGTGCCGGACTCGCCGTGCACGAGGCGGACGGCCTGGCCGTCGCGGACGTCGACGGCCGGGAGCAGTTCAAGCGTGCGGGACATCAAAGCGTTCCGATCCAGTTGGTGAGGAGCTGGGCGCCGGCGTCACCGGACTTCTCCGGGTGGAACTGGGTCGCCCACAGGGCGCCGTTCTCGACCGCGGCGACGAACGGCTCGCCGTGGGTGGCCCAGGTGACCTTGGGGGCGCGGAGGTTGGGGTTGCCGATCTCCAGGGTCCAGTCGCGCACCGCGTAGGAGTGCACGAAGTAGAACCGGGCGTCGGCGTCCAGGCCGGCGAACAGCTCGCTGTCGGCGGGCGCGTCGACCGTGTTCCAGCCCATGTGGGGCACGACGGGGGCGTTCAGCGGCTCGACCGTGCCGGGCCACTCGTCGAGGCCCTCGGTCTCCACGCCGTGCTCGATGCCCCGGGCGAAGAGGATCTGCATGCCGACGCAGATGCCCATGACGGGGCGGCCGCCGGAAAGGCGGCGGCCGACGATCCAGTCGCCGCGGGCCTCCTTGAGTCCCTGCATGCAGGCGGAGAAGGCACCGACGCCGGGGACGAGGAGTCCGTCGGCGTTCATCGCCTTCTCGTAGTCGCGGGTGATCTCGACGTCGGCGCCGACCCGGGCGAGGGCGCGCTCGGCGGAGCGGACGTTGCCGAAGCCGTAGTCGAAGACGACGACCTTCTTCGGTGCGGCCGCGCTCATGACCACACCTCCAGACGCAGGACGCCGGCCGACAGGCACATGGCGGCGCCGATGGCGAGCAGCACGATCAGGCCCTTGGGCATCTGCTGTTTGACGAAGGAGTAGATGCCGCCGAGCAGGAAGAGCCCGACGACGATGAGGACGGTGGAGAGTCCGTTCACGGTTACAGCGCGCCCTTCGTCGAGGGGAGGATGCCGGCGGCGCGCGGGTCTCGCTCGGAGGCGTAGCGCAGGGCGCGGGCGAGGGCCTTGAACTGGCACTCGACGATGTGGTGCGCGTTGCGCCCGTAGGGCACGTGCACGTGCAGGGCGATCTGCGCCTGGGCGACGAAGGACTCCAGGATGTGCCGGGTCATCGTCGTGTCGTAGGAGCCGATCATCGGCGCCATGTTCTCGGGCTCGGTGTGCACCAGGTAGGGGCGGCCGGAGAGGTCGACGGTGACCTGGGCGAGCGACTCGTCGAGGGGGACGGTGCAGTTGCCGAAGCGGTAGATGCCGACCTTGTCGCCGAGGGCCTGCTTGAAGGCGGCGCCCAGCGCGAGGGCGGTGTCCTCGATCGTGTGGTGCGAGTCGATGTGGAGGTCGCCGTCGGTCTTCACGGTGAGGTCGAACAGACCGTGCCGGCCGAGCTGGTCGAGCATGTGGTCGTAGAAGCCGACCCCGGTCGACACGTCGACCTTTCCGGTGCCGTCGAGGTCGATCTCGACGACGACGGAGGTCTCCTTGGTGGTGCGCTCAACGCGGCCTACGCGGCTCATGCGTTCTGCTCCTTCTTCAGCTCACGAACCGCGTCGAGGAACGCGTCGTTCTCTTCGGGGGTGCCGGCGGTGACCCGCAGCCAGCCCGGTACGCCGTTGTCCCGGACCAGGACGCCCCGGTCGAGGATCTTCCGCCATGCCTCGTGGGAGCCGCGGGCTCCGTCGAAGCGGCCGAACTGGACGAAGTTGGCGTCGGACTCGGTGACCTCGTAGCCGATGGCGCGCAGCTCGGCGACCAGGCGGTCGCGTTCGGCCTTGAGCTGCTCGACGTACCCGAGGAGGGTGTCGGTGTGCTCCAGGGCGGCGAGCGCGGTGGCCTGGGTGACGGCGGAGAGGTGGTACGGGAGGCGGACCAGCTGCACGGCGTCGACGACGGCCCGGTGGGCGGCCAGGTAGCCCAGGCGCAGTCCGGCGGCGCCGAAGGCCTTGGACATGGTCCGGGAGATCACCAGGTTCGGGCGGCCCTCGATGAGGGGCAGCAGCGAATCCCGGTGGCTGAACTCGACGTACGCCTCGTCGACGACGACCAGCGAGGGCCTGGCGGCCTGGGCGGCCTCGTACAGCGCGAGGACGGTGTCGGCCTCGACGGCGGTGCCGGTGGGGTTGTTGGGGGAGGTGACGAAGACGACGTGGGGCGCGTGCTCGGCGATGGCCCGCTCGGCCGCCGCGACGTCCAGACCGAAGTCCTCCTTGCGCGGACCGGAGATCCAGCCGGTGCCGGTGCCGCGGGCGATGAGGGCGTGCATCGAGTACGAGGGCTCGAAGCCGATCGCGGTGCGGCCGGGGCCGCCGAAGGTCTGCAGCAGCTGCTGGAGGACCTCGTTGGAGCCGTTGGCGGCCCACACGTTCTCGGCGGAGACCGGGTGCTTTCCGGTACGGGTGAGGTAGCGGGCGAGCTCGGTGCGCAGCTCGACCGCGTCCCGGTCGGGGTAGCGGTTGAGGCCGCGGGCGGCCTCGGCGACCCGCTCCGCGATCCGGGCCACGAGGGGCTCGGGCAGCGGGTAGGGGCTCTCGTTGGTGTTCAGCTGGACGGGGACGTCGAGCTGCGGCGCGCCGTAGGGGGACTTGCCCTTCAGCTCGTCGCGGATCGGGAGGTCGTCGATCCGGAGGGAGTCGTTCGAGGTCACTTGCTTTCCGGCACCTTCCATCCGAACCGCGCCTTGATCGCGGCGCCGTGCGCGGGCAGGTCCTCCGCCTCGGCGAGGGTGACCACGTGGTGGGCGACCTCGGCGAGCGCGTCGCGCGTGTAGTCCACGATGTGGACGCCGCGCAGGAAGGACTGGACGGACAGGCCCGAGGAGTGGCAGGCGCAGCCGCCGGTGGGCAGCACGTGGTTGGAGCCGGCGCAGTAGTCGCCGAGGGAGACCGGCGACCAGGGGCCGACGAAGATCGCGCCCGCGTTGCGGACCCGGTCGGCGACGGCTGCGGCGTCGGCGGTCTGGATCTCCAGGTGCTCGGCGCCGTAGGCGTCGACCACGCGCAGGCCCTCGTCGAGGCCGTCGACCAGGACGATCGCGGACTGCTTGCCGGAGAGCGCGGGGGCGATCCGGTCGTCGACGTGCTTGGCGGCGGCGACCTGGGTGGTGAGCTCGGCCTCGACGGCCTCGGCGAGCTCCTCGGAGTCGGTGACGAGGACGGCGGCGGCGAGCGGGTCGTGCTCGGCCTGGCTGATCAGGTCGGACGCGACGTGCACGGGGTCGGCGGTGGAGTCGGCGAGGACCGCGATCTCGGTCGGGCCGGCCTCGGTGTCGATGCCGATGCGGCCGGTGAAGTAGCGCTTGGCGGCGGCGACCCAGATGTTGCCGGGGCCGGTCACCATGTTCGCCGGGGCGCAGGTCTCGGTGCCGTACGCGAACATCGCGACGGCCTGGGCGCCGCCCACGGCGTACACCTCGTCAACGCCGAGGAGGGCGCAGGCGGCGAGGATCGTCGGGTGCGGCAGGCCGCCGTGCTCCTTCTGCGGCGGGGAGGCGAGGGCGACGGAGGTGACGCCCGCCTCCTGCGCCGGGACCGCGTTCATGATCACGGAGGAGGGGTAGACGGAGCGGCCGCCGGGCGCGTAGAGGCCCACGCGCTCGACCGGGATCCACTTCTCCGTCACGGTGCCGCCGGGGACGACCTGGGTGGTGTGGGTGCCGCGGCGCTGGGCGGCGTGCACGAGCCGGGCCCGGCGGATGGACTCCTCCAGGCCGGCCCGGACGGCCGGGTCGAGCTCGGCGAGGGCCCGCTCCAGGGCCGCGGCCGGCACCCGGACCTGGTCGAGGCGCACTCCGTCGAATTTCTCCGCGTAGTCGATCAGCGCCGCGTCGCCCCGATGATGCACGTCCTCGCAGATCGGCCGCACCTTCTCCAGGGCGGCTTCCACGTCGAACTCGGCACGGGGCAGCAGGTCACGCAGGGCGGAACCCTCGGGGAGGGCGTCGCCGCGCAGATCGATTCGAGAGATCACGGGTCAATTCTCTCAGACGGCCGAGAACGCCCGTCGCCCGTATCACTGGCTGATACGGGCCACTCTGGCGTCTTGTCGCCACTCCTGACCGTTAGCGTTCAGTCCGTCACTCAGCGGGAAGAACGGCTGTACGAATCCGGGATACGGAATCGTGGGAAGCGAGGGGGCGGCAGTGACCGAGCCGCGCGAGGACGACGGGATGCCCGAGGGCCTGACCGGGCCGGAGCGGGAGATGTGGCGGGCGTTCCGGGTCGGGGACAGCTGCGATCTGCGGGAGGGGGTGGCGGAGCGGGACGATCCGTTCGCGGTGGGGACGGCCTGGGGCGCGGAGCGCAGCGTGCGGGCCGAGATCGTGGCCCTGCTGCTGCTGGACGGGCCGCCGGCGCGGTCCGGGCGCGTCGCCGCGCTCAAGCTGCGCGGGGCGCGGATCACGGGGGTGCTCAATCTGGCGGGCGGCACGATAGGGCCTTATGTGGAGATGAACGGCTGCCGCTTCGACGGCGAGGTGGTGCTGCCGGAGGCCCACTTCGGCACGCTGCGGATGGTCGAGTGTCTGATACCCCGTCTGGAGGCGGCGCGACTGCACACGGAGGGCGACCTCCATCTGCCGCGCTGCCGGGTCGAGCGGGGCATCCGGCTCACCGACGCCCAGATCGGCACCGATCTGCTGATCAACCAGATCCGGGTGTGGCCGGACCGGCGCGGCCGGGCGATCACGGCGGACGGGCTCTCCGTCGCCCAGGACCTCCAGGCCGAGCTGATCGAGACGTACGGGGAGCTGAGCCTGCGCGGGGCGAAGGTGGGCGTCTCGCTCAGCCTGCGCGGCAGCGTGCTGCGCGGCGCCCAGCAGCGCCGCGCGCTGAACGCGCCGCAGCTGACCGTGGAGCGCACCCTCTATCTGAACGCGGCGTGGGTGTACGAGCCGTCGGGGCAGGCGACGGCCACCCCGCCGTACGGGGTGACGCCGGCCCAGGGCGCCCGGCGCAAGCCGGTCGAGTGCCACGGCGGGGTGCGCCTGGACGACGGCCGCTTCGGCGACTCGGTGGACCTGCAGTACGCCCGGTTCCTGCTCGACGGCTCGCGCCGGGAGGAGGTGTCGCTGCGCCGGATCGTGACCCCGGAGCTGCGGTTCAACAGCGAGCGCCCCGAGGAGGGCCGGGTGGTGCTCAACGGGGCGAAGGTGGTGACGCTGATCGACCTGTCCACCAGCTGGCCGGGTCCGGGCGGCCTCGCGATGAACGGCTTCATCTACGAAACCCTGGTGCCGTACGGGCACTTCCCGCTGGCCCGGCGTCTGGAGTGGGTGGCGGCGGCCACCCCGGAGTACGCGCCGGAGCCGTACGAGCGGCTGGCGGCGGTGCTGCGCAGCAGCGGGGAGGACGCGGACGCCCGCGAGGTGCTGCTCGCCAAGCAGCGGCGGCGGCGCGAGACGCTGCCCCTGGCCGGCAAGCTGTGGGGCTACCTCCAGGACCTGGCGGTCGCCTACGGCTACCGGCCGGGCCGGGCGCTGCTGTGGATGGCGGTCCTGTGGGCGGCGGGCGCGGTGGCGTTCTCGCGCTACGACCCGGAGCCGCTGAAGCCCGGCGAGTCCCCGAACTGGAACGCGACGCTGTACGCCCTCGACCTGCTGCTGCCGGTGATCGATCTCGGCCAGGTCGGCTACTGGCGGCTGAAGGGGTTCTGGCAGTGGGCGTCGACCGCGCTGATCCTGCTCGGCTGGGTGCTCGCCACGACGGTCGCGGCGGGCGCCTCGCGGCTGCTGAGACGCGGATGACCTCGACAGGACGGTCGGACCGGGGTCGCGTCAGGCACCGGTCCACCCCTTTCTTTACGCTGTCTTGACTCCTGTCAGCACAACCTTCCGGCCCCCACCAAAGCTTCACAGCGCCCCACTGGCGCCGCCCTCACCTGCGGTTTTGAATGTTTCGCACGATGTCACTGCTCCGCGCCCTGATCGGCACCGCCCGCTTGGTCCGGCACGGCCCGCGCCTTGCCGCCGGGCTGGCCCCGGACGACGACGTGCTGCTCGACGCGCCCGACGAGCGGCTCGCGCCGGCGCTCGTCGCCGCCGCGCTCGCCGACCCGGAGCCGGCCGCCAAGCTACTCGCCACCACCCGGGACGCCGCCCAGTGGGAGGACCGGGACCGCTATGTGAACCGGCTGAGCGCCTTCGCGTACCGCAGGGACGACTGGCTCGGCCACTGGCTCGCGGCGGCGCCGCACGACCCCGACGCCCTGCTCGTCAAGGCCCAGCTGGCGGTCCGCAGGGCGTGGGAGTCGCCGGCCAGGGCCGAGCGGCTGCGCGAGCTCGGGCCGCTGATCGACGCGGCGACCGAGGCGGCCCCGCGCGATCCGGTGCCGTGGCGCCTCGCCCTGGACCACGCGCGCGGCACCCACGCCGGGCACACCGCCTTCGAGGCGCTGTGGGAGCAGGCGGTGCGGCGTGCCCCGAACCACTACGGCAGCCATGTGGCCGCCCTGAAGTACCTGTCGGCGCAGTGGTACGGCTCGCACCGCGAGTGCTTCGACTTCGCCGAGCAGGCCGCCGAGGACGCGCTGCCCGACTCGCTGGTGCAGGCGCTGCCGGTGCGGGCGGCCTTCTCGCAGCTGCTCTCCGGCCCCGCGCCGGGGCAGGGGGTGGGCGGCGAGCGGATCGACGCGGCGGCGGACCGCGCGCTGGCGCTGTCGGCCGCGTACCCGGCGGGCGACCTGGGCTCGGCGGAGGTGCGCAACCTCCTGGTCCACGTCCTGGTGGAGCGGGGCCGCTGGCACGACGCCCTCGCCGAGTTCGGGCGGATCGGGCCGCAGGCGACCACGTTCCCGTGGACGCTGGTGGCCGAGGACCCGCTGCGCGGTTTCCTGGACGCGCGCGCCGGCGCCGTACGCCAGGTGGCCCGCCGCACGCCGCTGCGCGCCGGACCCGGAAGGGACGCGGGGACGGGCGACGGAGGCCGGTCCGGCGGCCATTAGGCTTGACCGCTGTGACCACCGCCCGTCTGCCTCTGTTCCCGCTCAACACGGTGCTGTTCCCGGGCCTCGTGCTGCCCTTGAACGTCTTCGAGGAGCGTTATCGCGCCATGATGCGCGCGCTGCTCCAGACGGACGAGTCCGAGCCGCGGCGCTTCGCCGTCGTGGCGATCCGCGACGGACGGGAGGTCGCGCCGACGGCCCCGGGCCTGCCCGACCAGACGGCGCTGCCGGAGAAGGGCCCCGCGGCCGGTTTCGGCCCGGACCCCATCCAGGCCTTCCACCGGGTCGGCTGCGTCGCGGACGCCGCGTCGATCCGGGAGCGCGCGAACGGCGGGTTCGAGGTGATGGCCACCGGCACGACCCGGGTGAAGCTGCTGTCCGTCGACGCGAGCGGCCCGTTCCTGACGGCCGAGGTCGAGGAGATCCCGGAGGAGCAGGGCGACGAGGCGGGCACCCTCGCCGAGGGCGTGCTGCGCGCCTTCCGCGCCTACCAGAAGCGCCTCGCGGGCGCCCGCGAGCGCTCCCTCACCACCAGCGAGCTGCCGGACGACCCCTCGGTCGTGTCGTACCTGGTCGCCGCCGCCGCGGTCCTCGACATCCCGGCCAAGCAGCGGCTGCTGCAGGCTCCGGACACGGCGACGCGGCTGCGGGAGGAACTGACGCTGCTGCGCTCGGAGACGGCGGTCCTGCGGCATCTGCCGTCCCTGCCGGCGGTGGAGCTGACCCGCGCCCCGACCAGCCCGAACTGACCGTCCGAGGAGAGCCCCCGTGGCGAAGAAGCAGAAGAAGCCCAGCGGCGGCACCCCGGCGACGGTGGCCCTGACCACCGCCGGCACGCCCTTCACGCTCCACGCGTACGACCACGACCCGTCGACGCCCTCCTACGGCGAGGAGGCGGCCGAGGCCCTCGGCGTCTCCCCCGACCGGGTCTTCAAGACCCTCGTCGCGGACGTGGACGGCGAGCTCACCGTGGCCGTGGTCCCGGTCGCCGGGCAGCTCGATCTGAAGGCCCTGGCCTCGGCCGTCGGCGGCAAGAAGGCGGCCATGGCCGACCCGGCGGCGGCGGAGCGGACCACCGGCTATGTCCGCGGCGGCATCTCGCCGCTGGGTCAGCGCAGGCGTCTGCGCACGGTCCTGGACTCCTCGGCCTCGGCCCACGAGACCATCTGCGTCTCGGCGGGCCGCCGGGGCCTGGAGGTCGAACTGGCGCCGCGGGACCTGGCGGCCCTCACGGACGCGGTCCTGGCCCCGATCGGCCGCGGCTGAGACGACGGACGGCCGGCGACGGCGGACGCGGGGGCCGAACGGCGGACCGGCCCCCGGCTCCCTTGCGGGTCAGACCTGGGTGCTCGGCATCGGCGGCCACGGCCCGTCCTCGGGCTCCGGGTCGCGCGGCCCGAAGACGGCCGTCAGGGCGAGGTGGACGATCATCGCGGCGACCGGCCAGGCCAGCACCGCCGCGGCCGCCATGTGCAGCTCCAGCGGCGCCTCGAAGAAGACGTTGGGCCCGACCGCCTTGGCGTGGGCGACGACGTCGCGCTCCGGGCCGAGCCAGCTGCCCGTCCCCCACCCGAGCAGCGAGCCGAGCACGCCGCCGACGGCGAGGCCCAGGACGAGGGCGATGCCGCCGTGGCGGTGGATCAGGAAGACCAGGGCCGCGGCCAGGGCGCCGAAGCCGAGACCGAGCAGGACAAACGTTCCGTCCATCCCGATCGCCGCCTCGCCCTCGCCGTCGCGCAGGAAGACCGCCTTGCCGTCGGAGACCAGCACGACCCGGGGCGCGAGCCACAGCCACAGCAGTCCGAGCAGGGCTCCGGCCACCGCCGAGACGACGGTCACGACGGCGGCCTGCCGCAGCTCGGTGGCCGTGCCGGGCCCGCCGTCCGGGCCCGGGAGCGCCGGGTCGGGCGCGGGCCAGGCGGAGTCGTGCGGTGGCGGCTGGTGCGGCGGAGTCAGAGGTGCGGTCACGACGCCATCGTGCCAGGTGCGGCCGTGTGCCGCCTCAGCGGACCGGCAGGATCACGGCGGACCGGCGACGGACCCGCGGCCGGCCGTCAGCGGACCGCCGCCCTCCGGTACGCCCACGTCGCCACCGCCAGCGAGACGACGCCCACCGCCCCGCACACCGCGAGGTCCAGGCAGACCGCCGTCCAGTCGGGCCGGGTGTCGAAGGTACGGGCCAGGGCCTCGACCCCGTACGTGGAGGGCAGCAGGTCCCGGGCCCAGCCGATGGGGCCGGGCAGCCGGTCGGCGGGGAGCACGCCGAGCAGCAGCGCCGCCGACATGCCGAGCTGGCCGAGGAGCGTGGCGAGCTCCTGCCGGGGCGCGAGCAGGCCGAGTGCCGCGCCGAGCCCGGCGAGGGCCGCCCCGGACAACGGCACGACGGCCGCGAGGATCCACAGGTGCCCGAGCGGCAGCCCGAACAGCACCGAGCCGATCACCGCGGTCACGACGGTGCCGGGCACGGTGAACGAGGCGTACGCCCCGGCGGCGCCCAGCACCACCGCGGCGGGCGGCACGGGCAGGGTGGCGTAGTGGTCGAGTCCGCCGCCGGCCCGCAGCTGCCCGAAGTACTGGGCGAGCAGGTTGAGCGCGACGAAGGCGACGACGAGGACGGACGAGCCGGCGACGACGGCCCGCGCCTCCGCGCCGCCGTCGACGACGCCCCGCATCAGGACCATGATCCCGACGGACTGGAAGGTCGCCACGAACAGCAGCGGGATGCGGGAGACCCGGGCCCGGGACAGCTGGGCGCGGTAGACCGCGGCGAGTGCCGGGAACAGCCGGGCGCGCGGGGCGAGGGGCGCGGCGCCCGCCAGGGCGTCGTCGCGGACCGGGTCGCCGACGTCGGCGACCCTCAGGGCCTCGGCGGGCGGGGTGCTCAACTCGTCCAGCTCCTGGTGTTCGACCGGCTCCTGACGTCCGGCACGTCGTCCGACTCGTCCATCTCGTCCCACGTGTCCCACTCGGCGTCCCGCGCGTGGATCATGCCTTCACCAGCCCCCGGGTCTGTCCGCCCAGCGCCAGGTACACGTCCTCCAGGCTCGGGGTCGCCAGCGTGAAGTCGTCGAGGGCCGCGAAGGCGGCGCCTCCCGTGACCGCCGCGACGGCGGCCCGGGCCTCGTCGGGGGCGAGCCGGAGCACCCAGCGGCGGCCGGACTCCTCGGCGGAGGCGCGCAGCGCGGCGACCTCGGGGACGTCGAGGGGGGCCCGCTCGCGCCAGACGAGCTCGACCCGTACCTCTCCGGCGACCCGCTCCTTGAGTCCGGCGGGGGTGTCGCAGGCGATGACACGGCCGCGGTCGAGGACGGCGACCCGGTCGAGGACGGTCTCGGCCTCGATGACGTTGTGGGTGACGAGCAGCACGGTGGTGCCGTGCTCGGCGCGCCGCCGGTCGACGGCGGCCCACACGGCCCGGCGGGCGACGGGGTCCATGCCGGTGGTGGGTTCGTCGAGGACGAGGACGGGCCGTTCGCCGACGAGGGCGGTGGCGACGCAGGCGAGCCGGCGCTGACCGCCGGAGAGCTTCTTCAGGGGCCGGGCGGCGAGCTCGGTCAGGCCGAGTTCGTCGAGGACGGCGTGGCACGCGGCGCGGGCCTCCCGGGCGCCGAGGCCGCGCAGCCGGCCGGTGGTCTCGGCGGCGAGGGACACGGTCAGCTCGTCGAGGGCGGTGGACTCCTGCCCGAGGTAGGCGAGGAGCCGGGCGGCGCGTTCGGGGTGGCGCACGAGGTCGTGGCCGAGGAGGTGGACGGTGCCGGAGTCGGGGCGCATGAGCCCGGTGAGCTGGCGGACCAGGGTGGACTTGCCGGCGCCGTTGGGTCCGAGCAGGCCGAAGATCTCGCCGCCGCGCACATCGAGGCTGATCCCGTCGGTGGCCCGCACCTCGGGGGTGGCGGGGGCGCCGCGTCTGCCGCGTGTGGCGGGGTACGTCTTGACCAGGTCCCGCACCACGCACACCGTACTCACGAGGGATGAGCCTACGGGGTCCCCCGGCTCTCCTCGGGCGCGGGGGCGTGTTGGGCGGCGGCGTGGACGTCGATCTCGCGCCAGAATCCGGCCCGGATCGCGTAGCGGTCGTGCTCGTCGATCTGGTCGTCCTTGTGCGCGAGCAGGCCGAAGCGGGCGGCGTAGCGGAGCAGCTCGCCGTCGATGCGGTGCGGGATGCGCGGGTACATGCCGGCGAGTTTGGGGATGTGTCCCGGTTCGGGGAGCCGGTCGAGCCAGCGGCGGGCGAAGACCTGGCCGACCTCGTAGGGGTCACCGCCGACGGTGGTGATGTCCTCCTCGCGGTCGGCCCAGCGCTGTTCGGCGCTGGTGAGCTGGGCGAGGGTGGGCAGGGAGGCGGTCTCGGGGGGTTCGCCGAGGGCGGCCGGGGGCCGGTCGATCCAGCCCTTGTCGGAGGACCAGCGCAGGGTGGCGTTCGCGGGGTGCGGGTGGGTGGCGGGGGCGGCGGGGCCGCGCAGGGCGGCGAGGTCCTTGGGGGTGGGGACGTTCCTGGCGTGCGCGGGCGCGGAGGCGCTTGTGCCGTCGGCCGGTTCGTCCGTGCGGGGGGCGGACGCCGGGGCGGCGGTGGCGGTGGTGTCCCGGTGGGAGTTCTCGCGAGGGTCGTGGGGGGCGCCGTTGTGGGCGCTGTTGTGGCCGGCGGCGGCCGCGGCGGCCCGTTCCGCGGAGGCGGCGAGGGCCGACTCGGGCAGGGGCGCCGAGAGGATCGCGGCGATCTCGGGGCGGGGCGCGGGCGGCGGGGCGCACAGGCCCGTGAGGTCCTTGGCGCGGACGGCCCGGGTGATCCAGGTCCGGTCGAGGACGCGGCGCTCGTCGGCCTCGGCGACGAGGTCCTCGGACTGGTTGTAGTCGCCGTCGGCGGCCTGGACGGCCCACAGGTGGACGGCGACGCCGTGTTCCTTGGCGGACATGAGGCCGGGCAGCAGATCGCCGTCGCCGGTGACGAGGACGATGTCGGAGCAGGCGCGGTTTCTGGCCAGTTCGGTCAGCTCGGTGTGCATGGCGGCGTCGACGCCCTTCTGGGCCCAGCGCCCTTCGCTCCGGGTGAGGGCGCCGAGCCGGACGGTGACCCGGGGCATGACGCGGAGTCTGCGGTGTTCGGGCTGGGGCACGCGGTCGGGGGCGCCGTCGAACCAGTAGATCCGCAGCAGCGGCTGCTGGGTGTCGGCCTCGGCGCGTTCGCGCAGCTGCTGGATGAGCGCGGCGTGGTCGACGGTGATCCGGGAGCGGGCCGGCTCCCCGGCGAGGAGGCTGGCGGCGGCGCCCAGCAGATAGCCGGCGTCCACCAGGACGACGCATCGGTCCACGTGTTCCACCCTCTTTCGGGAACCTCGTCGGCTCTTTCGGAACCTCTTCGGGAACCTCGGGATCGGAAGTGCTCGGGTTTCCCCGAGTCTGCCCGACCCGGCGGTGCTTGCGGTCCGGAACTGGATCATCGGCGTGGCGGATCTCACGCCGGGACGGCCCTCACCGTCCGTAATGATCCAAAATGCGACGCTTCCTGCCGTGTGTGAGTCTGACAGCGGCCCTGGCCCCCAGACCCCCACGAGGAGGCATCATCACCATGGCCAAGAACCGTAAGCAGGACCGCAGTCAGCGCGCCTCGCAGGCCGAGCGCGGCCAGCAGCAGGCCCAGCAGTCGTCGCTGGAGTCCCAGGCCGAGCACCGCGCCGCCCAGGTGACCCCGGGCGACATGGCACGCAAGGGTCGTCAGAAGCGCTTCGGCCACAACTGACGCGACCCATGGCAAAGGGGCGCGCCCGTGACGACGGGCGCGCCCCTTGCGCGTGCGCGCCGGGCCAAAGGGCCCGGGTGGACTCGGCGGTCCGGCGGCCGGGTCAGCCGGCCAGGCAGGAGGGTCCGAGGAGGACCTTGAGGTCGCCGAAGAGGGCGGGGTCGGGCTGGACGCGGTGCCGGTCGAGCCGCAGCACGGTGGTCGAGCGCGGTCCCTGGAGCTTGATGCGGACCTCGGTGTTGCCCTTGTGGTGCTGGAGGATCTCGCCGAGCCGGCTGATCATCGGCGGGGTGACCTTGACCGTCGGGATGGTGAGGACGACCGGCGCGTTGGTGCCCGCGTTGGACAGGTCCGGGACCATCAGCTCCATGGCGACGAGCCGGGGGACGTCCTCGCGCTTGTCGAGGCGGCCCTTGACGAAGACGACGGCGTCCTCGACCAGCTGGGTGGAGACCAGCTGGTAGGTGGCGGGGAAGAACATGCACTCGATGGAGCCGGCCAGGTCCTCGACGGTGGCGATCGCCCAGGCGTTGCCCTGCTTGGTCATCTTCCGCTGGAGGCCGGAGATGATGCCGCCGATGGTGACGACCGCGCCGTCGGCGTGCTCGCCGCCGGTGAGCTGGGAGATGCCGGCGTCGGTCTTGTCGGACAGGACGTGTTCGAGGCCGAAGAGCGGGTGGTCGGAGACGTAGAGGCCGAGCATCTCGCGCTCCTGGGCGAGCAGGTAGGACTTCTCCCACTCGACGTCGGAGAACTCCACGTCGAGACCGAAGCCGGGCTCGCTGCTGTCCTCGTCGCCCATCCCGCCGAAGAGGTCGAACTGTCCCTCGGCCTCCTTGCGCTTGACCGCGACCACGGTGTCGATCATGGGCTCGTGCTGGGCGACCAGGCCCTTGCGGGTGTGGCCCATGGTGTCGAAGGCGCCGGCCTTGATCAGCGACTCGACGGTCCGCTTGTTGCAGACGACCGCCTCGACCTTGTCGAGGAAGTCGGGGAAGGAGCTGTACTTCCCCTTGCTCTTGCGGGTCTTGATGATCGACTCGACGACGTTGGCGCCGACGTTGCGGACGGCGGTGAGGCCGAAGAGGATCACGTCGTCGCCCTGGGCGGCGAAGTTGGCCTCGGACTCGTTGACGTTCGGCGGGAGCACCTTGATGCCCATGCGGCGGCACTCGTTCAGGTAGACGGCGGACTTGTCCTTGTCGTCCTTGACCGAGGTGAGCAGCGCCGCCATGTACTCGGCGGGGTGGTTCGCCTTGAGGTACGCGGTCCAGTAGGAGACCAGGCCGTACGCGGCGGAGTGGGCCTTGTTGAAGGCGTAGCCGGCGAAGGGGACCAGGACGTCCCAGAGCGCCTGGATGGCCTCGTCGCTGTAGCCGTTCTTCTTGGCGCCGGCCTGGAAGATGGTGAAGTTCTTCGCCAGCTCGTCGGGCTTCTTCTTGCCCATGACGCGGCGGAGGATGTCGGCCTCGCCGAGCGAGTAGCCGGCGATGATCTGGGCGGCCTTCTGCACCTGCTCCTGGTAGACGATCAGGCCGTAGGTGACGTCCAGGACCTCCTTGAGCGGCTCCTCCAGCTCGGGGTGGATCGGGGTGATCTCCTGCTGGCCGTTCTTGCGCAGCGCGTAGTTCGTGTGCGAGTTCATGCCCATCGGGCCCGGCCGGTAGAGCGCGGACACGGCGGAGATGTCTTCGAAGTTGTCCGGCTTCATCAGCCGGAGCAGGGAGCGCATGGGGCCGCCGTCGAACTGGAACACGCCGAGGGTGTCGCCGCGCTGGAGCAGTTCGAAGGTCGTGGGGTCGTCGAGCGGGAGGGCGAGGAGATCGATGTCGATCCCCTTGTTGGACTTCACCATCTTGACGGCGTCGTCCATGATCGTCAGGTTGCGCAGGCCGAGGAAGTCCATCTTGAGCAGGCCGAGCGACTCGCAGCTCGGGTAGTCCCACTGGGTGATGGTGACGCCGTCGGTGTGCCTGACCCAGACGGGTACGTGCTCGGTGATGGTCTCGCTGGACATGATCACGCCGGCGGCGTGCACGCCCATCTGGCGGACCAGGCCCTCGACGCCCTTGGCGGTGTCGATGACCTTCTTGACGTCCGGCTCGTTCTCGTACATCGCCCGGACCTCGCCCGCCTCGCTGTAGCGGGGGTGGGAGGGGTTGGTGATGCCGTCGAGGTCGATGCCCTTGCCGAGGACGTCGGCGGGCATGGCCTTGGTGATCCGGTCGCCCATGGCGTACGGGTAGCCGAGGACGCGGGCGGAGTCCTTGATCGCGTTCTTGGCCTTGATCTTTCCGTACGTGCCGATCATGGCGACCTTGTCGGCGCCGTACTTCTCGGTCACGTACCGGATCACCTCGACGCGCCGGCGCTCGTCGAAGTCGATGTCGACGTCGGGCATGGAGATGCGCTCGGGGTTGAGGAAGCGCTCGAAGATCAGGCCGTGCGGGATCGGGTCGAGGTCGGTGATGCCGAGGGCGTACGCGACGATGGAACCGGCCGCGGAGCCTCGGCCGGGGCCGACGGCGATGCCCTGCTTCTTCGCCCACATGATGAAGTCGGCGACGACGAGGAAGTAGCCGGGGAAGCCCATCGAGATGATGGTGTCCATCTCGTACTCGACCTGCCGCATGCGGTCCTCGGGGATGCCGTCCGGGAAGCGGCGGTGCATGCCCCGCATGGTCTCCTCGCGGAACCAGCTGACCTCGGTGTAGCCCTCGGGGATGTCGAACTTCGGCATGAGGTTCTTGGCCTCGAACATGCCGTCGGTGCTGACCTGCTCCGCGACCAGGAGCGTGTTGCGGCAGCCCTCCTGCCAGGCGTCCGAGGAGTCGATGGCGTACATCTCCTCCGTGGACTTCAGGTAGTAGCCGGTGCCGTCGAACTTGAAGCGGTCCGGGTCGGAGAGGTTCTTGCCGGTCTGGATGCAGAGCAGGGCGTCGTGGGCCGTGGCCTCGTGGGCGTAGGTGTAGTGCGAGTCGTTGGTGACCAGCGGCGGGATGCCGAGCTTCTTGCCGATCTCCAGGAGCCCGTCGCGGACCCGGCGCTCGATCTCGATGCCGTGGTCCATCAGCTCCAGGAAGTAGCGGTCCTTGCCGAAGATGTCCTGGTATTCGGAGGCCGACTTCAGGGCCTCGTCGAACTGGCCGAGGCGCAGCCGGGTCTGCAGCTCGCCGGAGGGGCAGCCGGTGGAGGCGATCAGGCCCTCCGACCACTTGGAGATGGTCTCCTTGTCCATACGCGGCCACTTCTGGAGCCAGCCCTCGGCGTAGGCGTCGGAGGAGAGCCGGAAGAGGTTGTGCAGACCGGTGACGTTCGCCGCCCAGATCGTCTTGTGGGTGTAACCACCCGAACCCGAGACGTCGTCCTTCTTCTGGTGCGGCTGGCCCCACTGGATCTTCCGCTTGTTGCGGCGGGACTCCGGGGCGACATAGGCCTCGATGCCGATGATCGGGGTCACGCCGGCCTTCTTCGCGGAGTGGAAGAAGTCGTAGGCCCCGTGGAGGTTGCCGTGGTCGGACATGGCGATATGGGTCATGCCCATCTCGTTGCACGCGTTGAACATGTCCTTGAGCCGCGCGGCACCGTCCAGCAGGGAGTACTGGGTGTGGACGTGGAGGTGCGTGAAGGGCGGCTTGGTCACGGGGGATGCCTCCGAACGGATTCCTGGGGGGACAGCGTGGAAGTCTACGTCGCTCGGCCGACAGAGACCGGGCACGGAGCGGTACCGTCGCGCGTTGGGAGACAGGGAACACCTGTCCCATTTGTCATGCACCTATTTTGAGCCATGGCTCGCCCGCATCCCGTACCAGGAGGCACCTTCGATGTCGGTCCCCCAGCCCACCGCCGCCGAGCGCGGTGAGCAGATCCTCGCCGTCTTCGACACCGCCTTCGGCGAGCTGCTCGCCGCCGACCCGGCCGCCTTCAAGGTCAAGTTCCGGAAGATGGCCGGATCCGCCTTCGCCTTCTACCGGGGCACGGCGTGCCTGTTCTACAAGGACCTGGAGCGCGAGGCGCACGGCGGGCCGTATCTGGACGAGCGGACCGGCCGGGTGTGGATCCACGGCGATCTGCACGCCGAGAACTTCGGCACGTACATGGACGCCACCGGCCGGCTGATCTTCAACGTCAACGACTTCGACGAGGCGTACGTCGGGCCCTTCACCTGGGACCTCAAGCGGCTCGCCGCGTCCCTGGCGCTCATCGGCTACGGCAAGGCGCTCGGCGACGCGCAGATCACCCACCTGGTGCGGGTCTACGCCGCCGCCTACCGGGAGCGGATCCACGCCCTGGCGACCGGCGCGAAGAACGACGAGCTGCCGCCGTTCACCCTGGACACGGCCGAGGGCGCCCTGCTGGACGCGCTGCGCGAGGCCCGCTCGCTGACCCGGTTCGGGCTGCTGGACTCCATGACGGAGATCCGCGAGTTCGAGCGCCGCTTCACGGCCGGCGGCGGCTCGATCGAGCTGGACGCGGCCGACCGCTACCGGGTCCTGGCCGCCTTCGACGGCTATCTGGAGACGCTGCCCGAGTCGAGCCTGGCCCGCCCGGACTCGTACCGGGTCAAGGACGTCGTGGGGCGGCGCGGCATCGGCATCGGCTCGGCCGGCCTGCCCTCGTACAACATCCTCCTGGAGGGCAACAGCGACGCCCTGGAGAACGACGTCGTCATCTACATGAAGCAGGCGCAGACACCGGCGGTTTCCCGCCATGTCACGGACCCGGCGGTACGGGGCTACTTCCACCACGAGGGGCACCGCACGGTGATCTCGCAGCGGGCGCTGCAGGCGCACGCGGACCCGTGGCTGGGCTGGACGGAGCTGGACGGGGCCGGGCAGCTGGTCGCGGAGGTCTCCCCGTACGCGGTGGACCTGGACTGGTCGGACATCGACGACCCTAAGGACATCGCGGCCACGGTCGCCGACCTCGGCCGGGCGACGGCGACGATGCACGCGGCGGCGGACGACTCCAGCGGCCACTCGCTGGTGCCGTTCTCCACGGAGCGGGCCATCGACGCGGCGATCGCGGCGGACGAGGAGGGCTTCGCCGAGCTCCTGGTGGACTTCGCGCACGCGTACGGCGCACGCGCGCGTGCCGACCACCAGATCTTCGTCGACCTGTTCCGCAACGGCCGGATACCGGGACTGTAGGGACGGCGCGGGACTCCCGGGGCTCCGGGGACTCCTGAGGCTCCGGCGACTCCCGGGGCTCGGCGGGACTGCTGGGACTCCTGGGGTCCGGGAGACCCCGTGGGTCCCCCGGGGTCTCTCACAGCTCGGTCTTAGGGACGTCTTACGGCCGGGCATGGCACACTTCCACGGCGATGGACATGGCAGGAATCCAGCTGAGAGCCCTCCGGGCGGCGTTCTTCACGGCACTGGTCGTGACGCTGTCCGTGGCCTCGCATGTCCTGCTCTCCGGTGTGCCGCTGCCGGTCGGGACGGTGGTCCCGGTCGCGGTGGCGGTCTTCGCCGCGGCGTACGCGCTGGCCGGCCGCGAGCGCGGCTTCGGCCCGATCGCCGGGCTGCTCGTGCCGCTGGAGCTGGCCGCCGACACGTTCTTCACCAGTGGGCAGGTGGCCTGTTACGGCCCCGCCGGCGGGCCGGTCGCCGGTTCGCTGCGCACGGTGGGCCTGGACGTGGACGCGCTGTGCGGCGGGGCCGTCGGCGCCCCGCTGCCGGGTGTGGCGGCCGCCGGGAGCGGCACCGCGGCCGGCCTGCTGAGCTCGCCCGATCCGGCCGTGCCGTGGCTGCTGCTCGCCGCCCATGTGGCGGTCGGGCTCGCGGCGGCCTCCTGGCTGCGCGGCGGGGAGCGCGCCCTGGCCCGGCTGCTGCGGGCGGCGGTCGCCTTCGCGTTCCGGCCGCTGCTGCTGGTGACGGCCTTCTTCCGCGCCTCGGGGACCGGGGCCGGCCCCCGGCGCACCGGGCACGTCGCCGGGCGGCCGCGCCGCTCGCGCACCCGGCTGCTCGTGCACTCCGTGGGGCGGCGGGGACCGCCCGGCGGCGCGAGCCCGTGGCGTCCCGCTCCGGCGTGACGCCCGCGCTCCCTCGCGCCGCCGCCCCTGCCCCCGCCCCCGCCCTCGTCTGGACCGGGGCCTTCTCCGGGCCGGGCCGGGTCGGTCGGCAGTCCCCTTTTCCACCTCCTCAGTCACGGAGAGCACGACCATGAGCAAGCGCAACAGCCAGGCCAACAAGGCAGCCGCCCGCGAGCGGCTGCGGATCGAGCGGGAGCGGCAGGCCAAGAAGGAGAAGGCCCGCCGCCAGATGATCGTCGCCGCAACCGCGGTGGGCGTCCTCGCCGTCGCCGGCGGCGTCGGCTACGCCGTCGTCCAGGCCGGCAAGCCGTCCGCGTGGGAGACGGCGGCGGACGCGAAGAACGTCACGGCCCCGAAGAACACCGAGGGCGAGAACGGCACCACGGTCGTCATCGGCAAGCCGGAGGCCAAGAAGACCCTGGAGATCTACGAGGACTCGCGCTGCCCGGTGTGCGCGACCTTCGAGCAGAACGTGGGCGCCACCGTCGACAAGGACGTCACCGACGGCAAGTACAAGCTCAAGTACGTGGGCGCGACCTTCATCGACAACGCCGACCAGGGCGAGGGCTCGAAGAACGCCCTCTCCGCCCTCGGCGCCGCGCTGAACGTGAGCCCCGAGGCCTTCCTGAAGTACAAGGCGGCGCTGTACTCGACGAAGTTCCACCCCGAGGAGAGCCAGGACAAGTTCGCCAAGGACTCCTACCTCCTGGAGGTGGCGGACTCGGTCCCGGCCCTGAAGGACAACGCGGAGTTCAGGAAGGACGTGGAGAACGGCACCTTCGACGCCTGGGCGATGAAGATGTCGAAGGCGTTCGACGCCAGCGGGGTCGGGGCCACGCCGACCCTGAAGATGGACGGGAAGAAGCTGACCGCCGAGGGCAGCGACAACCCGCCGCTGACGGTGGACGAGTTCAACACGGCCCTGACGAAGGCCCTGAAGGGCTGACCGGATCGGAGCGCGGGCGCGTCCCGGGCCGGTCCGGATCGGGGCGCGGGCCCGTCTCGGGCCAGTCCGGACCGGCCCGGGGCGCCCGCCCGACGCGGCACCGGCCGAGACGGCGCCCGGACGAGGCGGCACCGGTCAGGGCGGCACCCGGACGAGGCGGCACCGGTAGGGCGGCACCGGTCAGGGCGCGAAGGAGAGCAGCCGGGGCACGGGCCGGTCGTCGTCGCCGCTGACCATGTTCGGGCCGACGACGAGCCGGTCCTTCGCGTAGGCCAGCTTCCCGGCGAAGGTGTCGTACTCCTGCTTCCTCGCCGCCTCGGGGTGCCGCAGCAGCAGGACCGCCTTCTCCGCTCCCGGGCCGATCCGCCGGACCAGGCCCGGCCGGCTGGGGGTGGCCGCCTCGTAGACGACGGCCGCGGGCCCGGCGGCGCTCAGCGGGTACAGCCTGCGGCCGGTGTTCTCCCGCACGCCCCAGAGGAGCTTCCCGGTGGTCAGGTCGTAGGCGCCGAGCTTGCTCTCGGTGCCGAGGAAGACGGTGTTCGGGCCGACGACCGCTCCGGGGCAGTTCTGGACGCCCTCGCCCGCGTCCCCGGCGTCGGCGCAGTGCTCGAAGCCCTTGCCCCGCGCGTCGACAGTGCCGCGGACCCGGCCGTCGGACCCGAGGGCGACCACCCGCCAGTCCTCGGCGTACACCTGGGCGTCGAGCGTGGTGATGACGGCGGGTTCGACCGAGAGGACCTTGCCGAGCTTGCGGCCCCTCGGGGTGTCGTGGCGCCACAGCACCTTGCCGGTGGCCGGGTCGAGGGAGCGGATCCGGCTGTACGCCCTGCCCTCGGCGCCGAGCGCGCAGGTGGCGGTCACCAGGAGCCGCCGGCCGCCGGCGACGTCGTCGGGGTAGCAGCCGCCCGGGTCCTCCTTGGGGATGTCGTAGAGCCTGGCGCCGTCGGAGATCCGGTAGGCGGCGGCCTTCATGTTCTGCACGACGGCGACGGTGTCCCCGCTGACGGCGGTGTGCACGATGATCGTGCTGTCCAGCGTGCCGGTCTGGACGAGCTCCTTGTGCCAGCCCTGGCGGCCGGTGCGCAGGTCGATCATCCGCATCTGGTTGCAGCGGCTGCCCTGCTGGGAGTCGCGGTTGCGGTGGACGACGACGACCCGCCCGTCGGGCGTGGTGTCGACGGGCGTCTCGCAGACGGGGTGGGGCAGCGGGACGCTCCACAGTTCGGTGCCGTCGCTCAGCCGGCGGGCGGTGACCTTCTTGTACAGGGCCTGGACGACGGTGTCGCCGACGATCCACAGGTCGTGGGCGAGGGTGCTGCCCCGGGGCAGGTCGGTCGGGTCCTGGGCGATCCAGGCCGCCGCCTCCCCCGGCTTGCGGGCCGCCGCGAGCTCCGCGGCGGTCGGGATCCGCTGCGCCTCCGGCACCGGCGCGGTGGTGCGCGGCGGGCGGGCGCTCGGGCTCGCGGTGGCGGTCGGACCGGGCTTGGCGTCGGTGCGGCGCCGGTCCGCCGCACGGTCCTTCCAGAGGTACGCGCCGCCGGCCGCGACCAGCAGCAGGGCGAGTACGGCGGCGAGCAGCGGGGCCCGGCCGGGCCGCCGTCGGCGGGGCGGCGGCCCCCCGGGGCCGGGCCACGGTCCGAAGCCGGGGCCGGGATGCGCCGGGCCGGGATGCGCCGGGCCGGTGTGCCGGGCGTCCCCGGGTCCCCCGGAGGCGTACGGGTTGTCCGGCACCGGCCCTTGCCGGGGACGGTGGTCGTACCAGGGCTGATGGGTCATCGGATTCGTTCCCCCCGCTGCCGATGAAGGATCTGGTGCGCAGTCAGGTTAGCCAGGCCCGCCGTGGCCCGTGGCCGGACGGGGCCCGTGACGGGAGGTGACCCGTGGCCGGACCGAAACCCGCCGCGAAGAGTTGGCGAACTTTTCCCGCTCCCCTGCCCGTTCGTCATACCAGTCGGTAATCTGACGGCCCGTGACCAGTCGTAAGCTCATATCCGCTCCCAGTCGCCGTACCGTCGTGAAGGCCGCCGCAGTGACGGCCGTCATGACCCCGGCGCTGGTGGCCACCGCCCCGACCGCGCTCGCGGAGTCCGGGGCCCCGCAGTTCCTCCACGGAGTCGCCTCGGGCGACCCGCTGCCCGACGGCGTCCTGCTGTGGACGCGCGTCACCCCCACCCCCGACGCCCTGCCCGGCTCCGGCCTCGGCCCCGACGTCACGGTCGGCTGGGAGCTGTCCGAGGACCGCTCCTTCACCCGGACCGTGGCGAGCGGCACGACCCTCGCCACCGCCGCCTCCGACCACACCGTGAAGGTGGACGTGCGGGGTCTGCGCCCGGCCACGTCCTACTGGTTCCGGTTCACCGCGGACGGGATCGTCTCCGCCGAGGGCCGCACCCGCACCGCGCCGGCGGTCGACGCGGCCGCGCCGGGCGTCCGCTTCGGGGTGGTGTCCTGCGCCAACTGGGAGGCGGGGTACTTCTCCGCCTACCGCCACCTGGCCGCCCGCACGGACCTGGACGCGGTCCTCCATCTCGGCGACTACGTCTACGAGTACGGGACCGGCTCCTATCCGGCCGCGAAGTACACCGTCCGGCAGCACCGGCCGGCCCACGAGATCGTCTCGCTGGCCGACTACCGCCTGCGGCACGCCACGTACAAGACGGACGCCGATCTCCAGGCCCTGCACGCGGCCCATCCGGTCGTCGCGATCTGGGACGACCACGAGTTCGCCAACGACGCCTGGTCGGACGGGGCGGAGAACCACACGGCGGGCGCCGAGGGTGCCTGGGCGGACCGGGTGGCGGCGGCCAAGCAGGCCTACTTCGAGTGGATGCCGGTGCGCACCTCGACCGAGGGCACGGTCTACCGGCGGCTTCGTTTCGGCCGGCTGGCCGATCTGCATCTGCTCGACCTGCGCTCGTTCCGCTCGCGGCAGTCGGGCGTGGGCAGCGGCGCGGTGGACGACCCGGAGCGCACCCTGACCGGGCGGGCGCAGCTGGACTGGCTGAAGTCGGGGCTGGCCGCCTCGGACGCGACCTGGCAGCTGGTCGGCACCTCGGTGATGATCTCGCCGGTCGCCTTCGGCGCGCTCCCGGCGGATCTCCTCGGCCCGCTGGCCGAGCTGCTCGGGCTGCCCAAGGAGGGCATCGCCGTCAACGTCGACCAGTGGGACGGCTACACGGACGACCGCAGGGAGCTGCTGCGGCATCTGACGGACCGGGGCATCCGAAACACGGTGTTCCTGACCGGTGACATCCACATGGCCTGGGCCAACGACGTGCCGGTGAAGGCGTCGACGTATCCGCTGTCGGGGTCGGCCGCGACGGAGTTCGTGGTGACCTCGGTGACCTCGGACAACCTGGACGACCTGCTGCACGTGGCGCCGGGCACGGTCTCGGTGGTGGCGTCCGGGGCGATCAGGACCGCCAACCGGCATGTGAAGTGGGTGGACATGGACCACCACGGCTACGGGGTGCTCGACGTGACCGCGGAGCGCTCGCAGATGGACTACTACACGGTCTCCGACCGTGCGGACCGGGACGCGACGACGGCCTGGACGCGTTCCTACCGGACGCTGAACGGAACGCAGCGTGTCGAGCGGGTGTACCAGCCGGTCCACTGACGGACACCGAGGGACGACCATCGGACACCCCTCGGACATCTATACGACGATTTTCAGCCATGATCTCTCCTGTTAACGGGAGATCACACAGCGACGGCGGGTGGCGTGTTCGGAGCATCGAATCCGGACACACCACCCGCCTTTGACGTCTCTTCTGTTACGTCCACATCTCAAACTCCGGAATCGGCGCAAGTTTTTCTTCCCGATGCACCGTTTTGCCCGATGAATGATTGGGCTTGATCACTCCTCAACGCAGCCTGACATGGACGCGTAATCTCCCCGCCGTGGCGAGGAAGTACCTCTCCACCACCCCCCGCGAGGAGTCACCCGTGCGTGCTCTTGTCCGTATATCGCCGCGTATGTCACGTCGTCTGCTCGGCACCGCCGTCATGGCCGGAACCCTGGCCCTGGCCCCGCTCTCCGCCCCGGTGGCGGCCCCGTCGACCACCACCACTCTGGCCGCCGCCGAGGAGTGCGTGGACAGCCACGACGCCCATGACCACGAGGCCCTGTCCGGCGCCCGCAAGGCCAAGGGCAACGCCACCAAGGCCGAGCCCAACGAGGTCACCGCCGCCCAGGCCAAGGCCATGGACGAGGACCTGAAGAAGAGAGTGGCCGAGGCCCGCGCCGCCGGCCGCGCCACCGCCTCCGCCGGCACCGCCGCGGCCACCATCCCCGTCTACTTCCACGTCATCCACAGCGGGGCGACGGGCAAGCTCTCCGCCACGGACATCAACAACCAGATGGCCGTGCTCAACTCGGCCTTCGGCGGCCAGGGCACCGGCAACGTGAACACGGGCTTCCAGTTCAGCCTGGCGGCGACCACCTACACGGACAACCCCACCTGGTACAACCTGTCCTCCGGCTCCACCGCCGAGAAGCAGATGAAGCAGACCCTCCGCCAGGGCGGCGCGAACGCGCTGAACATCTACACCGCCAACCTCAGCGGCGGCCTGCTCGGCTGGGCGACCTTCCCGTCCTCGTACCAGTCCAACCCGACCATGGACGGCGTCGTCCTCCTCGACGCCTCCCTGCCGGGCGGCTCGGCGGCCAACTACAACCAGGGCGACACCGCCACCCACGAGGTCGGCCACTGGATGGGCCTCTACCACACCTTCCAGGGCGGCTGCACCGGCAACGGCGACTACGTCGCCGACACCCCGGCCGAGAAGAGCCCGGCCTACGAGTGCCCGACCGGCCGTGACTCCTGCGCCTCCAAGGCCGGTGTGGACCCGATCCACAACTTCATGGACTACACGTACGACGCCTGCATGTACCAGTTCACCACGGGCCAGGTGACCCGCATGAACGACCACTGGGTCGCGTACCGCGCCTGACGGACCGTCCGGAGACAAGGGTGTGGCCCCCGGGGATTCCCCCGGGGGCCACACCCCTTCGCACGACCGGCGGCCGCCTCCTACAGACTGTCGAGGAAGCCCAGCGCCACCGCCCAGGTCCGCTCGGCCGCCTCCGCGTCCCAGTCCGGCAGGTCCGGGTCGGTGTACAGGTGCCCGGCACCCCGGTAGCGGTAGACCTCCACGTCCGCACCGGCCTTGCGCATCTGCAGGTACCAGGACGACAGCCACTCGTCCGTCTCGAACGGATCGGGCTCGGCCACGTGCAGCTGCACCGGCAGCTCGTCCACCGACGCCGACTCCGCGATGTCCGAGGTGCCGTGGATCAGCAGCAGCCCCCGGGCCTTCTCGTCGCCCAGCGCCAGGGTCTGCGCCACCGAGGCGCCGAACGAGAAGCCCATGTAGACCAGTCCGCGCTCCGAGTACGGGGCCGCGGCCATGACCGCCCGGCGAAGCAGCTCGTCCTTGCCGATCCCGTCCCGCAGCGCCATGCCCTCCTCGACCGTCGTGACCGTCCGGCCGTCGAAGAGGTCCGGCGTCCACACCTGGTGCCCGGCGGCCCGCAGCCGCTCGGCCGCGGCCTCCACCGCGGGGGTCAGGCCGTACGCCGAGTGGAAAAGCATGATGTCCATGCGGCCCATCCTGCCACCCGGGAAAGCGACGGCCGTCTAGCGCATGCTGCGCACGTCCAGCTGGCGCAGCACCCTGTCCACCACCTCCGGGTCGGCCCCCGGTTCGCTGCGCGCCGAGAGGACCGCGTGGCGGGCCGCCGACATCATCTCCCGCTGGATCCGCTGGACGGCCTTCAGCCGCTCGACCCGCTGCGCGAACGCGGCCCGCCGCTCCTCGTCCAGCACGTCCGGGCTGATCCGCGCCCCGATGTCGAAGGCCCCGCGCAGCAGCCGCTCGGCGACCTCCTCCGGCAGCTCCTCCTGCTCCTCGATCTGCTTCAGCCGGTGCTTGGCCGCCTTCGCCGCCCGCAGCGCGAGCTCCCGCTCGAAGGCGCGCTCGGCGTCCGTGTCGGCCTGCACACCGAGCCGGCGCACCAGCCAGGGCAGGGTGAGCCCCTGCACCACCAGCGTGGCGATGATCACGCAGAAGGCGATGAAGATCAGCTCGTCGCGGCCGGGGAAGGGCGAACCGTCGTCCGTGCGCAGCGGGATGGCGAGCGCCAGCGCGACCGAGGCCACCCCGCGCATCCCAGACCACCACATGACGACGGTCTCGCGCCAGCTGGTCGGGATCTCCTCGGCGTAGTCACGGCGGGTGTGCAGCCGCTTCG
Source organism: Streptomyces sp. NPDC126499 (assembly GCF_040302485.1). Lineage (NCBI taxonomy): Bacteria > Bacillati > Actinomycetota > Actinomycetes > Kitasatosporales > Streptomycetaceae > Streptomyces > Streptomyces sp. NPDC126499. The sequence continues at coordinate 213,153 of NZ_JBEOUO010000010.1, read as the reverse complement.
CCAGCCAGGTCGCGGGCAGCAGCCACAGCAGCCGGACGCCCACCACGACGCCGACGACGGCCGCGCCCCAGCCGAGCATCTCCCAGCCGCGCTCGTCGGCGATGCCGAAGACATGGATGAGCTCCAGGCCGATGAGCCCGAAGGCGATGCCGGTGACCAGCGTGTCGACGACCTCCCAGAAGGTCTGCCCGGCCAGCCGCCCCATCACGTCGTCGGCGTCGAGCGCGTGCTCGGCGAGGAACAGCGCCGTCACGAGCACCGCGAGGACCCCGGAGCCGTGCAGTTCCTCGGCGAGGACGTAGGCGACGAACGGCACGAGGAGGGTGAGCCCGGTCTGCAGCGTGGCGTCGCCGAGGAAGCCCATCAGCTTGTTCGCGGTCCAGCCGAGGGCCAGGCCGGCCACGACCGCCACGACGGCGGACAGCACGAGCTGCCCGAGCGCCTCCGGCCAGGAGAACTCCCCGCTGACCACGGCGGTGATCGCCACGTGGTAGAGCACGATCGCGGTGACGTCGTTGAAGAGCCCCTCGCCCTCCAGGATCGACACGAGCCGCCGGGGCAGCCCGAGCGATCCGGCGACGGCGGTCGCCGCGACCGGGTCGGGCGGCGCCACCAGGGCCCCGAGCGCGAGCGCGGCGGCCAGCGGGATGCCCGGCACCAGCGCGTTCGCGACCGCGCCGACGGCGGCCGTGGTGACGAAGACCAGGGCCACCGCGAGCAGGAAGATCGGCCGTCTGTTCGCCGCGAACTGCCGCCAGGAGGTGCGCTGCACCGAGGCGTAGAGCAGCGGCGGCAGCACCAGCGGGAGGATGTACTCCGGCGGGATGTCGACGTTCGGTACGAAGGGCAGGAAGGCCAGCACGATCCCGACGAGGGTCATCAGGACCGGCGCCGGCAGCCCGAGCCGGTCCCCGAGCGGAACGGTCAGCACGGCGCCGAGCAGCAGCAAGAACAACAGGGCCAATTGATCCACGGCCCTACCCTGCCACGTATGCCCGTTTTCACCCCTCAGGGGGCGGGCGCCGGAGGGACCGCACCACCGGCGCGGGGGCCTCCGGCCGCCTCCGGCTACAGGGCTCTGCGCATGGCCCGGTGCGCGATGCCCGCGTCCGGGAACTCGGGACCGTACGCCTCGTACCCGAGCCGCTCGTAGAAGCCGAGGGCATGCGTCTGGGCGTGCAGGTCGACGGCGGCGAGCCCGCGTGCGCGGGCCGCGTCCTCGATGGCCCGCACCAGGGCCGCGCCGACACCGAGGCCACGGGCGGCCCGGGTCACCGCGAGCCGGCCGAGGGAGCCCACCGAGGCGTCCCCGGTCTTGCCGACCGCGTCCGCCCCGTACAGCAGCCGCCCGGTGCCCAGCGGGACGCCGTCCGCGCGGACCGCGAGCACGTGCACGGCGGTCTCGTCGTACGTGTCGTACTCGATCTCCTGCGCAACGCCCTGCTCCTCGACGAAGACCTCGCGGCGCACGGCGAAGCACGCCTCCCGGTCGTCGCCCTTCAGCGCCTCGCGGACCTCGTACGCCACGGCCTCCGTGGACTCGGCGTCCGTCCCTGTCGTCGTCATCGGCTCTCCTCCGCGATCCGGTCGAGGGCGGTCTGCAGGTCCGCCGGGTAGGTGCTGGAGAACTCGACCCACCGCCCGTCGCCGGGGTGCTCGAAGCCCAGCCGCACCGCGTGCAGCCACTGCCGGGTCAGACCGAGGCGCTTGGCCATGGTCGGGTCGGCGCCGTAGGTGAGGTCGCCGACGCAGGGGTGGCGGTGGGCGGACATGTGCACCCGGATCTGGTGGGTGCGGCCCGTCTCCAGCTTGATGTCGAGCAGCGAGGCCGCCCGGTAGGCCTCGATCAGGTCGTAGTGGGTCACGGACGCCTTGCCGTCGGCGGTCACGGCCCACTTGTAGTCGTGGTTCGGGTGGCGGCCGATGGGCGCGTCGATGGTGCCGCTCATCGGGTCCGGGTGGCCCTGCACCAGGGCGTGGTAGCGCTTGTCGACCGTGCGCTCCTTGAACTGGCGCTTCAGCGACGTGTACGCGTACTCCGACTTCGCCACCACCATCAGGCCGGACGTGCCGACGTCGAGGCGGTGCACGATGCCCTGGCGCTCGGCGGCGCCGGAGGTGGAGATGCGGTAGCCGGCGGCGGCGAGGCCGCCGATCACCGTGGTGCCGGTCCAGCCGGGGCTGGGGTGGGCGGCGACCCCGACCGGCTTCATGATCACGACGATGTCGTCGTCGTCGTGGACGATCTCCATGCCCTCCACGGGCTCGGCCACGACCTGCACCGGGGCGGGCGCGCCGGGCATCTCGACCTCGAGCCACGCGCCACCGCTGACCCGCTCGGACTTGCCGACGACGGCGCCGTCGACCAGGACCTTGCCTGCGGCGGCCAGCTCGGCCGCCTTCGTACGGGAGAACCCGAACATGCGGGAGATGGCGGCGTCGACGCGCTCGCCCTCCAGGCCGTCGGGAACGGGCAGCGTGCGGATCTCGGGACTCGTGCTCACCCGTCGAGTATGCCTTGTGCGGCGGGTGCTCCGTCCGGAGCGCCCGCCGGGCCTGTGGACAACTCAGTCCTTGTGGACGTTGCCGTCGGGGTCCAGACCGCGGAAGGAGAGGATGACGATCAGGATGCCGCCGCAGACGATCGCCGAGTCGGCGAGGTTGAAGACGGCGAAGTGGGCGGGCGCGATGAAGTCCACGACCGCCCCCTCGAAGACGCCCGGCGAGCGGAAGATCCGGTCGGTCAGGTTGCCGAGCGCTCCGCCGAGGAGCAGGCCGAGCGCGATGGCCCAGGGCAGGCTGTAGAGCTTGCGCGCCAGCCGGATGATCACCACGATCACGACGGCCGCGATGCAGGTGAAGATGATCGTGAAGGCCTCGCCCATGCCGAAGGCGGCGCCGGGGTTGCGGATCGCCTCGAAGCGCAGCAGGTCGCCGATCACCTTGATCGGCTCGCGCCCCTCCAGCTTCTCCACCACGATCATCTTGCTGCCGAGGTCGAGCAGATAGGCGATCACGGCCACCACCAACAGCGCGGCGATCTTCCGCTTGCCCTTCGGCCGCTCCTCGGGAACGGCCGACTCGTCGGCTCCTGCTGAATCCGGCGTACCGATGACGCTCTCCGCCTCTGCCACGTGAGTCCCTCAACCTCGGTCCTGACTGTGCACCGAGGGTACGGCACAGCCGTGCGGCGAGGTCAGCCCCGGCGCTCCTGCTTCTGCTTGTCCTCCACACAGAGGGTGGCCCGCGGGAAGGCCTGCATCCTGGCCTTGCCGATGGGCTTCCCGCAGACCTCGCACAGGCCGTACGTGCCCGCGTCGAGCCGCTCCAGGGCGTGCTCGGTCTGCTCCAGCATCTCGCGGGCGTTCGCGGCCAGGGCCAGCTCGTGCTCGCGCGTGATGTTCTTGGTGCCGGTGTCGGCCTGGTCGTCGCCGGCGCCGTCGCCGGAGTCGCGCATCAGGCCGGTCAGCTCCTCCTGGGAGTGGGCGAGCTCGCTGCGCAGCCGGAGCACCTCGGCCTGGAGCTCCCTGCGGGCCTCGGCGACCTCCTCGGGGGACCAGGGGTCCTCGCCCGGGCGTACGGCGAGCTCACCGGCGCGTGCCGGGGGCACCGCGACGTCGGTCTCGGCCGTCGTGACGCCACCCGCGGTCTTCTTCGCTGCCACCGTCCTGGCTCCTGTCTTCTCTGTCGCGCTCTTCCCGCCCGTGGCGGTCTTCTTCACTGGGGTCGCCGTGCCCGCCGGTTCGCTGACGGCTTTGGGGGCGACGGCCTTGGGGGCGGCCGTCTTCCTCGCGGGCGCCTTCTTGGCGGGCGCCTTCTTCACGGGCGCCTTCTTGGCGGGCGCCTTCTTCACGGACGTCTTCTTCGCGGTCGTCTTCTTCGCTGCGGTTTTCGTCGGCACGGAGTTCACCGCGGCCGGCTCCGCCGCCTCCGGATTCTCGGCCGGCGCCTTCCTCACGGTCGTCTTCCTCACCGGTGCCTTCTTCTCCGGTGCCTTCTTCAGAGGCGCCGTCTTCGCGGGCGCCTTCGTGGCCGTGGCCTTCTTGGCCACCGCCTTCTTCGCGGGCGCGGACTTCTTCGCGGCCGGTGCCTTCGCGACCGCCGTCTTCGTGGCCGTCGTCTCCTTCGCGGCGGTCTTCTTCGCCACCATGTCGCGGCCCCTTCACATTTTGTGATCTTGCTCGCGAATCGTGCTGGGACGATAAATCGGCCCAAGGCCCGCGGCAACGGGGCACGCCGCCCATTCCGCCCGCCCCGGCGCCCTGCGGGGCGAGCCTGCCTCGGTTGTGCCCAGCTCCCCGGCCGGTTATCCGCGCCGCCACTCCCCCACTTGGCCCCAGCCGAAGTCCGCCGGACCCGTGTGCCCATTCGGGTCACGGGAAAAACGGTCGGCCTCCCCCGCCCCGGCCCCGTACACTGGGCGGAGCGAAAGGCTTGGATGGGGACGAGTAGCGTCGTACGCAGCCATGAGCGACCCGGGGACGGTGAGAGCCCGGGGGCGAGCCCGATGTGAAGCATCACCCCGGAGCTGCCGGAAGAAAGCCGCGGTCGCCCGCGGTGACTAGACCCGGCGTCGCGACCCCAATGAGGGGGCTCAGGGCGTCCGCGCCCGGGGCCAAGGAGGGTGGTACCGCGGGAGCAGTGCTCTCGTCCCTCCGACGGAACGAGGAACATCCGCCGGAGGAAGATCGATGTCTTCGCAGTACCGCCAGGTGCCCGCCCAGGTAGACCTGCCCGCGCTCGAGCGCGCCGTGCTCGATTTCTGGCACGACAACAAGGTCTTCGCCAAGACCCTGGAGCAGTCCGAGGGACGCCCGGAGTGGGTCTTCTACGAGGGCCCGCCCACCGCCAACGGCATGCCCGGCGCCCACCACATCGAGGCCCGCGTCTTCAAGGACGTCTTCCCTCGCTTCCGGACCATGCGCGGCTACCACGTCGCCCGCAAGGCCGGCTGGGACTGCCACGGCCTGCCGGTCGAGCTCGCCGTCGAGAAGGAGCTCGGCTTCTCCGGCAAGAAGGACATCGAGGCGTTCGGCATCGCCGAGTTCAACGCCAAGTGCCGCGAGTCCGTGACCCGCCACACCGACGCCTTCGCCGAGCTGACGACCCGGATGGGCTACTGGGTCGACCTCGACGACGCGTACCGGACCATGGACCCCTCGTACATCGAGTCGGTCTGGTGGTCGCTCAAGCAGATCTTCGACAAGGGCCTCCTGGTCCAGGACCACCGCGTCGCCCCCTGGTGCCCGCGCTGCGGCACCGGCCTGTCGGACCACGAGCTCGCGCAGGGCTACGAGACGGTCGTCGACCCCTCCGTCTACGTCCGCTTCCCGCTGACCTCCGGCCCCCTCGCCGGCAAGGCCGCGCTCCTGGTCTGGACGACCACCCCGTGGACCCTGGTGTCCAACACGGCGGTCGCCGCCCACCCCGAGGTGACCTACGTGGTCGCCACCGACGGCGACGAGCGACTGGTCGTCGCCGAGCCGCTGCTCGACAAGGCGCTCGGCGAGGGCTGGGTGACCACCGGCGAGTCCTTCACCGGCAAGGACATGGAGCGCTGGACCTACCAGCGCCCCTTCGAGCTGATCCCCTTCGACGCCCCGGCGCACTACGTCGTGAACGCCGACTACGTGACCACCGAGGACGGCACGGGTCTGGTCCACCAGTCCCCCGCCTTCGGTGAGGACGACCTCAAGGTCTGCCGCTCCTACGGCCTCCCGGTCGTGAACCCGGTCCGCCCCGACGGCACCTTCGAGGAGGACGTGCCGCTGGTCGGCGGCGTCTTCTTCAAGAAGGCCGACGAGGCGCTCACCGCCGACCTGGAGGCGCGCGGGCTGCTCTTCCGGCACATCGCGTACGAGCACAGCTACCCGCACTGCTGGCGCTGCCACACGGCGCTGCTGTACTACGCGCAGCCGTCCTGGTACATCCGTACGACCGCCGTGAAGGACCGCCTTCTCCAGGAGAACGAGAAGACGAACTGGTTCCCGGACTCGGTCAAGCACGGCCGCTTCGGCGACTGGCTGAACAACAACATCGACTGGGCGCTCTCCCGCAACCGCTACTGGGGCACCCCGCTGCCGATCTGGCGCTGCGAGGAGGGCCACCTCACGTGCGTCGGCTCGCGCGCCGAGCTGACCGAGCTGACCGGCACGGACCAGTCGGAGCTCGACCCGCACCGGCCGTACATCGACGACGTGACCTTCGGCTGCCCCGCGGAGGGCTGCTCGCTCCAGGCCGTGCGCGTCCCCGAGGTCATCGACGCCTGGTACGACTCGGGCTCCATGCCGTTCGCGCAGTACGGCTACCCGTACCAGAACAAGGAGCTGTTCGAGAGCCGCTACCCGGCGCAGTTCATCTCCGAGGCCATCGACCAGACCCGTGGCTGGTTCTACACGCTGATGGCGGTCGGCACGCTCGTCTTCGACAAGTCCTCGTACGAGAACGTGGTCTGCCTGGGCCACATCCTCGCCGAGGACGGCCGCAAGATGTCCAAGCACCTGGGCAACATCCTCCAGCCGATCCCGCTGATGGACCAGCACGGCGCCGACGCGGTGCGCTGGTTCATGGCGGCCGGCGGCTCGCCGTGGGCGGCGCGCCGGGTGGGCCACGGCACGATCCAGGAGGTGGTCCGCAAGACCCTCCTGACGTACTGGAACACGGTCGCCTTCCAGGCGCTGTACGCCCGCACCTCCGGCTGGGCGCCGTCCGCCGCCGACCCGGCGCCGGCCGACCGCCCGGTCCTCGACAAGTGGCTGCTGTCCGAGCTGCACACGCTGGTCGCCGGGGTCACCGAGGCGATGGAGTCGTACGACACCCAGCGCGCCGGCAAGCTGCTGTCCGCGTTCGTCGACGACCTCTCCAACTGGTACGTCCGCCGTTCGCGCCGCCGCTTCTGGCAGGGCGACGCCTCCGCGCTGCGCACCCTGCACGACGTCGTCGAGACGGTCACCCGCCTGATGGCCCCGCTCACCCCGTTCATCACCGAGCGGGTGTGGCAGGACCTGGTGGTCCCCGTGACCCCCGGTGCCCCCGAGTCCGTCCACCTGTCCTCGTGGCCGGAGTCGGACGGGTCCCTGGTCGACCCGGTGCTGTCCGAGCAGATGCTGCTGGTCCGGCGCCTGGTCGAGCTGGGCCGCGCCACGCGCGCCGAGTCCGGCGTGAAGACCCGCCAGCCGCTCTCCCGGGCGCTGGTGGCGGCGGCGGGCTTCGCCGACCTCTCCGAGGAGCTCCAGGCGCAGATCACGGAGGAGTTGAACGTCTCCTCGCTCGCCTCCCTGTCCGAGGTGGGCGGCAGCCTGGTCGACACGACCGCGAAGGCCAACTTCCGGGTGCTGGGCAAGCGCTTCGGCAAGGGCGTCCAGGACGTGGCGAAGGCGGTCGCGGCGGCCGACGCGGCGGCGCTGTCCCTGGCGCTGCGTTCCGGCGAGGCGACGCTGGAGGTCAACGGCGAGACGATCACCCTCACGCCCGAGGAGGTCATCATCACGGAGACCCCGCGCGAGGGCTGGTCGGTCGCCTCGGACTCCGGCGCGACGGTCGCCCTCGACCTGGAGATCACCCCGGAGCTCCGCAAGGCGGGCCTGGCCCGTGACGCGATCCGCCTGATCCAGGAGGCCCGCAAGAACAGCGGTCTCGACGTCGCGGACCGCATCGCCCTGCGCTGGACCTCTTCCTCGGCGGAGACGACGGAGGCCCTCACGGCCCACGCCTCACTCATCGCCGACGAGGTCCTGGCCACGGATTACGCGGAGGGCCCGGCCGACGACTCCTACGGCACCCCCTTCGAGGACGAGGGCCTGTCCCTCACCTTCCGCCTCCGCAAGGCGTAGCCCGACGGCGAGGGGCCCGGCACCGCATCGGTGGTGCCGGGCCCTTCGCCGTGTCCGCGCAACCGTCCCCGTATACCGTCCCCGTATACCGCCCGCGTGTACGTCCGCGCGCACGTCCGCGCGCACCGTCCGCGCCGGGTGGGCCCCGGCGTCCGGGGCGGCGCGGCCCGGACGCAAAAGGGCCGGGCCCTGGGGTCACCCCAGGGCCCGGCCCTTTTGACTGCCGACGACGGCTACGCGCATAGCACGCGCTGGTCCGCCGCCCTCAGTTGTCGTCCTCGTCGATCAGGAAGCCGCGCATCGGCGCCGGCGCCTGCTGCATCGGCTGCGGTGCCTGCGGGCGGACCGGAGCCATCGGCTGGGTCATCGCCGGGGACATCTGCTGCTGGCCGCCGTACGACGGGGCGCCGCCCATCGTGCCGTTGCCGCCGAACGACGGCGCGCTCGCGCCGGCCGAGGCCATCGAGGGCGACGGCGGCAGGGAGGCGGTCGCCGGGGTGCGCGGCGGGGCCAGCGAGTCGTCGGCCTGGGTCTCCAGCTGACGCAGCTGCGACTCCAGGTACGACTTCAGACGGGTCCGGTACTCACGCTCGAAGCCCCGCAGGTCCTCGACCTTGCGCTCGAGGGTCGCCCGCGCGGACTCGAGGGAGCCCATCGCGACGCGGTGCTTCTCCTGGGCGTCCCGCTCCAGGGCGTCGGCCTTGGCGCGGGCGTCCCGCTCCAGGCCCTCGGCGCGCGAACGCGCCTCGCCGACGATCTTGTTGGCCTCGGAACGGGCCTCCGCGATCGCCTGGTCGGCGGTCTGCTGCGCCAGCGAGAGCACGCGCGCGGCGCTGTCGCCGCCGGGGCCCTGGGCCGGCTGCATCTGCTGCATCGGCTGCTGCTGCGGGTGACCCATGGGGCCGCCCTGCATCGGGCCGGGACCCATCGGGCCGCCCTGCATCGGGCCGGGGCCCATGGGCCCGCCCTGCATGGGGCCCGCGGGAAGCTGCGGGGCACCGGACGGCAGCTGCGGCGGACCCATCTGCGGGGGCTGCTGCTGGACCGGCGGTCCGGATATGGCGGCGGGCACGGGGGCGCCGGGACCGACGGGACGATCCTGCGGCTCCGGCGGCTTGCGCATGCCCTGCTGCTGCTGGTTCTGCGCGGCGGCACGCGTCGCCGCGGCCAGCTTGGCGCGCAGGTCCTCGTTCTCGCGGAGCAGACGAGTCAGTTCGGCTTCGACCTCATCGAGGAAGGCATCGACCTCGTCCTCGTCATAGCCTTCTCGAAGGCGGACGGTCGTGAACTGCTTGTTCCGCACGTCCTCGGGGGTCAGCGGCATCTCTTCTTCACCTCTACGTAGTCGTCGGCAGTCGGCAAGACCGTATCGTCCACATCCACCTCCGCCATCACCTCGCGAAGCTGCTCACGATGGAGATCAGGATGTAGACGATGATCATCAGAACGAAGAAGGACAGGTCGAGTGCCACGCCCCCGAGACGCAGCGGCGGGATGAGCCGCCGCAGAAGCTTGAGCGGTGGATCGGTGACAGTGTAGGTGGCCTCCAGAACGACCACCATCGCCTTACCGGGTTGCCATGAACGGGCGAACTGGAAGACGTAGTCCATGACCAGCCGGAAGATCAGCAGGACCAGGAAGCACATCAGCGCGATGTAGATCACCTGCAGTGCGACACCCATCCCGCGCTTCCCTCTCCCCTGGCTCTCGTGCTCTCACTTGTCCGGCCGCCCTCGCGGCCGGGCCGTTCTCGATCTCGTGTTCTCAGCTCTGGTTGAAGAATCCGCCCTCTGCGATCCGGGCCTTGTCCTCCGCCGTGACATCGACGTTAGCAGGCGACAACAGGAACACCTTCTGCGTCACGCGCTCAATGCTGCCATGGAGTCCGAAGACGAGTCCGGCGGCAAAGTCGACAAGTCGCTTCGCGTCGGTGTCGTCCATCTCCGTGAGATTCATGATCACGGGGGTGCCCTCGCGGAAGTGTTCCCCGATGGTACGGGCCTCGTTGTAGGTCCGCGGGTGCAGCGTGGTGATGCGGTACGGCTCCCGCTCGGACACGACCTTGGGCATGATCACCGGCGCGTTCTTCTCCAGGCTCGGGCGTTCGGGTGTGATGGATGCCACGGGGGCAATTCGGGCAGGACGCCCGCTTTCCGCGTGTACGGGCACAGACTGGGCGACGGGTTCGCGCGGCGCGGGCGGCTGGACCACCCGTACCGGCTCCTCGCGCTCGATCTGCCGAGGGGGCTGCTGGTGGCGCCGGTCGCGCTCGGGCTCCGGTTCCAGCTCGGGTTCGAAGTCGTCGTCGGGATCGAATCCACGGCCGTCGTAGCCATCGTCCTCCACGAGGCCGAGGTAGACCGCCATCTTGCGCATCGCGCCGGCCATTCTCTGCATCCTCCGCTCTGTGGTGGATCGCCCTTACCGAATGTCGCAGTGTCACCAAGTGCCCGCGATCCACGGGTCCGTCCGCCCCTCGGCGGAATGACCATATTTTCTGCTGTGGTCCGACTTGCTTCGCGACGTTACCCGAGCTTCGGGCGGACGCCGAGTACCGCCGTACCGATGCGCACGTGTGTCGCCCCGGCCGCCACGGCCTCCTCGAGGTCCGCGCTCATCCCTGCTGACACCATGTTCGCAGCCGGGCGGGTCGCGCGCAGGACAGTCGACAAATCCATCAGCCGCTCGAAGGCGGCACGTTGCCGGCCCGCGTAGGGACCGGCGAGCGGCGCGACGGTCATGAGGCCGTCGAGCCGCAGTCCGGGAGCGGCCTCCACGGCGGCCGCCAACTCCTCGATCCCGTCCGGCGCGACCCCGCCCCGGTCGCCGCGCTCGCCGGACTCGGCGTCGAGGGCGACCTGGATCAGACAGCCGAGCTCCCGCTCCGCCTTCTCCGCGGCCGCGGAAAGAGAGGAAACGAGCTTCAAACGGTCGACGGACTGCACCACATCGGCATAACCCACTACGGATCGGACCTTGTTGGTCTGCAACTGACCGACGAAGTGCCAGGTCAGATCGAGATCCGCACAGGCGGCGGCCTTGGGGGCCGCGTCCTGGTCCCGGTTCTCCGCCACGTGGCGGACGCCGAGTTCGTGCAGCAGTCGCACATCGCTCGCGGGGTAGGTCTTGGTGACCACGATGAGGGTCACCTCCTCCCGCGCGCGCCCGGCGGCGGCGCACGCGGCGGCGATGCGCTCCTCCACCCGGGCGAGGTTCTCTGCGAGTTCCGACTTGCGGTCCGTCATGTCTCTTCTCAGTCCAACCAGACATATCCCGCGAGTCGCCCCGTGGTGCGATCGCGGCGGTACGAGTAGTGGTCGCGGGACTCCAGGGTGCAGACCCCGGCGTCCTCGACGTCCCGGACGCCGAGCCGTTCGAGCTGGGCGCGCACTCCGGCGGCGACGTCCACGGCCGGGGTGCCCCAGGAGGTCTCGGCGTACGCGGCCGGTTCGACCTCGGCCACCTCGGCGCGCATCGCCTCCGGCACCTCGTAGCAGCGCCCGCACACCGAGGGTCCCGTGCGGGCGGTGATGCGGGAGGGGTCGGCGCCGAGCTCGGTCATCGCCTTCACGGCGGCGGGCACCACGCCGGCCACCATCCCCGGCCGCCCGGCGTGGGCGGCGGCGGCGACCCCGGCGACGGGGTCCGCGAGCAGGACCGGGACGCAGTCGGCGGTGAGGACCGCGAGCGCGAGACCCCGGCGGGCGGTGACGACGGCGTCGACGGACGGGACGTCAGAAGTGGTCCACGGGCCGTCGACCACGGCGACGTCCGCGCCGTGCACCTGGTTCATCCAGACCACGGCCGCCGGGTCGAGCCCGAGTCCGGCCGCCGCCCGGGCCCGGTTCGCCCGTACGGCCTCCGGGTCGTCGCCGACGGCGCCGCCGAGGTTGAGCTCCTCGTACGGAACGGCGCTCACCCCGCCCCACCGGTCGGTGAAGGCGAAGTGCGCGCCGCTCGTGTCGTGTCGCTGCCCTATCACTTCAAGAAGTCCGGGACATCCAGCTCTTCGGCCTGGGTGTCCGGGTACGGGCGGGCCGGCGGCACCACCGGCGGGGCGACGGGCGGCAGCGGGTTCTCGCTGACGGCCGGCGCCGGTTCGGCGGGCGCCGCCGGGGGCTCCTCGCGGGGGGCGACGGTGCCGAGGCCGCCCAGCGGGCGGGAGGTCTCGGTGGCGCGGGGGGCCGGGGCGGGCTCGTCGCGCTTGGCGGAGACCGAGCCGATGATGTTGTCGCGGCGGGCCGGCGGCTGGCCGCCGTCGAAGCCGGCGGCGATGACGGTGACCCGGACCTCGTCGCCGAGGGCGTCGTCGATGACGGCGCCGAAGATGATGTTCGCCTCGGGGTGGGCCGCCTCGCTGACCAGCTGGGCGGCCTCGTTGATCTCGAAGAGGCCGAGGTCGCTGCCGCCGGAGATGGAGAGCAGCACCCCGCGGGCGCCGTCGATGGACGCCTCCAGGAGCGGCGAGGAGATCGCCATCTCGGCCGCCGCCACGGCGCGGTCGTCGCCGCGGGCGGAGCCGATGCCCATGAGGGCCGAACCGGCCTCGGACATGACCGACTTGACGTCGGCGAAGTCGAGGTTGATCAGACCGGGGGTGGTGATGAGGTCGGTGATGCCCTGGACACCGGAGAGCAGGACCTGGTCGGCGGACTTGAAGGCGTCCAGGACCGAGACCTGGCGGTCCGAGATGGACAGCAGCCGGTCGTTGGGGATGACGATGAGGGTGTCGACCTCTTCGCGGAGCTCGGCGATGCCGTCCTCCGCCTGGTTGGCGCGCCGGCGGCCCTCGAAGGTGAACGGGCGGGTGACCACACCGATCGTGAGGGCGCCGAGCGAGCGCGCGATGTTGGCGACGACGGGCGCGCCGCCGGTGCCGGTGCCGCCACCTTCGCCGGCGGTGACGAAGACCATGTCGGCCCCCTTGAGGACCTCCTCGATCTCCTCACGGTGGTCCTCTGCCGCCTTGCGACCGACTGCCGGGTTGGCCCCGGCCCCGAGGCCGCGGGTGAGTTCACGGCCGACGTCGAGCTTGACGTCGGCGTCGCTCATCAACAGCGCCTGGGCGTCGGTGTTGATGGCGATGAACTCGACGCCCTTGAGACCGACCTCGATCATTCGGTTGATGGCATTGACACCACCGCCGCCGACACCGATGACCTTGATGACTGCGAGGTAGTTCTGCGGTGCTGCCACGTCGAAGGCCTCTCGCCTCGAGTTACGTGTCGCCGCTTCGCGGTGGTAAGCGCGCCGCGACGACGGATGCCGATTGGGACGGTCCGAAACGCCGACCCAAACCCTAACGTTGAAGTTTAGGGTTACCAGTGTCTCTGTTCGCTGGACTCTTCCGAACAGGACACTAAGTCGACAAGTGGCGCACGTTCAACGAACACGCCGAACCTCCCGTTTTTCTTTTCACCCTATGTGATCACCCGTAGCGCTGGCCAACCAGGGTGCTGGCCAGCGGTGATGGGCGTCAACTTCGTGACGAGGCGGGCGCGGTGGGGGCACTTACATCGAAGTGCCCCGCTTTGGGAGTCGCTTTCATGAGAGCGGTGAGAACGCGCGCCTTCACGGGCCCGTCCTCGCCGCTGCCCCAGAAGACGGTGCGGCCGTTGTCGAGCTCCAGAGTGATGGAGTCGAAGGACGTGATCCGGACGACACGGACGTCCTGGGCGATTTTCTCCGGGAGTTCGCCCGTCACGCCTACCGCCGCCCGCAACAGCCGCTCGGTGCCGAAGCGGCGCAGGCTGGGCGAGGCGTCGGCGTCGAGGACGAGGCGCGGGACGCCGGGCGGGGCGGTGGGCACGGTGGCGAACCGCACACCGCCGGAGTCCACTTCGATGAACTTTCCGCCCTTTTCAAGGAGAAGAACGGGCTGTCGTTCCGTCACTTTCAGACCGATTCCGTGCGGCCACGACCGGACGACGTCCACGGTGGCGATCCGCGGCAGTTCCTCGCGCAGCCGGGCCTCGATGGCGTCGGTGTCGACGGAGACGAGCGGCGCGCCGAGCGGTACGGCCGCGATCCGCTCGACCTCGGCCCGGGTGAGCACCTTCGTACCGGAGGTGCTCACCTTCTCGACCCGGAACCAGCTGGAGCCGTAGAGCGCCCAGACGCCGCCGGCCACCAGGGCGAGGACGGCGAAGCCGGTCAGGAGCACGCGCGGGCCGGGCATCCGGAACGTCCGGGTGCCCGGCCGGGGCGGCCGGCGGCCGGGCCCGCCGGACCTGCCGCTCGCGCTCTTCTGCTCGGTCGCCGGTCCGGCTGCCACAGTGGCCTCTCCTGCCTGTCGCCGCCGCGCTACGCCTGACGGCGGGCGGCGATCGCCTCGTACACCATGCCGACGAGCAGGTCGTCGGCGTCCCGGCGGCCGAACTCGGCGGCGGCGCGGGACATCTCGTACAGCCGGTGCGGGTCGGCCAGCACGGGGAGCACGTTGGTCTGCACCCACTGCGGCGACAGTTCCGCGTCGTCGACGAGGAGCCCGCCGCCCGCCTTCACCACCGGCTGGGCGTTGAGCCGCTGTTCGCCGTTGCCGATGGGCAGCGGGACGTAGGCGGCCGGGAGCCCGACGGCGGACAGCTCCGCGACGGTCATCGCGCCCGCGCGGCAGAGCATCATGTCGGCGGCGGCGTACGCGAGGTCCATCCGGTCCACGTACGGTACCGGTACGTACGGCGGCATTCCGGGCATGTTGTCGACACGCGGCAGTTCGTTCTTCGGACCGACCGCGTGCAGGATCTGGATGCCGGAGCGCTGGAGCACCGGGGCGATCTGCTGGATGACCTCGTTGAGCCGGCGTGCGCCCTGGGAGCCGCCGGAGACCAGCAGGGTGGGCAGGTTCGGGTCGAGGCCGAAGGCGGCCCGCGCCTCGGGGCGCACGCGGGCGCGGTCGAGGGTGGCGATGGTGTGCCGCAGCGGGATGCCGATGTAACGGGCGTTGCGCAGCTTGGAGTCCGGGGTGGCGACGGCGACCCCGGCCGCGTAGCGTGAGCCGATCTTGTTGGCCAGGCCGGGCCGGGCGTTGGCCTCGTGGACCACGATGGGCACGCCGAGGCGCTTGGCGGCGAGGTAGCCGGGCAGCGCCACATAGCCGCCGAAGCCGACCACGCAGTCCGCCTTGGTGCGCTCCAGGACCTGCTCGGCGGCCTTGATGGTGCCGCGCAGCCGCCCGGGGACGGTGATCAGTTCGGGGGTGGGCTTGCGGGGCAGCGGTACGGCGGGGATGAGCGCCAGCTCGTAGCCCCGTTCGGGCACCAGCCGGGTCTCCAGGCCGCGCTCCGTGCCCAGCGCCGTGATCCCCACGGTCGGGTCCTGCCTGCGCAGGGCGTCCGCGAGTGCGAGCGCGGGCTCGATGTGGCCGGCGGTACCTCCGCCGGCGAGGACGACATGCACCGAAATTCACCGCTCTCCGGACGGACGCTTCTTGACGCGCCGTCGCATCGACTTCCATCTCCCCCCGGCCCGCTTGCCCCATCCGGGGCGGCGCAGGGCCAGGGCCGCTTTCGCGGCGGGTTCCTGTCGCGCGAAGGCGATCAGGAGCCCGACGGCGAACATGGTCGGCAGCAGGGCCGATCCTCCGTAGGAGAACAGCGGGAGCGGGACTCCGGCGATCGGCAGCAAGCCGAGCACCGCACCGATGTTGATCACGGCCTGGGCCGTGATCCAGGTGGTCACGCCTCCCGCGGCAAACCTGACGAAGGGGTCCTCCGTGCGTCCGGCCACGCGGATACCCGCATAGCCTAGAGCCGCGAACAGGGCCAGCACCGACAGCGTCCCCGCCAGACCCAGTTCCTCGCCGGTGACGGCGAAGATGAAGTCGGTGTGCGCTTCGGGGAGTTGACCCCATTTTTCCACACTCGCCCCCAGTCCGGAACCGAACCATCCGCCGGACGCCAGAGCATAGATGCCGTGCGCGGCCTGCCAGCAGGGGTCCCCGGCGCCGCCGGGGTCGCTGGCGCCGATGCAGGCGAAGCGCTTCAGGCGGTGCGGGCTCGTCCTGATCAGCAGCATGCCGATGAGGCCGGCGACGCCGAGCACGCCGACGAAGAGCCGGGTGGGGGCGCCGGCGGTCCACAGCAGTCCGAAGAGGATCGCCGTGAGGATGATCGCCGTGCCCATGTCACCGCCGAGCATGATCAGGCCGAGCAGCAGGAACGCGCCGGGCACCAGCGGCACCAGCATGTGCTTCCACTGGGTCAGGAGCTTCATGTCCTGTTTGCGGGCGAGCAGATCGGCTCCCCACAGGATCAGCGCCAGCTTGCCGAACTCGCTGGGCTGGAGCATGAACGGTCCGCCCAGCGAGATCCAGTTCTGGTTGCCGCCGACCGCGACCCCTATCCCGGGGATCTGGACGAGCACCATCAGGAAGATCGCCCCGACCAGGATCGGGTAGGCCAGCGCCCGGTGCAGCTTCACCGGCATCCGCGAGGCCACCAGGAGCAGCCCCGCGCCGAGCAGGGCCGCGAAGAACTGCTTGCGGAAGAAGTACGAGGGCACCAGGTCGTAGCGGAGCGCCGTGATCATCGAGGCGGAGTAGACCATCACCAGGCCGAGCGCGGTGATGAGCAGTCCGGCGCCGACGATCACGTAGTACGCGGTGAGCGGCCGGTCCCAGGCCCTTCTGGCCCGCTCGTAGAGCCCCCGCGGCCCGCCCGCGCGCGCCTTCCTCGGCGCCGCGGGGGCGCGGCCCCCGCCCCGTTGGGCGGAGGCCTCTCGCGTCCCGGCGGTTCTGCTCGGCATGGTCGCTGTCCCCTCCAGTCGTGCCCGGCGCCGCGGCCGGACCTCCTCGCTGGTCAGGTCAGGCGCGCCCGGCCCGGGCGAGCGCGCGGACGGCGTCCGCGAAGGCCTCGCCCCGCTTGTTGTAGTTGGTGAACATGTCCATCGACGCACAGGCGGGGGCGAGGAGGACGGTGTCCCCCGGCCGGGCGAGCGAGGCCGCCTCCTGGACCGCCGCGGACATCGCCCCAGTGTCGGTCCGGTCGAGGTCGACCACCGGGACCTCGGGGGCGTGTCGCGCCAGGGCTTCGCGGATCAGCGCCCGGTCCTGGCCGATCAGGACGACCC
The DNA here is from genome assembly GCF_040302485.1 of Streptomyces sp. NPDC126499. NCBI lineage: Bacteria > Bacillati > Actinomycetota > Actinomycetes > Kitasatosporales > Streptomycetaceae > Streptomyces > Streptomyces sp. NPDC126499. The sequence continues at coordinate 196,252 of NZ_JBEOUO010000010.1, read as the reverse complement.
CGCGCAGCCGCTTCGCGGACCGCTGTACGAGCTCGTCGAAGGTCGCGCCCTTGGCGAGGCCGCCGGCGATCCAGACGATCGGGTCGTAGGCCGCCAACGAGGCCTCGGCCGCGTGGGTGTTGGTGGCCTTGGAGTCGTCGACGTAGACGACGCCCTCGATCTCCTCGACCAGTTCGATGCGGTGCGGGTCGGGCCGGAAGGCCCGCAGTCCGTCCCGTACGGCCTTCGGCTCCACGCCGAAGGCGCGGGCGAGGGCGGCGGCGGCGAGCGCGTTGGCGATGTTGTGCGGGGCCGGGGGCTGGACGTCGGAGACCTCGGCCAGCTCCTGGGCGTTCTTCTGCCGGTTGGCGACGAAGGCCCGGTCGACGAGGATGCCCTCGACGACGCCGAGTTCCGAGGGGCCGGGGGTGCCGAGGGAGAAGCCGATGGCCCGGCAGCCCTCCTCGACGTCGGCCTCGCGGACCAGGTCCTCGGTCAGCTTGTCGGCCGTGTTGTAGACGCAGGCGACCTGGTTGCCCTCGTAGATCCGGCCCTTGTCGGCGGCGTACGCCTCCATGGAGCCGTGCCAGTCGAGGTGGTCGGGCGCCAGGTTGAGCACGGCGGCCGAGTGGGCGCGCAGGGAAGGGGCCCAGTGCAGCTGGTAGCTGGAGAGCTCGACGGCGAGGACGTCGTAGTCCTCGTCGCCGAGGACGGCGTCGAGGAGCGAGACGCCGATGTTGCCGACGGCGGCGGTCTTCAGTCCCGCGGCCTGGAGGATGGAGGCGAGCATCCGCACGGTCGTGGTCTTGCCGTTGGTGCCGGTGACCGCGAGCCAGGGCGCCGCCCCCGGACCGCGCAGGCGCCAGGCCAGCTCGACGTCGCCCCAGATCTCCACGCCCGCCGCCTCGGCGGCCTGGAAGAGCGGCTTGTCGGGCTTCCAGCCCGGCGCGGTGACGATCAGTTCGGTGCCGGGCGGCAGGGTCGCCCCGTCGCCGAGGCGGACGGTGATCCCCTCCGCCTCCAGCTCCGCGGCCTGCGCCCGGGAGCGCTCGTCGTCGCCGTCGTTGACGACCGTGACGACCGCGCCCAGGCCGTGCAGGACGCGGGCGGCGGGGATGCCGCTCACGCCGAGCCCGGCGACGGTGACCTTCTTGCCCTGCCAGTCCAGCTCGCTCACTTTTCGGATGCCCATCCCGCGTAGAAGAGGCCCAGGCCCACGATCACGCACATGCCCTGGATGATCCAGAACCGGACGACGACCAGGACCTCGGACCACCCCTTGAGTTCGAAGTGGTGCTGGAGGGGCGCCATCCGGAAGACCCGCTTGCCGGTCATCTTGAACGAGCCGACCTGGATGACCACGGACATCGTGATCATCACGAAGAGGCCGCCGAGCAGGGCGAGCAGCAGCTCCGTACGGGAGCAGATGGCGAGACCCGCGAGCGCGCCGCCGAGGGCCAGCGAGCCGGTGTCGCCCATGAAGATCTTGGCCGGCGAGGTGTTCCACCACAGGAAGCCGAAACACGCGCCCATCAGGGCGGAGGCGACCACGGCGAGGTCGAGCGGGTCGCGCACCTCGAAGCAGGCGTTCGGGTTGGTCAGGGTCATGGCGTTGGCGCACGACTCCTGGAACTGCCACAGCCCGATGAAGGTGTACGCGCCGAAGACCATCACCGAGGCGCCGGTGGCCAGACCGTCCAGACCGTCCGTCAGGTTCACGCCGTTGGACATGGCCAGGATCATGAAGAGCGCCCAGACCACGAACAGCACCGGGCCGATGGACCAGCCGAAGTCGGTGATGAAGGAGAGCTTCGTGGAGGCCGGGGTGAGGCCGCGCAGGTCGGCGAACTGCAGCGAGAGCACGGCGAAGGCGATGCCGACGATCAGCTGGCCGGCCATCTTCGCCTTGGCCCGCAGACCCAGCGAACGCTGCTTGACGATCTTGATGTAGTCGTCGAGGAAGCCGACCAGACCCATGCCGGCCATCAGGAACAGCACCAGGACGCCCGAGTACGTCGGGTCCTCACCGGTGATGACCTTCGCCAGCGCGTACGCGATGAGGGTGGCCAGGATGAAGGAGATGCCGCCCATGGTGGGCGTGCCCTTCTTCGACCCGTGGGTGCGCGGGCCGTCGTCCCGGATGAACTGGCCGTATCCCTTGCGGGCGAGCAGCTTGATGAGCAGCGGGGTGCCGATCAGGGTCAGGAAGAGCCCGATGGCCCCCGCGAAGAGGATCTGCCTCATCGGCCCGCGACCTCACCCTCGGAGCCCGCGGTTTCGAGCAGTGCCTGGGCGACCCGCTCGAGCCCGACCGACCTGGAAGCCTTCACCAGGACGATGTCCCCCGGGCGCAGCTCACTGCGCAACAGGTCGACCGCCGCCTGCGCGTCGGACACGTGCACCGACTCCTCACCCCACGAACCCTCGTTATAGGCGCCCAGTTGCAGCCAGGCAGCTTCCCTGTCCCCGACCGCGACGAGCTTGCTGACGTTGAGCCGGACGGCGAGCCGTCCGACCGCGTCGTGCTCGGCGAGCGAGTCGTCCCCGAGCTCGGCCATCTTGCCGAGCACCGCCCACGTACGAGAGCCCCTGGCCTGTGCAGACCTGCCCATGGCCGCGAGCGCGCGCAGGGCGGCTCGCATGGACTCGGGGTTCGCGTTGTAGGCGTCGTTGACGATCGTCACGCCGTCCGGACGCTCGGTGACCTCCATGCGCCAGCGCGACAGGGAGCCGGCCTCGGAGAGCGCGGTGGCGATCTCCTCGACGGGCATGCCCAGCTCATGGGCGACGGCGGCCGCGGCGAGCGCGTTCGACACGTGGTGCTCACCGTACAGGCGCAAGGTCACGTCGCTGCACCCGGTGGGTGTGTGAAGCCTGAAAGAGGGCTGTCCGTTCTCTGTGAGCCGGACGTTCTCGGCACGTACGGCCGCTTCGTCCGCTTCTCCGAAGAGGGTGATGCGCGCCTTGGTGCGGCTCGCCATCGCGCGCACCAGCGGGTCGTCGGCGTTGAGGACCGCGATGCCGCCGTCCTCGGCGGCCGGCAGGGACTCGACCAGCTCGCCCTTGGCCTGGGCGATCTGCTCGCGGCCGCCGAACTCGCCGATGTGGGCGCTGCCCACGTTGAGGACGAGGCCGATGCGCGGCGGGGTGAGGCCGGTGAGGTAGCGGATGTGGCCGATTCCCCGCGCCCCCATCTCCAGGACGAGGTGCCGGGTCTCGGCGGTGGCCGTGAGCGCCGTCAGCGGCAGCCCGATCTCGTTGTTGAGGGAGCCGGGCGTCCACACGGTCGGCGCGTGCCGCTGGAGGACCTGGGCGATCAGGTCCTTGGTGGAGGTCTTGCCGGCCGAGCCGGTGAGCGCGACGACATCGGTGCCGAGGCGTTCGACGACGGCCCGGGCGAGGGCCCCGAGCGCCGTCTGGACGTCCTCGACGACGATCGCGGGCACGCCGACGGGGCGGGCGGCCAGCACGGCTGCCGCGCCCGCCTCGACGGCACGCTCCGCGTACGCGTGGCCGTCGACGTGCTCGCCGGCGAAGGCGGCGAAGAGGCTGCCGGGAGTCACCTTGCGGGAGTCGATGACGACGTCACCGGTGACCTGGACGGCCGGATCCGGTATGTCGTGCGGCTGCCCGCCGACGATTTCGGCGATCTCGGCGAGGGAGAGGGCGATCACTGCTTCATCCCTGACTGTTCTCGTGACGGTGTTCGTCCTGCTGGGCGGCTTGTTCGCCGGCGCGGGGCGCCGGGCGCTCGTCGGCGGCGTGCGCGGGGCTCTCGTGGTCGGTGTGCGCCGGGCTCTCGTCGGCGGCGTGCGCCGGGCTCGCCAGGATCGCCTCGCGCAGGACCTGGCGGTCGTCGAAGGGGCGGACCACTCCGGCGATCTCCTGGCCCTGCTCGTGGCCCTTGCCCGCGACCAGGACGGTGTCGCCGGGCCGCGCCCGGGCGACGGCCGCGGCGATGGCGGCGGCCCGGTCGGCGTCGACCAGGACCTCGCCCCGCTCGGCGGCCGGCACCTCGGCGGCGCCCGCGAGCATCGCGGTGAGGATCGCGAGCGGGTCCTCGGAGCGCGGGTTGTCGGAGGTGAGGACGGCGGTGTCGGCGAGCCGGGCCGCGGCGGCGCCCATCGGGCCGCGCTTGGTGGTGTCGCGGTCGCCGCCGCAGCCGATGACCACGTGCAGCCTGCCGCGGGTCACCTCGCGCAGCGAGCGCAGGACCGATTCGACGGCGTCCGTCTTGTGCGCGTAGTCGACGACCGCCAGGTACGGCTGGCCGGCGTCGACCCGCTCCAGGCGGCCGGGGACACCGGGGACGGCGGCGACGCCGTCGGCGGCGGTCTTCGGGTCGATCCCGGCGGTGGCGAGGGTGGCGATCGCGGCGAGGGTGTTGGCCACGTTGAACGGGCCGGGCAGCGGCGCGGTGGCCGGGATGCGCTCGCCGCCGGGGCCGACGGCCGTGAAGGTGGAGTCGGCGGCTCCCGTGACGACGTCCTCGGCGCGCCAGTCGGCGTCCGGGTCGCCCGCGGCGGAGAAGGTGACGACCGGGACGGCCGCCTCCCGGGAAAGCCTGCGGCCGTACTCGTCGTCGAGGTTCACCACGCCCCGTTTGCTGCGCTCGGGGGTGAACAGCCGCGCCTTGGCCTGGAAGTAGTCCTCCATGTCGGAGTGGAACTCCATGTGCTCCGGGCTCAGGTTGTTGAAGACCGCGACGTCGAAGACGCAGCCGTCGACCCGGCCGAGCACCAGGGCGTGGCTGGAGACCTCCATCGCGACGGCCTCGACGCCGCGTTCCCGCATGACCGCGAACAGCGCCTGGAGGTCGGTGGCTTCGGGGGTGGTCCGCTCGGACTTGATGCGCTCGTCGCCGATGCGCATCTCCACCGTGCCGACGAGGCCGGTGTGCTTGCCGGCGCCGCGCAGTCCGCCCTCGACGAGATAGGCGGTGGTGGTCTTGCCCGAAGTGCCGGTGATGCCGATCTGGAGCAGGCCCTCGCCAGGGCGCCCGTAGATCTCGGCGGCGAGCTCGCCCATCCGGCCGCGCGGGTCCGGGACGACCAGGACCGGCAGGCCGGTCGCGGCGGCGCGTTCGCTGCCCGCCGGGTCGGTCAGGACGGCGGCGGCGCCGAGTCCGGCGGCCTGCGCGACGAATTCGGCGCCGTGGACGCGGGCGCCGGGCAGGGCCGCGTACACGTCGCCCGGGCGCACCGCCCGGGAGTCGTGCGTGATGCCCGAGACCTCGGCGGCGGGGCCGGTGGTCTCGATGCCCAGCCGCGCGGCGAGTTCGCCCAGGGGTGTGGGGCGGACCCGCTCCGGGCGGGGCGGGGTGGTTCGGTACTGATCAGCGTGTGGCACGGCGGTGAGCGTACCGGGCGCACCCTGCGCAGGGCTAAATGAGGCCGCGGCCTCGCCGGAGTTCGATTTCCGGTTCCCGGAACGGGGGGTGATGGTTGTCACTGGTGCTCCCGGAGTGTCACGGGTGTCGCCGGCGGGGATGTGCCGGCGTGTCGGGTGGGCGCGGACGGGAGTGCCGCCGTCAGGGGGTGGGGCGGAACTCCACCGGCAGCCGGGCGGGGGCGCTGCCGGTCGGGGGGACGTGGAGGGTCTTGAGGGCGAACTCCATGACCTTCTTGTAGATCGGTCCGCAGATCTGTCCGCCGAAGTAGCTGCCCTTCGTGGGGTTCTGGATGGCGCAGTAGACGGTGACGCGGGGCTTGTCGGCGGGGGCGAAGCCGGCGAAGGAGGCGGTGTAGCCCTTGTAGCGGCCGAGTTCGGGGTCGACGCGGTTGGCGGTGCCGGTCTTGCCGGCGACCCGGTAGCCGGGGATCGCGGCCTTGGTGCCGGTGCCCGCCTCGTCGTCGACGACCGACTCCAGCATCTGCGCGAGGGTCGTGGCGGTCTTCTCGCTGATGACCCGGGTCTCCTTCGGCGCGGGCGCCGGGGTGAAGCGCCCGTCGGGGCCCTTGGTGCCGCGGACCAGGGTCGGTTCGACGCGGACGCCGCCGTTGGCGATGGTCGAGTAGACCGAGGCGGCCTGCATGGCGTTGACGGACAGGCCCTGGCCGAAGGGGATCGTGTACTGCTGGGAGGTCGACCAGGTCTCGGGCCTGGCGAGGATGCCGGGCGTCTCACCGGGGTAGCCGAGCCCGGTGGGGCTGCCGATGCCGAACTTGCGCAGGTAGTCGTAGAGGACCCGGTTGGACTCCGCCTGGGTCCTGCCGAGCTGGCCGGTGGCCAGGATGGTGCCGATGTTGCTGGACTTCGCGAGGACGCCGTTGAGGGTCAGGTACCAGGTCTTGTGGTCGACGTCGTCCTTGAAGAGCCGGTCGCCGCGGTGGAGCCGGTTGGGGACGACGACGTGGGTGTCGGGGGTGGCCTTGCCCTCCTCCAGGACGGCGGCCATGGACATCACCTTGCTGGTGGAGCCGGGCTCGTAGGCGTCCTGGAGGGCCGCGTTGCCCATGGCGGTGGCGTTGGCCTGGGAGAGGTCGTTGGGGTCAAAGCCGGGGGCGTTCGCCATGGCGAGGACCTCGCCGGTGCGGGTGTCCTGGACGACGACGTAGCCGCGGTCGGCCTTGGACTTGCGGACCTGCTCGGTGATGGCCTGCTGGGCGGCCCACTGGATGTCCCGGTCGATGGTCAGCTCGATGTCGGAGCCGGGGACGGCGGGGGTGCCCTCGGAGCCGGCGGTGGGCACCCGGCGCCCGCCGGCCTGGGCGAACCTGATCTTGCCGTCCTTGCCGGCCAGTTCCTCGTCGAGCATGGACTCGATGCCGCCGGCGCCGCGGCCCTCGGCGTTGACGTAGCCCAGTATCCCGGCGGCGAGCTCGCCGTTGGGGTACACGCGCTTGGTGCTGGGCTCGCCGAGGACGCCGCCGAGGAGGTTGATCCCGTTGCCTCCGTTGGCGGGCTTGGCCTTCTCCTCGTAGACCTTCTTCAGGTCCTTGATCTGCTTCCAGACCTGGGGGGTCTGCTTGCGGGCGAGGAGGGTGTAGCGGGACTTGGGGGTGCGCAGCTTTTCGGCGAGCTCCGCGGGCTGTTTGCCGAGGAGCGGGGCGAGCAGCGCGGCGGCCTGCTCGGGGGCGTCCGCGGTCTTGGACTCGGCGGGCGTGAAGAGCTTGGGGTCGGCGGTGATGTCGTACGCGTCGACGCTGGCGGCCAGGGCGATCCCGGCCCGGTCGGTGATCTCACCGCGGTCGGCGGTGAGGGTGTACTCCTGGTAGCGGTGCTTCTCGGCCTTGGCGGCGTACGCGCTGGCGTCGACGGCCTGGACCTGGAGGAGCCGTACGACGAAGGCCAGCATGACGAGGGTCAGGCCGAGGGAGACCAGGCGCAGCCGGGGTTTGGGGCTGCCGAGCCGGATGGTGCGCGGCCTGGCGGCGGGCCGGGCCGCGGGGCGCCGGGGCGGGGCGGGGCGCCGCGTGGCGGGGCGGCCGGAGGCGGCGGGGCGTCCTGAGGCGGCGGGGCGGGGGCGTGCGGGCCGCGCGGGGCCGGGGACGCGGCGGCGCGGGGGCTCCTTGGAGGGCACGGGTCACCTGCCGGAGGTCGTCGGGGCGGTCGGGGTGCCGGGGAGCGGGGAGGTGCCGGTCGCTCCGGGGGCGGTGGGCGTGCCGGGGGCGGTGGGCGTGCCGGACGTCGGGGCGGAAGGCGCCGGGGGGTCGGTCTGGGCGCCGGCCTGGGCGCCGGCGGGCGTGCCGCCCGGTGTCGCGGTCGGCGTCGGCAGGGGGCTGGGCGTCGGGCTCGGCGTCGGGCTGGGCTTGGGCGCGACGGCCTGTGAGGGGACGCCGAGCACCGTGCCGTCCGGGCCGAGGAAGGCGGGGCTGCCGCCGGGCACCATGCCGAGCTCCCGGGCGCGCCGCTCCAGGGCGTCGGGCGCCGAGTAGTCGTCGACGTCGCGCTGGAGGGCCTGTTCCTCGTCGGTGAGCTCGGTGGTCTTCTTCTTGAGCTCGCTGAGCTCGAAGGAGCCCTGGTTGAGGGCCGAGTTGAGCAGCAGGAGGGTGATCAGGCCGCCGCCGAGCAGCAGCACGACCAGGAGGACGAAGGGGGTGCGGGCGGCGGTGCTGGGGCCCGACGGCATGAACCTGCCGAGCCGTGCCGCCCGTCCTTTGAGGGGCCCCTTCTGACTCATCGCCCGTCCTTCGTCGTCGCTTTCCCGCCCGCGTGGCTCACGCCTCGTCCTCCCGGATCCGCTGCGCACCCCTCAGACGCGCGGGGGCCGCGCGGCGGTTCTCGGCGATCTCCTGCTCCGTGGGCAGTTCGGCGCCGCGGGTGAGGAGCTTCAGACGGGGCTGGTAGCGCTCGGGGACCACCGGCAGGCCGGGCGGGGCGGTGTTGGCGGCGCCCGCCGCGAACACCTGCTTGACCAGGCGGTCCTCCAGGGAGTGGTACGACAGGACCGCGATCCGGCCGCCGACGGCGAGGGCCTTCACGGCCGCCGGGATCGCCCGCTCCAGGACCGACAGCTCCCCGTTGACCTCGATGCGCAGCGCCTGGAAGGTGCGCTTGGCCGGGTTGCCGCCGGTGCGCTTGGCCGCCTGCGGCAGGGAGTCGCGGATCAGCTCGACGAGGCGGGCGCTGTTGGTGAACGGCTCCTTCTCGCGCTCGCGCACGATCGCGGAGACGATCCGCTTGGCCTGCTTCTCCTCGCCGTAACTGCGCAGGATGCGGACCAGTTCGCCGGGCGGGTAGGTGTTGAGGACCTCGGCCGCGCTGATGCCGGTCGTCTGGTCCATGCGCATGTCGAGCGGGGCGTCCTGCGCGTAGGCGAAGCCGCGGTCGGCCTCGTCCAGCTGCATGGAGGAGACGCCCAGGTCGAACAGGATGCCGTCGACGCGCGGGACGCCGAGCCGGTCGAGGACCTCGGGCAGCTCGTCGTAGACCGCGTGCACGAGGGTCGCGCGCTCCCCGTAGGGGGCGAGCCGCTCGCCGGACAGGCGCAGGGCCTCCTTGTCCCGGTCGAGGGCGATGAGCCGCGCCTCGGGGAAGCGTTCCAGGAGTGCCTGGCTGTGCCCGCCGAGACCGAGGGTGCAGTCGACGACGACCGCGCCGGGGTGCTCCAGGGCGGGCGCCAACATGTCCAGGCACCGCTGGAGCATCACCGGGACGTGTCGGTCGTTGCTCAATGCGCCCTCTCAGATCCGGCGGAGACAGGTACCACCGGCGAGCGGAAGGGGCCGAGCCGTGGGTACCGCCGCACTTACGGGGAGAAACGGCAGAAATCGCTCGATGTCTCCGTGAACTTCGCGCCACTTTAGTCCACCGGACCCGCCGGTCAATCAACCGGCTGGCGCGTCGCGGGCCCCGGCGGGGGCGGCCGGACGTTTCGCGCGGTTCACCCGGACGGCTCCGGGGCCCGGCACCTGTGGGCCGGGTCACAGCCGGCCCGGTCGACGCCCTTCGCCCCGACGTCCACCCGCCGATACCGCCCGCCGCAAGCCCACAAACCCCGGCAATTCACCCGCAGTTGTCCACAGGCCAGCCGCGGGCAAGTGACACGACCCGCTCACGGCAACAAGAATGCACGGGTGACACCCCCCGGCCGCGACGCCGGGGGCAGGTGTCTGTGCTGCGGAAAGGGCCGAGGAGGGCCGGGTGACGACCTATGACGACCGAGCGAGCCTCACAGATCTGACCACGACTGCGGAGCGGGTGCGCAGGTCGGTGGAGGGTGTGATCGAGGGCAAGCCCGAGGTCGTACGCCTTGCGCTGACCGTGCTGCTCGCCGAGGGGCATCTCCTCATCGAGGACGTGCCCGGCGTGGGGAAGACGATGCTGGCCAAGACCCTGGCCCGGTCCATCGACTGCTCGGTGCGCCGCATCCAGTTCACGCCCGACCTGCTGCCGTCGGACATCACCGGCGTGTCGATCTTCGACCAGCAGCGGCGCGACTTCGAGTTCAAGCCGGGCGCGATCTTCGCCCAGGTCGTCATCGGCGACGAGATCAACCGGGCCTCGCCCAAGACCCAGTCCGCCCTCCTGGAGTCCATGGAGGAGCGCCAGGTCACGGTCGACGGCCAGACCTACGAGCTGCCGAGCCCCTTCATGGTGGTCGCCACCCAGAACCCGGTGGAGATGGAGGGCACCTATCCGCTGCCCGAGGCCCAGCGCGACCGCTTCATGGCCCGGGTCTCCATCGGCTATCCGAACGCCGAGGCCGAGCTGAAGATGCTCGACGTGCACGGCGCGGTCTCCCCGCTGGACGACCTCCAGCCGGTCGCCCACGCCCATGACGTCGTGAAGCTCATCGAGGCCGTCCGCGGCGTGCACGTCGCCGACGCCGTCCGGCGGTACGCGGTCGACATCGTCGGCGCCACCCGCACCCACCCGGACCTGAGACTCGGCGCCTCCCCGCGCGCCACGCTCCACCTGCTGCGGGCCGCGAAGGCCTCCGCCGCGCTCAGCGGCCGGGAGTACGTGCTGCCCGACGACCTCCAGGCGCTCGCCGCCCCGGTGCTCGCGCACCGCCTGCTGCCCACCGCGCAGGCCCAGCTGGGCCGCCGTACGGCCGAGCAGGTCGTCCACGACATCCTCCAGCGCACCCCCGTCCCGGCCACCGCCCCGCCGGTGCCGCCCGCGGCACCGCCCGCCGGTCCGCTCTACGGCCAGCACCAGCCCGGCGCCCGGCGGCTGTGATGACCACCGCCGCCGCTCCGCAGGGGCCGGCGCGGCACGGGCACGCCCCCGGGACCGACGGAGGCGGGCACGGGACCGGGGTCGGACCCGGGACCGGGATCGGGATCGGGCACGCGGACGACGGGGACCGGGGCAGCCTGCGGGCCGCCCTGGCCGGTCTCACCACCCGCGGCCGGTCCTTCCTCGCCGCCGGGGTCGCCGCCGCCGCCTGCGCCTATGTGCTCGGCCAGGGCGATCTGCTGCGCGTCGGACTGCTGCTCGCCGTGCTGCCGCTGATCTGCGTCGTCGTGCTCCACCGCACCCGCTACCGGGTCGCGGCGAGCCGCCGGCTCGCCCCCCAGCGGGTGGAGACCGGCACCGAGGCCCGGGTCCACCTGCGCATGGACAACGTCTCCCGGCTGCCCACCGGGTTGCTGATGCTCCAGGACCACGTGCCCTACATGCTGGGGCCGCGGCCCCGGTTCGTGCTCGACCGCGTCGAGGCGGGCGGCCGCCGGGAGGTCTCCTACCGGGTCCGCTCCGACCTGCGCGGACGCTTTCCGCTCGGCCCGCTCCAGCTGCGTCTGAGCGACCCCTTCGGCATGTGCGAGCTGACCCGCTCCTTCAGCGCGTACGACACCCTGACCGTCATCCCGCGCACCGAACCGCTGCCGCCCGTGAAGCTCGGCGGCGAGTCCGCCGGCTACGGGGAGGGACAGCAGCGGGCCCTCGCGCTCGCCGGGGACGACGACATCATCCCGCGTGCCTACCGGCACGGCGACGACCTGCGCCGGGTCCACTGGCGCTCCACCGCCCGCTACGGCGAGCTGATGGTGCGACGCGAGGAACAGCCGCAGCGCGCCCGCTGCACGGTGCTCCTCGACACCCGTGACGTCGCCTACGAGGGCAGCGGGCCCGACTCGGCCTTCGAATGGGCCGTCTCCGGCGCCGCCTCGGTGCTCACGCACATGCTGGAGCGCGGCTACTCGGTGCGGCTGCTCACCGACACCGGCAGCACGGTGCCCGGCCAGGGCGCCGAGGGCTTCACCGGGTCCGGCCACGACTCGGCCGACTCGGCGGGCCTGATGATGGACACCCTCGCGGTGGTCGACCACTCCGAGGGGGCCGGGCTCTCCCGCGCCCACGACGTGCTGCGCGGCGGGCAGGAGGGGCTGCTCGTCGCCTTCCTCGGCGATCTCGACGAGGAGCAGGCGGCGCTCGCGGCCCGCATGCGGCAGCGCGGCGGCGCGGCGGTCGCCTTCGTGCTGGACTCCGGCACCTGGCTGACCGGCGGCGCCGTCACGGGGGCCGTGGAAGACCGTCTGCGGCGGCTGCGGGAAGGCGGGTGGCAGGCGTTCGCCGTCTCTCCCGGCACGCGGCTCGCCGATCTGTGGCAGCAGGCCGGCGGGGCGTCCAGCGAGACCTCCGCGGCCGACACGTACGGAGGTTGGTCATGAGCGGGCGCGCGCGGCTGACGCTCGCGGCCTTCGGTGCGACGCTGACGGCGTCCGCCGCGCTGCTGCCGCTGGTGAAGCCGGCGACCTGGATCTTCACGGCGGCGATCCTGCTGGGACTGCAGAGCGCGGTCGGCACGGCCACCCGACGGGTGCCGCTCGCCCGGCCGCTGACGATCGCCGCCCAGGCGGTCGTCACGCTGCTGGTGCTGACCGTGGTCTTCGCCCACGAGCAGGCGATCCTCTTCGTGCTGCCGGGACCCGATGTCCTCGCCGCCTTCGGGACGCTGTTCGAGGCGGGCGTGAACGACGTCGGCACGTACGCGATCCCGGCGCCGGACACACCCGGGATCCGGCTGCTCCTGGTCACCGGAGTCGCGGTCATCGGGCTCCTGGTGGACGCCCTCGCGGTCACCTTCCGCAACGCGGCCCCGGCCGGTCTGCCGCTGCTCGCCCTGTACTCGGTCGCCGCCGGGCTCTCCGGCGGGGGCGCGGGCGGGCTGTTCTTCCTGCTGGCCGCCGGCGGCTATCTGCTGCTGCTCCTGGCGGAGGGCCGGGACCGGCTGTCCCAGTGGGGCCGGGTCTTCGGCGGCGCGCAGCGCTCCGGCCGGCCCGGCTCGGCGGCCGGCGAGGGCGGTCCCGCGTTCGCGCCGGTGCGCACCGGGCGGCGGATCGGGGCGGTCGCCCTGGGCATCGCGCTGGTGGTGCCGCTGGCGCTGCCGGGCCTGGACGGGGGCTTCCTCGGCGGGTCCGGCGAAGGCGAGGGCTCCGGCGGCAAGGGCGGCACCATCTCGGCGGTGAACCCGCTGGTGTCGCTGCAGAACGACCTGCGCCAGCCGGAGGACCGGGAGGTCCTGCGCTACCGCACCAACGCGGTGGACACCGGCAATCTGTATCTGCGGCTCGTCGCACTCGACCAGTTCGACGGCACCGCGTGGAAGTCCTCCGTCCGTCCGATCAAGGACGTGCCCGAGGAGCTGCCCTGGCCCGACGGCCTCGCGCAGGACGTCCGGGCCACGGAGGTCACCACGAACTTCGTCGCCTCCCCGGCGTACGAGCAGAAGTGGCTGCCCATGCCGTACCCGGCGGCGAAGGTCTCCATCAGCGGCAACTGGCGCTACGAGCCGGCCGGCCGGATGCTCGTCGGCGACGGGCAGGACACGCGGGGTGCCCGCTACACGGTGACCAGCCTGGACGTGCGGCCCACCGGTGAGCAGCTGGCGGCGGCCCCGGCCGCCCCGGACACGCTGCGCCGCGAGTACACCCGGGTTCCGGCGACGCTGCCGGCCGAGGTCAGGTCGACGGCCCTGGACGTCACCCGCGGGGCGCGCAACGACTACGAGCGGGCGGTGAGGCTGCAGGACTGGTTCGCCGAGGACGGCGGCTTCCGCTACCAGGTGAACGTCGACTCCGGCACGGGCGTGCAGGCGATCACCCGCTTCCTGAAGGCCAAGGAGGGATTCTGCATCCACTTCTCCTTCTCGATGGCGGCGATGGCCCGCTCCCTGGGCATCCCCGCCCGGGTCGCGGTCGGCTTCATGCCCGGCACCCCGCAGTCCGACGGCTCCGTCTCGGTCGGCATACGGGACGCGCACGCGTGGCCGGAGCTGTATTTCGAGGGGGCCGGCTGGACCCGTTTCGAGCCGACGCCCTCGCGGGGCACCACGCCGGACTACACCCGTGAGCAGTCCTCGGGCGGCGCGGCGACGCCGTCGGCACAGCCCTCGACGAGCGCGTCGGCGCAGCCCTCGGTGGCGCCGAGCGCCTCGGAGAGCTGCCCGCCGCAGCAGCGGCGGCTGGGCGAGTGCGGGCAGGACCAGGCCGCGGCCGGTGCGTCGGAGGACGGCGGCGGCTGGTTCACCTGGGAGACGTTGCGGTGGGTCCTGGTCGGCCTGCTCGTGCTGTGTCTTCCGCTGCTGCCGCTGCTGTGGCGGACCCAGGTGCGCTCGCGGCGGCTCGGTCCGGCGGGTGACCCGGTCGGCCGGGTCCTGGCGGTCTGGGAGGAGATCAACGACACGGCCTGGGACCACGGCGTGGTGCCGGACGAGTCGCTGACGCCCCGCAGGACGGCGGCGCGGATGGTCCGCCTGGGCGAGCTGCCGCCGGAGGCGGCGGACGCGGTGCACCGGGTGGCGCGGGCGGTCGAGGAGGCCCTGTACGCTCCGCGCCCGCGTCCGGCCACGGGTCTGACGGAGCAGGCGCGGGTGATCCGCCGGGGCTTCGACACGTCGGCGTCCCGTACGACCCGGCTGCGTGCGCTGTTCGCTCCGCGCTCGGCTTCGCGGGCGGTGTGGGCGGCCCGTGAACGCTGGTCCGCGACCCGGGCCGGCGTCGCTGCGAGGACCGCTCCCCTGGTGCGCGCGCTGACCCGGAACCCGTCGTGATCACGGCGTAGTCAGGATCGGGGCGTGGCCAAGGGCGCCGGATCAGGCCACGGCCACGGGGTGCCGGAGACAAACGTGGGCCCCCACCCGAAGGTGCGGGCCCCCGAGGTTCAGGTGTCGTAGGAGCGGGGGCTCAGTGGTGGCCGCCGCCCTGCTGTTCGTCGCGGCGGCGCTGCCACCGCTCTTCGATGCGGTTCATCATCGAGCGTCGCTGCCGGGCCTGACGACCGTGTCCGGCCGCCGCTCCCGTCGGCTGCTCGCCGGGCTTGGGCGCCTTGCGCCATCCGGTGACCGCCAGGACCGCGCAGCCCAGCATGACGAGGAATCCCACCACGCTGATCCAGATCTGCTGAGCGACCATTCCGGCCATGAGGAGCGCGATACCCACCAGGAAGCCGGCGACTGCCTGGTAGACCCGTCGCCGGGTGTACGTACGCAGTCCGCTTCCCTCGAGCGCTGTCGCGAACTTGGGATCTTCGGCGTACAGCGCTCGCTCCATCTGCTCGAGCATTCGCTGCTCGTGCTCCGAGAGCGGCACGGAGTCCTCCTAGTCGTCGGTCGCGGGGGCGACCGGTTTGCGGCCCTTTCAGGATAGGCAGGGAATCGCCCCCGTGAAACCCGCCCTCAATGCCAAATCGCCAATCCGGGCCGCCATGCGGTTCGGATGCTGAGGCGTTGATTCCCCAGCCCCCTGCCCGTCATGCCGGATCGTGTCCCTCGATCATACGGGGACATGTCCCCGATCGGGCGGGCTGTGGCGTACTCCATCTGCGGCTGCGTCGCTGCTCAACGGGTACGGCGGTGTCCCGGGGCCGGGGCTTTGGGGCACCGCCGTGCGGGTGTCGTCAGGCGGGCTTCTCGCCGAGGACGTGCAGCTGGGTCGCGATGGCGTGGAAGGAGGGCAGTTCCGCCGCCGCGGCTTCCAGGCGGAGCAGGGCCTCGGCGGCGCCCGGTTCGGTGTCGACGAGGACGCCGGGGACGAGGTCGGCGAAGACCCGCACGCCGTGGACGGCGCCGACGGTGAGGCCGGCGTCGGCGGCGAGCTCGGTGAGCTGCTCGGCGGTGAAGCGCCGGGGCACGGGGTCGCCGGCGCCCCAGCGGCCGGCCGGGTCGCTCAGCGCGTGCCGGGCCTCGGTGAAGTGGCCGGCGAGGGCGCGGGCGAGGACGGCGCCGCCGAGTCCGGCGGCGAGCAGGCTGAGGCTGCCGCCGGAGCGCAGCGCGGCCACCGCGTTGCGCACCCCTTCGGCCGGGTCGTCCACGTACTCCAGGACACCGTGGCACAGGACGCTGTCGAAGCCTTCGCGGCCGACGACGTCGAACAGGCCGCGGATGTCCCCCTGGACTCCCCGGACCCGGTCGGCGACGCCCGCCTCGGCGGCCCGCCGCTCCAGCGCGAACAGGGCGTTGGGGCTGGGGTCGACGACGGTGACGCGGTGGCCGAGGCGGGCCACCGGGACCGCGAAGTTGCCGGAGCCGCCGCCCGTGTCGAGGACATCGAGGCTGTCGGTCCCGGTGGCCTTGACCCGACGGTCCAGGGCGTCTTTGAGGACGTCCCAGACGACGGCGGTGCGCAGGGAGGCGCGCGACGGGCGCGAGGTCGCCTCTCGACCGGAGACAGGGGAAGGGTCCGACACGGCTGTTGACTCCTCGGTGACGGGTACGAACGCTCCCACCCTATGGCCTCGGGCCGATTCTCCCGATCATCCCGTGGCCTCCTCGGCGCCCGGCTGGCGGGGCAGCACCGGCTGGAGGACGAGCAGCCGCTCGACCAGGCGCAGGAACGCGGCGGCGTCCCTGAGCAGGTCGTCGGCGTCCCGCGCGGTGGCGGCACCGGTGATCCCGGCCTCGGCGCGGGCCCGCCGCTCGGCGCCGGAGGCGAACAGCGCGCTCCATTCGGTGAGCTCGGGCGCTATCTCGGGCAGCACGTCCCAGGTGCTGCGGATGCGGGCCCGCTTGCGGGGGTCGCGCTCGGGCCTGCCCCGGGCGGCGAGCACGGCGGCCGCGGTCCGCAGGGCGGCGAGATGGGCGGTGGCGTACCGCTCGTTGGGCAGGCCGAGCGCGGCGGCCTCGTCGAGTCCGGCCCTGGCCTTGGCGAGCAGGTCGAGCGCGGCGGGCGGTGCCGAGGCCCGGCGCAGGACCGGATGGACATCGGACGCGGGTCCGGGCTGTGCGGGGGCGGGGCGACTGGTACGGCGCCGGGGTGTGGCTGCGGCGGAGTGGCCGGCCATGACGAGCCTCCTGTCGTCGGGTGACGGCGCTGTGGCCGTATGTGTTCATCGTGCACGGCACCACTGACAATCGGCCCTGACCTGGGCGTTTCCGTCGAATCGACGGTGGCGGGAGGGGTCTGTGCCGCGCACGGGCCGCTCACCGGACGACGGGCCGCGCTCGCCCTCTCCGGTGCGGCGGCCGGACCGGCCCCCTACCGGCCGTCAGAAGTTTTGCCTCCGCGCCCGCACAGCGGTAGCTTTTTGCACTGACTGGTCAGTTCAAAAGCCTGGTTCGAAAGAGGGGGATCGTGGAAGCGCATCCGGACGAGCCGCACGGCGCCGCCGTCGTCGCGGAGGGGTTCGGTCTGAAGGGGCCGCGCGGGTGGGCGTTCCGCGGCATCGGCTTCGAGGCCGCGCCCGGCACGCTCGTCGCGATCGAGGGGCCCTCCGGCTCCGGCCGGACCTGTCTGCTGCTCGCCCTCACCGGCCGCATGAAGGCCCATGAGGGTCACGCCGAGGTCGCCGGGCACCGGTTGCCCCGCAGGATGGCGGCCGTGCGCCGGATCAGCGCGCTTGGGCCGGTGCCGGGCGTCAGCGACCTGGACCCGGCTCTCACCGTCGCCGAGCACCTGCGCGAGCGGGCCCTGCTCCAGCGCCGCTTCGACGGTTCCCTCAAGGCGCTGCTGCGCCCGCCGGGCGAGCGGGCCGCCGAGGCACGGGCCCGGATCGACGAGGCCCTGACGGCCGTCGGGCTCGGCCTGGACGCGCTGCCGAAGGGCGAGCGCACGGCCGTACGGGACCTGGAGCGCCTGGAGGCACTGCGGCTCTCCCTCGCGCTCGCCCTCATCGGCCGGCCCCGGCTGCTCGCCCTGGACGACGCCGACCTCAAGCTCTCCGACGCCGACCGCGCCGAGGCCTGGGCCCTGCTGCGGTCGATCGCCGCGGCCGGCACCACCGTCCTCGCCGTGTGCAGCGAGGCCCCCGAGGGCGCCCTGCGGGTCTCCACGGCCGGCGACCGGGACGAGCCCGCCGCGGTCGCGCCCGGCGCCGGCACCGCCGGGACGAAGACCGCGGAGCCCGCCGCCGACGCCACCGAGCCCGACGGGTCGACGGACGCAGCGGAGCCCGACGAGTCGACCGACACAGCGCAGCCCGACGGGTCGACCGACGCCGCGAAGACCGACGGGTCGACCGACGCGAAGACCGCCGCCGACGCCACGAAGCCCGCCGAGTCGACCGACACCACGAAGACCGAGAAGACCGAGAAGGGGGAGGCCGATGCGCTCGCCGAGGCTCGCCGCGCTTGAGCTGAAGCGGTTCGGCAGGGGGAAGCTGCCGCGGGCCGCGCTCGTCGCGATCCTGCTGCTGCCGCTGCTGTACGGCGCGCTGTACCTGTGGTCGTTCTGGGACCCGTACAGCAGGCTCGACCGGATCCCCGTCGCCCTCGTCAACGAGGACCGCGGCGCCACCGTCGACGGGAAGAAGATCTCCGCGGGCGCCGACATCACCGAGAGCCTGCGCGAGAGCGCCGTCTTCGAGTGGCACGAGGTGAGCGACGCCGAGGCGCGCGAGGGCGTCGAGGACGGCACGTACTACCTGTCCCTCACCATGCCGGCCGACTTCAGCGAGCGGATCGCCTCCAGCTCCGGCGACTCCCCCGAGACCGGCGCCCTCAGGGTCCGGACGAACGACGCCAACAACTACATCGTCGGCCAGATCTCCCGCACGGTGTTCTCCGAGGTACGCACCGCCGCCTCCACCAAGTCCGCGCGCACCTTCCTGGACAAGATCTTCATCTCCTTCTCCGACCTCCACGACGCCACCGCGGACGCCGCCAAGGGCGCCGGCGACCTCAAGGAGGGCGTCGACAAGGCCAAGGCGGGCTCCAAGAACCTGGCCGACGGCCTCAAGGACGCCAAGAAGGGCAGCGGCAGGCTGGCCTCGGGCATCACCCGGCTCGACCAGGGCGCCAAGGACCTGGAGACCGGTTCCCGCAAGGTCGCGAACGGCACCCAGCAGCTCGCCGACAAGGTCAACGGGACCGCCGACAAGGTCCGCCCGTACCTCGCGAACAACGGCAAGTCGATCCGCGACAGCGCCCGGCTGGTCTCCGACTCGGCGACCGCCGTCCGCAACAACCTGGACGACCTGGTGCGCCGCGCCCCGATCGCCCGCAGCGCCGCCCACAAGGCCGACGAGGAGCTGTCCGCGTACTACCGCGAGCAGTGCGTCGACAAGCTCGACCCCCTGAAGGACACCAAGGGCTGCGAGGTCCTCAAGAAGGCATCGGTCAGCGCCGGCGACGTCGCGCGGATCGCCGACGACCTGCACGAGCTGACCAAGGACAGCAAGGGCGACCTGAAGACCCTGGACGCCCGGCTCGCCAAGCTCAAGAAGGACGCCGACGAGCTCGCCCGGCGCTCCCCGCGCCTGGACGAGGACATCGCGGACGCCATCAGGAAGATCAACGAGCTCAACAAGGGCGCCCACCAGGTCGCCGACGGCGCCGACCGGCTGCACACCGGCCTCACCAGCGCCCGCAGCGGTTCGGCCGGCCTCGACACCGGCGTCGGCAAGCTGAAGAAGGGCGCGGGCGAACTCGACGGCGGCCTGTTCAAGCTGGCCGACGGCTCGGGCGAGCTCGCCACCGGCCTCAGCGACGGCCTGAAGAAGATCCCCGACTACGACAAGAACGACCGCGACCGCCGCACCGAGGTGATGGCCGACCCGGTCAAGCTCGCCGCCCAGTCGATGCACAAGGCGCCCAACTACGGCACCGGGTTCGCCCCGTACTTCATCCCGCTCTCCCTCTGGGTCGGCGCGATGGTCGCGTACATGATCATCCAGCCGCTCAACCGGCGGGCCCTGGCCGCCGGCGCCTCCGCCTGGCGGATCGCGCTCGCGGGCTGGCTGCCGGTCGCCGCGATCGGCGTCGCCCAGGTGAGCGCGCTGATGTCCGTGCTCCACTGGGGCCTCGGCCTGCAGATGGCAAGGGCCGCCGGCACCGTCGGCTTCCTCGTCCTGGTGACCTGCTGCTTCGCCGCCATCATCCAGTGGCTCAACGCCAAGTTCGGCGCGGCGGGACGCATCCTGGTGCTCGCGGTGCTGATGCTCCAGCTGACCTCGGCCGGCGGCACCTACCCCGTGCAGACCAGTCCGGGCTTCTTCAACGCCGTCCACCCCTACCTGCCCATGACGTACGTGGTCGAGGCGCTGCGCCGGCTCATCACGGGCGGCGGCATCGGACCGGTGTGGCAGGCGTGCGCCGTGCTCACCGCCTTCACCGTGGGCGCGCTCGCGCTGACCGCGCTGTCCGCCCGCCAGAAGCAGGTGTGGACACTCGACCGGCTCCACCCCGAACTGTCCCTGTGAGCCCCGTGGCGACCGGCGGACCTGTGAGAATCGACCCCATGGACAGCAGCAGCACCAGACGGCAGGCCACCCGCGCCAAGCTCTACGAAGCGGCCGTCACCCTCATCGCGGAGCAGGGCTTCTCGGCGACGACGGTCGACGAGATCGCCGAGCGGGCGGGCGTGGCCAAGGGCACGGTCTACTACAACTTCAAGAGCAAGACCGAGCTCTTCGAGGAGCTGCTGAGGCACGGGGTCGCCCTCCTCGCCGCGTCCCTGCGGGCGGCGGCCGAGGAGACCGCCGGGCGGGGCGGCACCCGGGTGGAGGCGCTGGACGCGATGATCCGGGCCGGTCTGGTCTTCATCGACCGCTACCCGGCCTTCACCCAGCTGTACGTGGCCGAGCTCTGGCGCACCGGACGGGCCTGGAACTCGACCCTCCTGGTGGTCCGTCAGGAGGCCGTCGCGGTGGTGGAGGACGTGCTGCGCGAGGGCGTGGCGGCCGGTGAGCTGAGCGCCGAGATCGATGTGCCGCTGACGGCGTCCGCCCTGGTCGGCATGGTCCTGGTGGCCGCGCTCGACTGGCAGGCCTTCCAGAGCGAGCGCTCCCTCGACGACGTGCACGCGGCCCTCTCGCGGCTGCTGCACGGGCGCGTGGGCGGCTGCTAGGGACACGCGCCCGGCCGGAAGCGAAGAGCGCCGGTCCGGCGAGGCTCGATCCCCCCGAGCCTCGCCGGACCGGCGCTTCTTTCGCACCCCCGTGCTCCCCCGTTCCCCCGTTCCCCCGTATTCCCCGTGTCCCCCGTGTCCCCCGTACCGGCAGGCGCGCGGCCCCGTTCCGCCGCCCCGTGTCGGCGGTTGCGGAGCCGCGCCCCTTCCGTGCGGTCCACTCTCCCTTCCGCGCAGGTCACGGCCCATCCGCGCACCTACTCATCTCGGCTTCTAGGTACGGGTACTCAGAGCTGGCTACGATCGCGGACGTGTCCGTACTCCCCCTGGTCTTCACGAGCGGCTGGGCGAGCGGGATCAACGCGTACGCGGTGGTCCTGCTGCTCGGTGTCTTCGGCGCCACCGGGCTCGCCGACGAGGTGCCCGAGGCGCTGCAACGGCCCGACGTCCTGATCGCCGCCGGAGTGCTGTTCCTGTGCGAGGCGGTCGCCGACAAGATCCCGTACGTCGACAACGTCTGGGACTCCGTCCACACGGTGATCCGGCCGGTCAGCGGGGCCGTGGTCGCCGCGCTGCTCGCCGGGCAGTCCGGTTCGCTGCCGGAGCTGGCGGCGGGTGCGGTCGGCGGCTCCACGGCCCTGCTGAGCCACCTCGTCAAGGCCGGGACGCGGATGGCGGTCAACACCTCGCCGGAGCCCTTCTCCAACATCGCCGTGTCCCTGGCGGAGGACCTCGGGGTCGCCGGCATCGTCACCTTCGCGGTCTTCCATCCGGTCGCGGCGGCCGTCATCGCGGGCGTGCTGCTGGTCGGCGGTCTGGTGATACTGGCCTTCCTCGCCCAGCGCATCCGCCGCTTCTGGCGGCGCCGGGCCCAGCGTCGCGAGGAGCGGCGCCTGGCGGCGGCCGGCCGGCCGCCCTCCGGCTGACCCGGGCACCTTCCGCCTGACCGGGCACCTTCCGGCCGGGCTGTCCGCGGGGGCCGATAGGGTCCCTGACATGGCACGGATTGTGGTGATCGGCGCGGGTCTCGGCGCCATGGCGGCAGCCGCCCGGCTGGCCGTGGCGGGCCACCGCGTGACGGTGTACGAGAGCGGCGGGACGTACGGGGGCGGGGTCCGCCGGTTCGAGCGGGACGGGTTCGGCTACGACACCGGCCCCGGTCTGCTGCACCTGCCCGCCGTCTACCGCGATCTGTTCGTCAAGACCGGCAAGCAGCCGCTCGAAGAGTGCGTGACGCTCACCCAGGTCGACCCGGCGAGCCGTCACGTCTTCGCCGACGGCACCCGCGTCGACCTGCCGAACGCCTCACGCGCGGGCACGGTCGCCGCCCTGGACGCGGCGCTCGGCGCGGGTGCCGGCGAGCGCTGGGGCGACTTCCTGGTGCGGGCCCGCGAGGCCTGGGACCGCACCCGGCGGCCCCTCCTGGAGGAGCCGCAACCCGCGGACCCGGCGCCGCTGGGCCGCGAGCCCTACCCGGCCCTCAAGGCGGGCCTGCTGCGCCGGCCGACGACCACGCTCGCCCAGGTCGGCTCCCGCGAGCTGCGCGACCCGCGGCTGGCCGCGCTCCTCGGCGCGTACGCGTGGAGTTACGGCTTCGACCCGGCGACCGCCCCCGCCGCGGCCGCCGTGCTGCCGTACATGGAGCAGACCTTCGGCAGCTGGTACGTGGGCGGCGGCATCCGAGCGCTCGCGGACGCGGTGTACGAGCGGTGCCGGCAGCGGCGGGTGGAGTTCGTGTTCGACGCGCACGTCGAGCGGATCCTGGAGAAGGACGGCCGGGCGTGCGGGATCGAGCTGGCCGGTGGGGAGGTCGTCGAGGCCGACCACGTCGTGTCGGGCGCGCCGGTGCCGTCGCATCACGACGGGGGCCGGCGACTTTTGCCGCGCGGTCAGGAGCCGCCGCGCGCCGACCGGCCGGACCGCACGGGCCGGGTGACGGTCTGTCTGGCCCTGCGCGGGCCGAGGGAGCCGGACGCCGTGCACCGTACGGTCGTGCACGGCACCGGGGACCTGCCCGGCGTGACCGTGCTGCGGCCGGACGATCCGGCCCTGCGGCCCGACGACGACCACGAGTCGGTGACCGTCACGGCGACCGTCCGCACCGGGGGCGGTCAGGACTGGAGCGCCGTCGCCGAGCGGATGCTGGCCCAGGCCGAGCCGGCCGTCCCCGGGCTGCGGGAGCGGCTGCTGTGGCAGGAGGTCCGCACCCCGCAGGACACGCTGCGCGAGACGGGCGTCGCCGAGGTGCCCGGCCCCGCGCTCGCGGGGGCGGGCGGCCGGCTCCTGCCCGCCGCCAACCCCTCGCCGCTCCCCGGCCTGTACTTCGTCGGCGGCTGGTCCCACCCCGGCGGCGGGCTCGCCCACGCCGGGATGTCGGGGGCGCTGGTGGCCGGGCTGATCGTGGAGGGCGCGGGCTTCCGCGGCTCGCGGTAGCCCGTCAGCGGGTGCGCGGCGGCGCGGCCGGCCCCCGGCAGCCGGTCAGTAGCGGTACTGCTGGTCGTTGCCGCCGCCGTGGCCGTAGTGCTCCTGGCCCGGCTGCGGCTCCTGCCCGGCGTCGGTGTCCCGCTGCTGCGGGACCCAGACGCCGCCGGGCGGGGTGTCGTAGGTGTACGAGGGCGCGTACGGATCCGCGTAGGGCTGCTCGTAGCCGCCGCCGTACTGCGCGCCCGGGTCGTTGTACTGCTGGCCGATGTACGGGTCGGAGTAGGCCGCGTAGCTCTGCCGGCCGACGGTGCCGTAGTCGTACGCGGGCTGCTGCTCGTATCCGGCGGCGGCGTACGGGTCGGCGTACGGCGGCTGCGCCTGCTGCTGGTCGTGGACGGCGCCGTAGACGGCGTACTGGCCGGTCTCCTCGGGCATCGGCAGCGGCTCGTACACCGCCGTGGTCTCGGCGGCCGCCGCGTCCGTCCGGTCCCCGGTGGGGTCGAGCGGACCGGCAGGGTCGACCGGCTCGTACGCGAGGTCGCTGACCTCGAGGGTCGGCCCCTCCTTGGCCGGCGCCGCGGACCTGCGGCGGCGGCTGGCGCCCGGACGGCCGCCCAGGGCCCAGCCGGTGGAGAAGCCGCGCCGGAAGGAGAGCGTCACATAGGTCTGGCCGACGGCGAAGGCGGCGGCGCCGAGGATGATGACGAGCACCGACGGCAGCAGCACGCCGAGGACCACGCCGAGGAAGCCGCCGAAGGCCAGCAGCCGCCAGCGCAGCCGCGCCTTGTACTGCAGGAGCACCTCACCCAGCAGCCACAACGCGACGACACCGAACGCGATGTAGAGGACCGTCCACCCCATGCCCGCCCCTCTCCTACGGCCACCGCCGCGGGTAGGGGCGGGTACGGCCGGTCACGACTGCTGGTGCAGTCCGAGATTCTCGTAGATCTCGAGCGTCGCCCTGGCGTTGTTCAGCGTGATGAAGTGCAGTCCGGGGACACCCTCGGAGAGCAGCCGCGCGCAGAACTCCGTCGCGAACTCGATGCCAATGGAGCGTACAGCGGCCGGATCGTCCTTGACGGCGAGGATCCGTTCTTTCACGTTCTCCGGGAAGACCGCGTTGCTCAGCTGGGGCAGCCGCTCCAGGGTACGGACGCTCACCACGGGCATGACCTCGGGGATGATCGGGGTCTCGCAGCCCGCCTTCTGGACGCTGTCGCGCAGCCGCAGATAGGCCTCCGGGTCGAAGAACATCTGGGTGATGGCGTAGTCGGCGCCGGCCCGGCACTTGTCCACGAAGTGGCGGACGTCGGTGTCCCAGTCGGCGGAGCGCGGGTGCATCTCCGGGAAGGCGGCGACGCCCACGCAGAAGTCGCCCGACTCCTTGATCAGCCGGACGAGGTCGGCGGCGTAGCGCACGCCCTGGGGGTGGGCGACCCACTCGCCGAGCGGGTCGCCCGGCGGGTCGCCGCGGACGGCGAGCATGTTCCGGATCCCGGCGTCGGCGTACTGGCCGAGGATGTTGCGGAGCTCGGCGATCGAGTGGTCGACGGCGGTGAGGTGGGCGACCGGGGTGAGGGTGGTGTCGGAGGCGATCTTCTGGGTGGCCTTGACCGTGCCTCCGCGCGTGGAGCCGCCGGCGCCGTAGGTGACGGAGACGAAGCTCGGCCCGACCGCCTCGATCCGGCGCATGGCGTTCCAGAGGCTCCGCTCGCTCTTCTCGGTCCGGGGCGCGAAGAACTCGAACGAGTACGACGTGTCACCGGAGGCGAGGATGTCGCGGACCGTGCGTGCACGGTCCGAGCGGACGGAAGCGGTACCAAGGGCCATAAGGGCAGGTTAGACGGGGTCTCGGAACGGGGTGAAGCCGAGTCCGCCTTGTGGACACGTTTCAGGACGCCGGCGGGAGGGCTGCCGGACGCCCGGACCGGGACGATCCACCGGGTCGGGGCGGCCGGACCGGGACGATCTACGTGGCAGCGTGCCCCGACCAGGACGATCTACGCGGCAGGGCGCCCCGACCGGGACGATCCACCCGGTCAGGGTGGCCAGACAGGGACGATGTACGTGGCAGGGCGGCCGGGTCCGCCGCCCGTCACCCGAGGCGTTCGCGGACCCGCTTGGCGAGGGCGGCCGCGGCGGCGGCCGGGTCGTCGGCCTCGGTGATGGCGCGGACGACCACGATCCGGCGGGCGCCGGCGTCGAGGACCTCGTCCAGGTTGGTCTCGTCGATGCCGCCGATGGCGAACCAGGGCCGGTCCTGGGCGAGGCCCGCCGCGTACCGCACGAGGCCGAGGCCCGGAGCGTACCGGCCCGGCTTGGTGGGGGTGGGCCAGCAGGGGCCGGTGCAGAAGTAGTCCACGCCCGGCTCGGCGGCGGCCGCGGCCACCTCCTCCTCGGCGTGGCAGGAGCGGCCTATGAGCACCTCGTCGCCCAGGATGGCGCGGGCGGCGGGCACGGGCAGGTCGCCCTGGCCGAGATGCAGGACGTCGGAGCCGATGGCGTGGGCGACGTCGGCCCGGTCGTTGACGGCGAGGAGCTTGCCGTGGCGGCGGCAGGCCTCGGCGAAGACGGCCAGGTGCTCCAGCTCCTCGCCGGCCTCCATGCCCTTGTCGCGGAGCTGCACGATGTCCACGCCGGAGGAGAGCACGGCGTCCAGGAAGGCGGGCAGGTCGCCCTGCCGCTTGCGGGCGTCGGTGCACAGGTAGAGCCGGGCGTCGGCGAGCCGGGCGCGAGGCGTGGACATGGGCGTCCCCCCTTGGTGGATGGTGCCGGTGCCGGGACGGCCTGAAGGGCCGCCCCGGCACCCGCGGTGCTGTCGTGGGTCCGCTCGGCGAGCGTCCCCCGTGTTCGCGATGCCTCGGTGCGGCGCCGCGTCAGACGGCGAGCGCCTGGGCGCGGCGCTTCACCTCCGTGCCGCGATTCTCGCCGAGGGCCTGCGCGGGGGTGCCGGGCAGGGTCGGGTCGGGAGTGAAGAGCCACTCCAGCATCTCTTCGTCGGTGAAGCCGTCGTCCCGCAGGAGCGTCAGGGTGCCCGCGAGGCCCTTGACGACCTTGCCGCCCTGGATGAAGGCGGCAGGCACCTGCAGCGCCTTGTTCTCCCCACGGCGGACGGCGATGAGCTGGCCCTCCTTGACCAGCTGCCGCACGCGCGTCACCTCGACGTCGAGCATTTCCGCGATGTCGGGGAGGTAGAGCCAGGCGGGGACGAGAGCATCGATCTTTGCGTCAATCTCGGTCACGGGACAAGCGTGCCATCCCGGACTGACAGCCGGTAGTCGGGCCCTACCGGACTGCCGCCTTCAGGGGTACGGAGGGGTCCGCGGCCCGCTCCCGGTCGACGGGCGTGCCGTGCTCGATCAGCCGTCGCCCCTGGGCCAGGTCGCGGGGGCGGCCCACCGCCAGCAGGGCCACGAGCGCGTCGCCGCGCAGCCAGAGGACGGTCCAGGCCGCGTCGGCGGGGTCGCCGCGCCACAGCAGGGTGTCGGCGGCGCCGTGGTGCCCGGCGTACTGCACGAAACGGCCGAACTGCTCGGACCAGAAGTAGGGCACCGGGTCGTAGGGCGCGGCGGTCTCGCCGAGGATGTCGGCGGCGACGGTGCGGGGGCCCTGGAGGGCGTTGTCCCAGTGGTGGACCAGGAGCCGTTCGCCGTAACGGGCGGACGGGAAGGAGGCGCAGTCGCCGACCGCGTACACGTCGGGCAGCGTGGTGCGCAGGTGGTCGTCGGCGGTGAGCGCGCCGCTCGGGTCGAGGGCGGCCCCCGAGCCCGCGAGCCAGCCGGTGGCGGGGCGGGCGCCGATGCCGACGACGACGGCGTCGGCGGGCAGTTCGCGGGGCGCGGCGGCGGCGGAGGCGCGGTCGGAAACCGGGGTTTCCGCGCGGTCGGGGGCCTGGGCCGGGGCGGAGGCCCGGGTTCCCTCGGGGGCGGTGGTGGGGGCGAGGAGGACCCGTCCCTGCTCGACGCGCTCCACGCGTGCGTGGAGGAGGAGTTCGGTGCCGCTCTCGGCGTACCAGGCGGCCATCGGGGCGGTCACCTCGGCGGGCAGGGCGCCGGCGAGGGGCCGGTCCGCGGCCTCGACGACGGTGACGGCGCAGCCGGCCTCGCGGGCGGCGGTGGCGAACTCGGCGCCGATCCAGCCGGCGCCGACGACGACGATGTCGTGACGGCGTTCGAGGACCGGCTTGAGCCGGGCGGCGTCGTCGAGGGTGCGCAGCAGATGCACCCCGGGAACGCCCTCGCCGCCGGGCAGGGTGAGCGGCTGGGCGCCGGTGGCGACGACGAGCGTGTCGTACGGGACGGGGCCGGCCTCGGTGTCGACCTCGTGGTCGGCCGCGCGCAGTCCGGTGACCTCGACGCCGAGGCGGAGTTCGACGCCGAGGGCGTCGAAGTCGATGTCGAAGGCCGAGCCCTCGGCCGTGCCGAGCAGGACCGCCTTGGACAGCGGCGGCCGGTCGTAGGGCTGGTGGGGTTCGGCGCCGATGAGGGTGACCGGACCGGTGAAGCCCTGTTCGCGCAGGGCGACGGCGGTCTGGACCCCGGCCATGCCGGCGCCCACGATCACGACCCGCCGCTGTGTCCGCTGTGTCTGCTTCTGCTCGCTCACCCGATCACCTTACGCAGCTGACGCAACGTCAGGAAGGCAGCTGCTCGACGAAACTGGTGCCGGCGCCTTCCTGGGACTCCCATGCCCAGCTCTCCTCCAGCCGGAGGCGCCCGTCCGGCAGCTCCACCACGGTCGACACACAGTGCCCGGAAGAGGTGGATCCGTCCTGCTTCAACTGGACGTAGCGGAAGTCGAGCCGGTCCCCCGCGCGCGTGCCGACGAGACTTCCCCGGACCACGTCCCCGCCGGCGTACTCGGCCCAGATCCGGCCGTCCT
Source organism: Streptomyces sp. NPDC126499 (assembly GCF_040302485.1). Lineage (NCBI taxonomy): Bacteria > Bacillati > Actinomycetota > Actinomycetes > Kitasatosporales > Streptomycetaceae > Streptomyces > Streptomyces sp. NPDC126499. The sequence continues at coordinate 168,296 of NZ_JBEOUO010000010.1, read as the reverse complement.
CCTCGTGATACGTGAACCGGGTGCGGGTACCGACCTGGCCGGGGGCCTGGTCGGCGACGGGGGCGAAGACCAGTCCGTCGAGGGATCGCGCCACGTGGAGGCTCCCTTACGGGGTGTCGGGGGCGGGGGTTAGTCTGACCGTCAACGTAGAGCACTCGCGGGAGCCCGGACGCACCGGGCTGAGAGGGAGGCTGACCGGCCTCCGACCGTACGAACCTGATCCGGGTCATGCCGGCGAAGGGAGGGGCTGGACGCCCATGTCGCGTACACCGAGCACGTCCGACGTCCTCGTCATCGGGGGCGGCGTCATCGGTCTGGTCACGGCGTGGCGGGCCGCGCAGCGCGGGCTGCGCACCGCCGTGGCCGACCCCGAACCGGGCGGCGGGGCCGCCCGGGTGGCGGCGGGCATGCTCGCCGCCGTCACCGAGCTCCACTACGGCGAGGAGACCCTTCTCGGGCTCAACCTCGCCTCCGCCCGCCGCTATCCGGACTTCGTCGCCGAACTCGCCGAGACCACCGGCCACGACGTCGGCTACCGCGCGTGCGGCACCCTCGCCGTCGCGCTCGACGCCGACGACCGGGCCCACCTGCGCGAACTGCACGCCCTGCAGACCCGTTGCGGACTCGCCTCCGAGTGGCTGACCGGCCGCGAGTGCCGCCGCCTCGAACCGATGCTGGCCCCCGGCGTGCGGGGCGGGCTGCGCGTGGACGGCGACCACCAGGTCGATCCGCGCCGGCTCGCCGACGCGCTCGTGACCGCCTGCGAGCGGGCCGGGGTGGTCTTCCACCGTTCCACGGCGGAGCGGCTCACGGTGGTCGGCGACCGGGCCCGCGGCGCGGTCCTGGCCGACGGGACCGAGCGGGCGGCGGACCAGGTGGTGCTGGCCGCGGGCAGTCTGAGCGGCCGGCTCGCCGGCGTACCGGCGGACGTGCTGCCGCCCGTACGGCCCGTGAAGGGGCAGGTGCTGCGGCTGCGCGTGCCGCCCGCGTACGCGCCGTTCCTCTCCCGGACGGTCCGGGCGGTGGTGCGCGGCAGCCATGTCTACCTCGTCCCGCGCGAGAACGGCGAGCTCGTCGTCGGCGCCACCAGCGAGGAGCTCGGCTGGGACACGACCGTCACCGCGGGCGGGGTGTACGAGCTGCTGCGCGACGCGCACGAACTGGTGCCCGGCATCACCGAGCTGCCGCTCACCGAGACCCGCGCCGGGCTGCGGCCCGGCTCACCCGACAACGCGCCGCTGCTGGGCCCGAGCGCCCTGCCCGGACTGCACCTGGCCACCGGCCACTACCGCAACGGGGTGCTGCTCACCCCCGTCACCGGCGATGTCATGGCGGAGGCGCTCACGACCGGCACGCTGCCGGACGAGGCGCGCCCGTTCACCGCCCTTCGCTTCTCCTCCGCGCATCTGGAGCACGCATGAACGCATCCGTGAACACGTCCGCCGACGCATCCCTCACCGTGTCCGTCAATGGAGAGGCCCGCGTCCTGGCGGGCCCGGTCTCCCTCGACGCCCTCGTCGCCACCCTCACCACGGCCTCGGCCGGAGTGGCCGCCGCCGTCAACGAGACCGTCGTGCCGCGCGGCCGGTGGGCCACGACCGTGCTCGGCGACGGCGACCGGATCGAGGTCCTCACCGCGGTACAGGGAGGCTGAGCGCGATGTCCGACGACGTCTTCCTGCTCGGCGGTACGGAGTTCTCCTCCCGCCTGATCATGGGCACCGGCGGGGCGCCCAGCCTCGACGTGCTCGAACGCTCCCTCGTCGCCAGCGGCACGGAGCTGACCACCGTGGCCATGCGCCGCCTCGATCCGAACGTACGCGGCTCGGTGCTGTCGGTCCTGGAACGGCTGGGCATCCGGGTCCTGCCGAACACGGCGGGCTGCTACACGGCGGGCGAGGCGGTCCTGACGGCCCGGCTGGCCCGGGAGGCACTCGGCACGGAGTGGGTGAAGCTGGAGGTCATCGCCGACGAGCGGACCCTACTCCCGGACGGCGAGGAGCTGCTCGCGGCGGCGGAGACGCTGGTGGACGACGGTTTCATCGTCCTGCCGTACACGAATGACGACCCGGTGCTGGCCCGGAAGCTGGAGGACGCCGGCTGCGCCGCGATCATGCCGCTGGGTTCGCCCATCGGGTCCGGCCTCGGCATCCGCAACCCGCACAACTTCGAGCTGATCGTGGAGCGGGCGGGGGTGCCGGTGATCCTGGACGCGGGGGCGGGGACGGCGTCCGACGCGGCGCAGGCGATGGAGCTGGGGTGCGCGGCGGTGATGCTGGCCTCGGCCGTGACGCGGGCGCAGGAGCCGGTGCTGATGGCGGAGGCGATGCGGCACGCGGTCGAGGCGGGGCGCCTGGCGTACCGTGCGGGGCGCATCCCGCGCCGCCACTTCGCGGAGGCGTCGTCCCCGCGCGACGGCCGCGCCCACCTGGACCCCGAACGCCCGGCCTTCTGACCGACGGGTCTCCTCCCCCGCCCCCTTCCCGGGGGTGGGGGCGTTTCCCGGGGCTCCGCGGCCCGGCCCCCTTGCCAGGGCCGCCCCCTGGCCCGGCCCCTGGCCCCGCGCCAGGGCGGTCTCCCGCCGAGGCCCGCGTCACAGGTGCGCTGCAACCCCACGGGGGCGGGCCGGGAGGGTGGCCCGCCCTCGTAGACTCGACGGGTGGACACGACCCTCCAGGACCCCCTCGTCGGGCGGCTGCTCGACGGCCGCTACCGCGTCGAGGCGCGGGTGGCCGTCGGTGGGATGGCCACGGTCTACCGGGCCGTGGACACCCGACTCGACCGGGTGCTCGCGCTCAAGGTGATGCACCCGGACCTGGCCACGGACGCCGCGTTCGTGGAGCGGTTCATGCGCGAGGCCAAGTCCGTCGCGCGGCTCGCGCACCCGAACGTGGTCGGGGTCTTCGACCAGGGCGCGGACGGGGCGTACGTGTACCTGGCGATGGAGTACGTCGCCGGATGCACGCTGCGCGACGTGCTGCGCGAGCGCGGTGCGCTCCAGCCCCGTGCGGCGCTGGACGTGCTGGAGCCGGTGCTCGCCGCGCTGGGGGCCGCGCACCGGGCCGGGTTCGTGCACCGGGACATGAAGCCGGAGAACGTCCTGATCGGGGACGACGGCCGGGTGAAGGTGGCCGACTTCGGGCTGGTGCGCGCCGTGGGCTCGGCCACGGACACCACCGGTGCCGTCCTCGGCACCGTGTCGTACCTCGCGCCGGAGCAGATCGAGCACGGCACCGCCGACACCCGCGCCGACGTGTACGCGTGCGGTGTCGTCCTCTACGAGATGCTGACGGGCGCCAAGCCGCACTCCGGGGACACCCCCGCCCAGGTCCTGTACCGGCATCTGAACACCGACGTCCCGGCGCCCTCCGCCGTCGTCCCGGGCCTGCCCGCGGAGCTGGACGAGCTGGTGGCGAGCGCCACCGCGCGGGACCCCGAGGCCCGCCCGTACGACGCGGTCGCGCTGCTGGCCCTGACCCGTGAGGCGCGCGCCGCCCTCAGCGAGGAGCAGCTGGACGCCGTACCGCCGCAGGCCCGGGACGGGGCACGGAGCCACGCGGAGGACCGGACCAGCGTGATTCCGCGGATCCGTCCGCTGCCGGTCGAGCACACGAGCCGGCTGCCCGCTCCCCCGGTTCCCGATCCGGCCCCGGGCCCGGTCGCGGCGCCCCGCCGCCGGGCGTTCCTGGTCGTCGCCGCCGTCCTGCTGGCCCTCGGCCTCGGGACGGGTGTCTGGTACATCAACTCGGGCCAGTTCACGCGCGTCCCCGCCGTCCTCGGCCAGACCGAGGCGCAGGCCACGCAGCGGCTCGCCGACGCCGGTCTCGACGTCGGCACCACCGAGCGCGCGTACAGCGACGTGTACGAGCGCGGCACGGTCATGGCCGTCGACCCGGCGCCCGGCGAGCGGATCCGCGGCAACGACACGGTGACGCTCACCCTCTCGCGCGGGCCGAGGATCGTGAAGGTGCCGAACCTGAAGGGCACACCGCTCGCGGAGGCGAAGAAGACGCTGGCCGAGGAGGGCCTGGCGCCGGGCGTGATCACGTACGCCTTCAGCCCGTCCGTCGCCCAGGGCGCGGTGATCGGCTCCGATCCGGAGCCCGGCACCGAGCGGAGCCCGGACTCGGCGGTCGCCCTGGTGGTCAGCAAGGGCGTGCCGATCGAGATCCCGGACGTCACCGGCGAGTCGGTGCCGGACGCCACGGCCACGCTCCAGGCGGCGGGCCTCAAGGTGGCGGTGGCGGCGGAGCGGATCCACTCCCCGGAGGACCCGGGCGCGGTGGCCGCGCAGTCCCTCGCCGAGGGCAGCCGGGCCGCCAAGGGCGACACGATCACCCTGACCGTGTCCAAGGGGCCCCGGATGACCGAGGTCCCGGACGTCGTCGGCATGAAGACGGACGAGGCCCGCGGCGAGCTGGAGGCGGCCGGCTTCCAGGTGAAGGTCGAGAAGACCTTCCCGTTCCTCGGCGACACCGTCACCGGCCAGTCCGTCGAGGGCGGCTCGGACGCCGCCGAGGGCTCGACCATCACCATCACGATCAAGGGACTGTAGAGACTCATGCGCAACCCCGTCGGCGGCCATGTCCCCGTGGCCGGCGGCCTCGCCAGAACCGGTCTCGGCTACGCACGCGAGCTCGGGGCCGAGGCCGTGCAGGTCTTCGTCGCCAATCCGCGCGGCTGGGCCACCCCGGCCGGCAATCCGGCCCAGGACGAGCTGTTCCGGGCCGGCTGCGAGGCCGAGGGGATCTCCGCCTGGGTGCACGCCCCGTACCTGATCAACTTCGGCTCCCACACCGAGGCGACGGTGGACAGGTCGGTGGAGTCGCTGCGCCACTCGCTGCGCCGCGGCCGGGAGATCGGCGCGAAGGGGGTCGTGGTGCACACCGGTTCGGCGACCGGTGGCCGCCCGCGCGCGGAGGCGCTCGCGCAGGTGCGGGAGCGGATGCTGCCGCTGCTCGACGAGCTGACGCACGAGGACGACCCGTATCTGCTCATCGAGTCGACGGCCGGGCAGGGTTCCTCCCTGTGCTCGCGGGCGGAGGACTTCGGCCCGTACTTCGACGCCCTGGAGCGGCATCCGAAGCTGGGCATCTGCCTCGACACCTGCCACATCTTCGCCGCCGGCCACGACCTGACGGGCCCGGACGGCGCGACCCGCACCCTCGACGAGCTGGTGGAAGTGGTCGGCGAGGGCCGGCTGAAGCTCATCCACGCCAACGACTCGAAGGACGTCGTGGGGGCGCACAAGGACCGGCACGCGAACATCGGCGCGGGGCACATCGGACAGGAGGCCTTCGGGAACCTGCTGGGGCATCCGGCCACCGCGGGCGTCCCGTTGATCATCGAGACGCCGGGCGGGACGCAGGGGCACAAGGCGGACGTGGAGCTGCTGAAGAAGCTGCGGTGACGGACCGCGCGGAAAACCGCGTTGAGGAATACCCTAGGGGGGTATAAGTTCCTGCGTACGGAGGAACCGCTACCCGAACTTGGGGGCACCCATGCAGCACGACGCGCACGCCCACCACCAGCAGCACACCCCGGAACACCACCAGCAGCACCAGGGCCACCACCAGCACCACGGACACGGCGACGGACACGGACAGGGACACGGACACGGCCCCGTCTCCTGGGCCATGGCCGCCAAGGCCACCCTGCACTGCCTCACCGGCTGCGCCATCGGCGAGGTGCTCGGCATGATCATCGGCACCGCGCTGGGCTGGGGCAACGCCCCCACCATGGCGCTCGCGATCGTCCTGGCGTTCTTCTTCGGCTACTCGCTGACCCTCTGGGCGGTCGTACGGGCCGGACTGACCCTGAAGGCCGCGATCGGCGTCGCCCTGGCCGCCGACACCCTGTCCATCACCGTGATGGAGATCGTCGACAACGGGGTCCTGCTCCTCGTCCCCGGCGCGATGGACGCGCACCTCTCGGACGGGCTGTTCTGGGGCGCCCTGGCCTTCGCCTTCCTGGTCGCCTTCCTGGTCACGACCCCCGTCAACAAGTGGATGATCGGGCGCGGCAAGGGCCACGCCGTCGTCCACCAGTACCACTGACCACCGTCACCGCGACGGCCCGCTGGAGCGACGGCCCGCTAGAGCTCGGGGCCGTCGCCCGGCTCCTCCTGGTACGAGTAGCGCTGCTCCCGCCACGGGTCACCGATGTTGTGGTAGCCGCGCTCCTCCCAGAAGCCGCGCCGGTCGGCGGCCATGTACTCCACGCCCCGGACCCACTTGGGCCCCTTCCAGGCGTACAGGTGCGGCACCACGAGCCGCAGCGGGAAGCCGTGTTCGGCGGTGAGCAGTTCGCCGTCCTTGTGGGTGGCGAAGATCGTCTGCTCGGAGGCGAAGTCCGCGAGGCGCATGTTGGCGCTGTAGCCGTACTCCGCCCAGACCATCACATGGGTGACGCCGGGAGCGGGCGGGGCCAGCTCCAGGATCGTCCGGGCCGGCACTCCGCCCCATTCGGCCCCCAGCATGCTGAACTTCGTCACGCAGTGCAGGTCGGCCACGACGGTGGCGAAGGGCAGCGCCGAGAACTCCTCGTGGTTCCAGCAGTGCTTGTCGCCGTCGGCGGTCGCCCCGAAGACCCGGAACTCCCAGCGCTCCGGCTTGAAACGCGGCACGGGGCCGTAGTGGGTGACCGGCCAGCCGCGCTGGAGCCGCTGCCCCGGCGGAAGTTCCGACGCCGCCGACGCTGCTGCTTCGCGGCGTGCTCCGCCCTCCTCCGGCTGACCCATGTCATCCATGGTGACAGACCGCGAGGGGTGGTCATGACCAGCCATGCCCTGTTCATCCCGGCGATATTCTGACAATTAAGGCAACCCACAGTAAGCCTGCACTTACTGGACGCCACCCATGCGCGCTGCAAGGATGCGGCCATCCTGCCCAGTGGCGGCACCGACATGCGTGGAAGGATCCTGAAGCTATGCAGGGCGACCCCGAGGTCCTCGAGTTCCTCAACGAGCAGCTGACCGGCGAGCTGACGGCGATCAACCAGTACTGGCTGCACTACCGCATCCAGGACAACAAGGGCTGGACCAAGCTCGCGAAGTACACCCGCGAAGAGTCCATCGACGAGATGAAGCACGCGGACAAGCTGACCGAGCGCATCCTCATGCTCGACGGTCTGCCCAACTACCAGCGGCTCTTCCATGTCCGCGTGGGCCAGACGGTCAAGGAGATGTTCGAGGCCGACCGCCAGGTCGAGGTGGAGGCGATCGACCGCCTGAAGCGCGGGATCGAGGTCATGCGCGCCAAGGGCGACATCACCTCGGCGAACCTCTTCGAGGAGATCCTGGCGGACGAGGAGCACCACATCGACTACCTCGACACCCAGCTGGAACTCATCGAGCAGCTCGGTGAGGCGCTCTACTGCTCGACGCTGATCGAGCAGCCGAGCTAGACGGCCCCGGCGAGGCGGCCGCGGCCGCTCGGCCGGGCGGCTAGGCAGCCAGGCGGCTAGGCGGCCTCGGAGAGATCCTCGGCGAGGTCCTCCGCGGGGGCGAGGTCCTCCACGGTGAGGAGGTCGGCGCCGAGGGCCGGCATGCCCTGGTCGACGAGCTCGCGACGCGGGCAGTTGCCGCGCCCGAGAATGGCCTGAATGCGTCGTACACACGAGCCGCAGTCGGTGCCCGCCTTGCAGGCGGACGCGATCTGGCGGGGCGTACAGGCGCCGGCTTCCGCGTGCTCCTTGACCTGCTTCTCCGTCACTGCGAAGCATGAGCAGACGTACACGCGGTTCACCTCCCGCCGAGATCGATTAGGTTTACCTAACCTTACCCGGCGCCGGGTAGGCGCAAAAGTCCTGGAAACGACGATGGGGTGCGGATCACATGGATCCGCACCCCATCGTCGTAGGAAGCCACTTACTGATCGCGGTACATCTCCGCCACCAGGAACGCCAGGTCCAGCGACTGGCTGCGGTTCAGCCGCGGGTCGCAGGCCGTCTCGTAGCGCTGGTGCAGGTCGTCGACGAAGATCTCGTCGCCGCCGCCCACGCACTCGGTGACGTCGTCACCGGTGAGCTCGACGTGGATGCCGCCGGGGTGGGTGCCCAGCTCCTTGTGCACCTCGAAGAAGCCCTTGACCTCGTCGAGCACGTCGTCGAAGCGGCGGGTCTTGTGCCCGGAGGCGGCCTCGAAGGTGTTGCCGTGCATCGGGTCCGTCACCCAGGCGACGGTCGCGCCCGAGGCCGTGACCTTCTCGACCAGCTCGGGGAGCCGGTCGCGGACCTTGTCGGCGCCCATGCGGACGATGAAGGTCAGCCGGCCCGGCTCACGGTCGGGGTCAAGCCGGTCGATGTACGTCAGCGCCTCTTCGGCGGTGGTCGTCGGACCCAGCTTGATCCCGATCGGGTTCGCGATCTGCGCGGCGAACTCGATGTGGGCGTGGTCCAGCTGACGGGTGCGCTCACCGATCCACACCATGTGGCCGGAGGTGTCGTACAGCTTGCCGGTGCGCGAGTCCGTACGGGTCAGGGCGCCCTCGTAGTCGAGGAGCAGCGCCTCGTGGGACGCGTAGAACTCCACCGCGCGGAACTCGGCCGGGTCGGTGCCACAGGCCTTCATGAAGTTCAGCGCGTTGTCGATCTCGCGCGCCAGCTGCTCGTAGCGCTGACCCGAGGGGGAGGACTTCACGAAGTCCTGGTTCCAGGCGTGCACCTGGCGCAGGTCGGCGTAACCACCCGTGGTGAAGGCGCGGACCAGGTTCAGCGTCGAGGCGGAGGCGTGGTACATCCGCTTCAGGCGCTCGGGGTCCGGGACACGGGCGGCCTCGGTGAAGTCGAAGCCGTTGACGGAGTCGCCCCGGTAGGTCGGGAGCGTCACGCCGTCGCGGGTCTCGGTCGGCTTGGAGCGGGGCTTGGAGTACTGCCCGGCGATGCGGCCGACCTTCACGACGGGCACGGAGGCCGCGTACGTGAGGACGGCGCTCATCTGGAGCAGGGTCTTCAGCTTGGCGCGGATGTGGTCCGCGCTCACGGCGTCGAAGGCCTCGGCGCAGTCGCCACCCTGAAGCAGGAACGCCTCGCCACGGGCGACGGCTCCCATCCGGGCGCGCAGCTGGTCGCACTCGCCGGCGAAGACGAGCGGCGGATACGACTCGAGGTCCGCGATCACATCGCGCAGAGCCTCGGCATCGGGGTACTCGGGCTGCTGCGCCGCGGGCAGGTCTCGCCAGGTCGCCTTGGCGACGGCGTGGGTGTCAGCGTTCACGGTCACGCCACCACAGTACGTGGCGAAAACAACCGTCCACGACAGTGACCGCGTACTGAGACGAATGAGACGCGTTCCACCGGTTCCGTGGGCTACGATCGGCGCCATGTTCGCGCAGACGACCCAGTACTGGTGGTGGACCGCTCATCCGGCGGCCCACTGACTGCGCGTACCCGAACACACGCGAAGGCCGCCCGAGGGGCGGCCTTTCTCGTACCCGGAGCTCACGCCCGGCAGGCCGTTCCTCTCCGAACCCCACGGAAGGAACACCGAACCCATGGACCTCTCCACACTCCTCCCCCGTCTCCTCGACGACTCCTGCCCGCCCTTCGCGCTGCTGCGCCGGCGCACCCCGGGCCGGGACCACGACACCGTCGAGGTGCTGATCGGCGCGGTGCACGAGGCCGGGCGGCTGGCCGAGCTGCCGGTGGGCGACCGGCCGACGCTGGCCCTGGTGCCGTTCCGGCAGATCCGCGAGCGCGGCTTCGACGTGCGCGACGACGGCACCCCGCTGTCGGTGCTGGTCGCGAAGGAGACGTACGAGCTGCCGCTCGCCGACGTCCTCGGCGGGCTGCCCGCCCATGACGTACGGGTCGAGGACGGCGGCTTCGACGTCTCCGACGAGGAGTACGGGCGGATCGTGCGGCGGGTGATCGACGAGGAGATCGGGCGCGGCGAGGGCGCCAACTTCGTCATCCGCCGCACCTACACCGGCACCGTGCCCGGCTTCGGGCGGGCCGACGCGCTGGCCCTGTTCCGGCGGCTGCTGGCCGGCGAGCGGGGCGCGTACTGGACCTTCGTGGTGCACACCGGGGAGCGCACGCTGGTCGGGGCCAGCCCGGAGGTGCACGTGCGGATGTCGGGTGGGAGGAGCGAGCGCGAAGCGCTCTCGGTCGACGGCGGTGGCGGTGGCGGGGGACGGGTGGGCGGCACGGTGGTGATGAACCCGATCAGCGGCACCTACCGCTACCCGGCGGGCGCGGCGCCGACGCCCGAGGACCTGCTGGCCTTCCTGGCCGACCGCAAGGAGACCGAGGAGCTCTCCATGGTGGTCGACGAGGAGCTGAAGATGATGTGCACGGTCGGCGACATGGGCGGGGTGGTGATCGGGCCCCGGCTGAAGGAGATGGCGCACCTCGCGCACACGGAGTACGAGCTGCGCGGGCGTTCCTCGCTCGACGTGCGCGAGGTGCTGCGCGAGACGATGTTCGCCGCGACCGTCACCGGGTCGCCGGTGCAGAACGCCTGCCGCGTCATCGAGCGGCACGAGCCCCTCGGACCGGACGGGGTCGGACGCGGCTACTACGCGGGGGCGCTGGCGCTGCTCGGCACGGACGCGAACGGGGCGCAGACCCTGGACTCGCCGATCCTGATCCGTACCGCCGACATCTCCGCCGACGGCCGGCTGCGGGTCCCGGTGGGCGCGACCCTGGTCCGGCACTCCGATCCGGCGTCCGAGGTCGCCGAGACCCACGCCAAGGCGGCGGGCGTGCTGACGGCCCTGGGGGTGCGGGAGGGCCGGCCGGACGGTGAGCCTTCGGCGCCGGCGGTCCGGCTCGCCGACGACCCCCGGGTGCGGGCGGCGCTCGACGCGCGCCGGGCGGACCTGGCGCCGTTCTGGCTGAAGATGCAGGTCCGCTCGGCGCAGCTGTCCGGGCACGCGCTGGTGATCGACGCGGAGGACACCTTCACCGCGATGCTGGCGCACCTGCTGCGCTCCTCGGGTCTCGAGGTGTCGGTGCTGCGCTACGACGAGCCGGGTCTGCGGGAGCTGGCGCTCGCGCACGAGGGTCCGGTGGTGCTCGGGCCGGGGCCCGGCGACCCGTCGGACGCGGCCGACCCGAAGATGCGCCTCCTGCGCGGGCTGACGGCCGAGCTGCTGCGCGGGCACCGGCACGGCCTGCTCGGGGTGTGCCTGGGGCACGAGCTGATCGCGGCCGAACTGGGCCTGGAGATCGTCCGCAAGCGCACGCCGTTCCAGGGGGCGCAGGTGCGGATCGACCTGTTCGGGCAGGAGCGGACGGTCGGCTTCTACAACAGCTTCACGGCGCGGTGCGACGACCGTACGGCGACGGAGCTGGCGCTGCACCGGATCGAGGTGAGCCGGGACGCGGAGTCGGACGAGGTCCACGCGCTGCGCGGCCCGGGGTTCGCGGGCGTGCAGTTCCACCCGGAGTCGGTGCTGTCGCTGGACGGGGCGGCGCTGACCGCCTCGCTCCTGGCGGGCGTGCTGGTCTGACCTCTAGCCCGCCCTCGGTACCAGGACGTTCTCGCTGCGCCGCCCCGCGAGGTAGTCGAGGACGTTCTGGACCGTGGTGTCGACGATCTGCCCGACCGCCTCGGCCGTGTAGTACGCCTGGTGGGAGGTGACCAGCACGTGGGGGAAGGTCACCAGGCGGGCCAGGGTGTCGTCCTCGATGCCCGCGAGGGACTTGTCGAGGAAGAACAGGCCCGCCTCCGCCTCGTAGACGTCGAGCCCGACGCCGGTGAAGCGGCCGGCGCGCAGTTCGCGGACCAGGGCCTCGGTGTCGACGAGGCCGCCGCGGCTGGTGTTCACCAGGATCGCGTCGTCCTTCATGGAGCGCAGGGCGGCGGCGTCGATGAGGTGGTGGGTGGCCGGGAGCAGCGGCACGTGGAGGCTGACGAGGTCGGACTCGGCGAGGAGCCGGTCCTTGTCGACGTACTTCATGCCGAGGGCGGCGCAGGCCGGGTTCTCGGTGAGGTCCCAGCCGAGCAGGTGCATGCCGAAGCCGTGGGCGATCCGGGTGAAGGCCTCGCCGATCTTGCCGGTGCCGAGGACGCCGACGGTGCGGCCGCGCAGGTCGCGGCCCATCAGTCCGTCGAGCCGGAAGTCGAAGTCGCGGGTGCGGCCCGCGGCGCGGACGATCCTGCGGTTGACGGCCATCGCGAGGGTCCAGGCGAACTCGGCGACCGCGTACGGGGAGTAGAAGGAGACCCGGGCGACGGTGAGGCCGAGGCGCTCGGCGACGTCGAGGTCGATGTTGTTGAAGCCGGTGGAGCGCTGGGCGATCATCCGGGTGCCGCCGGCGCTGAGGATCTCCAGGACCCGCCGGTCGAGGGCCGCGTTGACGCTGGTCGAGACGATCTCGTGGCCTGCGGCGATGGGGGCCGTGTCCTGGTTGAGGAAGACATCCACGCAGCGCACGTCATGGTGTCCCGCGAAGGCCCGCTCGATCAGCGGCCGCTCGTCCGCCTGCACACCGAATGCCAGGATTTCCACGGATTTCCCCTTATCAGGCAGTGTCCGTCCGGATGAGGGCGAATATACGGCCCGTCGGGTGCGGGCGCTCAGCCGAAGAAGACCCCGGCCTCCGCGTACAGCGCCGGGTCGACCGTCTTGAGGCGGTCGGTCGCGGCGGCCAGCGGGACGCGGACCACGTCGGTGCCGCGCAGGGCGACCGTGGTGCCGTACGCCCGGTCCCGTACGGCGTCCACGGCGTGCAGCCCGAAGCGGGTGGCCAGCCAGCGGTCGAAGGCGCTGGGGCTGCCGCCGCGCTGGACGTGTCCGAGGACGGTGGTACGGGCCTCCTGGCCGGTGCGCCGCTGGATCTCGCCGGCCAGCCACTCCCCCACCGAGCCGGGCACGGGCGCGCCGTCGCTCGGCCGGGCGCCCTCGGCGACGACCAGGATCGGGGCGTAGGTGGCCTCGAAGCGGGAGGCGACCCAGGCGCAGACCTGGTCGAGGTCGAAGCGCTGTTCGGGGACGAGGATGACGTTGGCGCCGCCGGCGAGTCCGGCGTGCAGCGCGATCCAGCCGGTGTGCCGTCCCATGACCTCGACGACGAGGACCCGGCGGTGGGAGTCGGCGGTGGTGTGGAGGCGGTCGATGGCCTCGGTGGCGATGCCGACGGCGGTGTCGAAGCCGAAGGTCCAGTCGGTGGCCGGGAGGTCGTTGTCGATGGTCTTGGGCACGCCGACGCAGGGCACGCCGTGTTCGGTGTGCAGCCGGGCGGCGATGCCGAGGGTGCCGCGGCCGCCGATGACGACGAGGGCGTCGGTGCGCTGCTTGGCGAGGTTCTCCTTCAGCCGCCGGACGCCGTCGGGGACGGCGAAGGGGTCGGTGCGGGAGGAACCGAGCACGGTGCCGCCGCGCGGCAGGATGCCGCGGACGGCCGGCACGTCGAGCGGGACGGTGTCGCCGTCGACGACGCCGCGCCAGCCGTCCCGGAAGCCGGTGATGGTCCAGCCGTACTCCTGGACGCCCTTGCGGACGACGGCGCGGATGACCGCGTTGAGTCCGGGGCAGTCTCCGCCACCGGTCAGCACACCGACGCGCATGGGCACTCCTTCGCCGTACGAGGGGTGCGGCCCACGCTAGTGGTGACCGGGGTCACTCCGAGACAGCGAAGAGAGTGAATCAAGGGTCGCGTCGATCAGCCGTGGAGCCGATCAGCCGTGGAGCCGATCAGGCATCACGTCGATCAGGCACGGAGCCGACAAGGCGTCGCGTCGAGCAGGCATCGCGCGCGTCAGGCGTCGTCGAGCCCGCGTTCGATCGCGTAACGGACCAGCTCGACGCGGTTGTGCAGCTGGAGCTTGCCCAGGGTGTTCTGGACGTGGTTCTGCACGGTGCGGTGCGAGATGACGAGCCGTTCGGCGATCTGCTTGTAGCTCAGGCCCTTGGCGACCAGCCGCAGCACCTCGGTCTCGCGCTCGGTGAGCTGCGGGGCCTTCGGCTCGTCACGGCCCGCCGCCGGGGCGGGCTCGGAGGCGAGGCGCCGGTACTCGCCGAGGACGAGGCCGGCCAGGCCGGGCGTGAAGACGGGGTCGCCGACGGCGGTGCGGCGCACCGCGTCCAGGAGTTCCGCCGTGCTGGCCGACTTCAGCAGGTAGCCGGTGGCACCGGACTTCACGGCCTCCAGGACGTCGGCGTGCTCGCCGCTCGCCGAGAGCACGAGGACCCGCAGCCGCGGGTTGGCGCCGACGAGTTCCTTGCAGACCTGGACGCCGGGCTTGAGCGGCAGGTTCAGGTCGAGGACGAGGACGTCGGGGTCGGCCGCGGCGGCGCGGCGCACGGCCTGCTCGCCGTCGCCGGCGGTGGCGACCACGTCGAGGCCCGCCTCGGCCAGGTCGCGGGCGACCGCGTCCCGCCACATCGGGTGGTCGTCGACGACCATGACCCTGATCGGCCCGCGCGGCCGGCCGGCCGGTCCGTCCTGGCCGCCCTGGCCGCCCTGCTCGTGCTGCCCCTGCTGCCCGTGCTGCTCGTTCACTTCGCTCCTGCCTTCCCCCGCCGTTCCCGCGGTGTGCGCGGGACCTTCAGTTCCACTTCGGTGCCCTGGCCGGGGACCGAGACGAGTTCGGCGCTGCCGCCGAGGTCCCGCAGTCTGCCCCGGATGGACAGGGCGACGCCCATCCGGCCCTCGCCCTCGGCCTGGGCGAGCCGGCCCTCGGGGATGCCGGGGCCGTCGTCCCGTACGGTCACGATCACCTCGTCGCCCCAGTCCTCGACCAGGATCCACGCACGGGCTCCCTCACCCGCGTGCACCCGCACATTGTCCAGGGCGGCGCCCACCGCGGCGGCCAGTTCGCGGGCGGCGGGAGCCGGGAGGAGGACGGGGGTGCCCGGGTCGGAGAGGGTGACCCGGGATCCGGCGCGCGGGGCGAGCAGGGTGCGCAGGTCGACGTCCGTGCCGTCGTCCTCGTCGGGGACGTCGACGACCCGGACGACGGCGCCCTCGGACTCGTCCTCGGAGACGTGCGAGGGCCGGGTGAGGCCGCCGGCGACCAGGGTGCGCAGGGCGACCTCCTGCTCGCCGGCCATCCGGCCCAGCTCGGCCGCCTCGCCGCCGAGGGCGGTGCCGCGCCGCTGCACCATGGCGAGGACCTGGAGCACGCTGTCGTGGATGTCGCGGGCGAGGCGTTCCCGTTCGCGGGTGGCGGCCTCGATCTCCAGGGCGCGGGCGAGGGTGCGCTCGGAGGCGCGGGCGACCTCGACCACGTAGCCGATGGCGATGGAGGCGACCCAGACGAGCAGCACGTTGTGCAGGGTGTCGCGGCTGGGGTGGCCGCGCTCGATGATGTTGGCGACGGCGACCAGGGAGGAGGCCAAACCGGCCCAGCGCCAGCCGCCCTTGATGGCGTACGCGAGGACGGCGCCCGCGGTCCATATCGACGGCAGGGTGGGGTGGTCGACGGACTGGGCCTGGTGGTCGGCGAGCGGGGTGAGCAGGATGCCGGTCAGCGCGAGGGTGAGGTCGGCGACGAGGAAGCGCTTGGTGCAGCTGGCGGCGTTCGCCACCTTGGGGAGGGTGGCGAGGGTCCACACGCAGAGGACGGCGAGGAAGGCGACGGCGATCCAGGGCCGTTCGTAACCCTGGCGTCCGAAGAAGCCGAGCATCACCGCGTAGATCATCGTGAGGACGCGGTACGCGGTGAGCGCGCGCCACAGCGGCTGCTCGACCGACATGCGCACGACACGTTCGCGCCTGGCCATCTTCCCCACCCCCGAGCGCCCCCGCGGGGTCAGGCGCCGGACTCTTCCCGGGCCGCGATCTCGGCCTTGACGGCTTCCTTGGCGGCCTTCTCGGCCTCCGCGATCTGCCGCTTGGCGGCGGTCGCGTAGATGTCGACGTACTCCTGGCCGGACAGCTTCATGATCTCGTACATGACCTCGTCGGTCACCGAGCGCAGGATGAAGCGGTCGCCCTCCATGCCCTGGTAGCGGCTGAAATCGAGCGGCTTGCCGATCCGGATGCCCGGGCGCATCAGCTTGGGCACGATCTTGCCGGGCGGCTGGATCTTCTCGGTGTCGATCATGGCGACCGGGATCACGGGCGCGCCGGTGGCGAGGGCCACGCGGGCCAGCCCGCCGGGCTTGCCGCGGTAGAGCCGGCCGTCGGGCGAGCGGGTGCCCTCGGGGTAGATCCCGAACAGGCCGCCCTTCTCGATGACCTCGATGCCGGCCTTGATCGCCGCCTCGCCCGCGCCGCGCGCTCCGGAGCGGTCGACCGGGAGCTGTCCGACGCCCTTGAAGAAGGCGGCCGTCAGCTTGCCCTTGACGCCGGGGGTGGTGAAGTACTCGGCCTTGGCGATGAAGGTCACCTTGCGGTCGAGGACGGCGGGCAGGAAGAAGGAGTCCGAGAACGACAGGTGGTTGCTCGCGAGGATCGCCGGCCCCTCGGCGGGAATGTTCTCGAGGCCCTCCACCCAGGGCCTGAAGGCGATCTTCAGGGACCCTCCGAGGGAGAACTTCATTGCGCCGTAGATCAACTCGCCATGCCTTCCGTGTGCCGTCACGACGACCTTATCCCGTGCGGGCCCTGACCGGCCGCCGCGGCGGGGCGTCCCACCCCGCGCTTCGTGCGAACGCCCTGGTCGGTGTCGGTCCGGTCGCGTACGGTGAAAGCCTTCCCCTTACCGATGCCGCTTCGGGCCGGTCCGCGAGAGCGGGGGCCGAAGTCGAACCCGAACAGGAGACCCCGTGCCGGTCCTTCCTGGAGCCGAGCCGTACCGCCACGAGGGCGGAGAGGTCGGCGTCCTCCTCTGTCACGGATTCACCGGTTCCCCGCAGTCGATGCGCCCCTGGGCCGAGTACCTGGCCGGGCGCGGGCTGACGGTGTCGCTGCCGCTGCTGCCCGGGCACGGCACCCGCTGGCAGGACATGCAGCTCACCACGTGGCACGACTGGTACGCGGAGGTGGACCGCGCGCTGCGCGAGCTGACCGAGCGCTGCGAGCGGGTGTTCGTCATGGGCCTGTCGATGGGCGGCGCGCTGACGCTGCGCCTCGCGGCCAGGTACGGCGACGCGGTCGGCGGGATCGTGCTGGTCAACCCGGGCAACAAGGTGCACGGGGTCGCGGCGCGCGCGCTGCCGGTGGTGCGGCACTTCGTGCCGTCGACGAAGGGCATCGCGAGCGACATCGCCAAGCCGGGCGCGGTGGAGATCGGCTACGAGCGGGTGCCGCTGCACGCGGCGTACTCGCTGCGGCGCTTCTTCCGGATCGTCGACGCGGAGCTGCCGCAGGTCACGCAGCCGGTGCTGCTGCTGCACAGCCCGCAGGACCATGTGGTGCCGCCGGCCGACTCGGCGCGGATCCTCAGCCGGATCTCGTCGACGGACGTGAAGGAGATCCTGCTGGAACAGAGCTACCACGTGGCGACGTTGGACCACGATGCGGAGCGGATCTTCGAGGAGAGCTGGGCGTTCGTGGCCCGGCTCGCTCCGGAACTCGTCGGCGAGAAGGGAAGCGCGAGCGGTGGCTGAGCAGCAGGACGGGGAGCGCGAGCCCCAGCCCATCGACGAGGAGGCGGCCTGGGCCGCGATCGTCGCCGGGTACGGCGAGGAGCCCGCCGATCCGCCGGGCGCGCGTCCCTTCCGGCCGGTGGAGGACCTGGCGCTGCCGGAGATGCCGGAGGACGCGGGGTCGGCGGACGACGACCACCGGCGCGGTGCCGGCGGTCCGGCCCTGACCGGGAGCGGCGGGGTCGGCGGCGCCGTGGCCGGAGCCGCGGGGGCCACGGCCGGCGACGGCCCGGCGGAAGGACAGGCGAGCGGACCGGCGAAGGGCCCGGCTGACGGAGCGGCGAAGGGCTCCGCCGACGGACCGGCGGACGGGCCGGTGAAGCCGGACGGCGCCGACAAGCCCGACAAGTTCCGCAAGCGCGAGGAGGCCGGCGGCTCCGGCGAGCCGGAGACGCCCGACGAGGGTGGGAAGCCCGCGCTCGGCTCCTCGATCGTCTTCGCGCCGGGTGTCGGCGTCGGCGTGGGGGGCGGCGGCCCGCGCGACTACTCGCTGGCCGAACCGGACGAGACCTCCGGGGACGCGGACGGCGACGAGGGCCACTTCGTCCCGCCGGAGCCCCCGCCGCTGCCGGAGGCCGACACGACCACCAAGTTCGCGTGGCTCGGAGTGGTCGGCGGCCCGGTCCTGATGCTGATCGCCGTGCTCCTCCGCTGGGACATGACCTGGTGGCTGACCACCCTGTGCGTGGGCGGCTTCCTGGGCGGCTTCGTGACGCTGGTGGCCCGGATGAAGCACGACGACGAGGACGACGACGGCTTCGACGACCCGGGCCGCGGCGCGGTGGTGTAGCGGCGGGGCGGTCCCTACGCGGCCGGCACACGGACCACCGCCAGCACCGGCAGGTGGTCCGTCGCCGCCGTCAGGTCCCGACGGTCGAGACCGGTGGGGACGCCGCAGGCGAGGAACTCGACGCCCGGCGTGGCGAGGATCGCGTCGATGCGGCGGTCGGGTGCGGTGGCGGGCCAGGTGTGCTCCCCGCCCCAGGGGGCGGCCTCCCGGCCGTCCCGGAGCTCCTTCGTCAGCCGGGTCCAGGTCCGGCCGCCGGGCAGTTCGTTGAGGTCTCCGGCGACCACGGCGTACGGGGTGCCGAGCGCGGCCACCCGGTCCAGGAGCAGGCCCGCCTGGGCGTGGCGCTCGTCGGCGTACAGGCTGAGGTGGCAGCTGACCAGGCCCAGGCGCGCGCGGCCGATCCGGACGACGGCGGTGGCGAGGCCGCGCCGGTGCCGGCCCGGGGTGAGCGGCAGCAGGATGTCCTCGGTGTGCTCCACGGTGGCCCGCAGCGAGCACAGCAGCAGCGGACCCGCGGCGGTGGCGCCGCCGCTCAGCACGACCAGGTCGCTCTTGGCGGCCAGCCGGGCCGCGTGCTTGCGCCAGCGGAAGAAGCGCGGGGCCTCCTGGACGAAGACCAGGTCGGGGGCACAGGCCCGGATCACCCGGGCGAGGGCGTCCTCGTCGTCGCGCATCGAGCGCACGTTGTAGGAGAGGATCCGGACGACGGCCGAACCATCGGGTTCGGTACGGGAGTCGGGCAGCTCGCTCATCGCCATGGAGCCACCCTAAGCACGGTGCCCCAAGCACGGTGCCCGCCGCGCCCCGGAGGGCACGACGGGCACCGTCGGCCGGGACGGGGTGTCCCGGCCGGTGGCTCAGCCCTGGCGGGCGAGGTCGGCCGCGCCGACCAGGCCGGCCTTGTTGCCGAGCTGGGCGGCGAGGACCTGGGCGTGCGGGCGGTAGCGGCCGCCGATCAGCCAGCGCCGGAAGGACTTGCGGATCGGGTCGAGGACGAGCTCGCCCTCGTCGGAGACGCCGCCGCCGACGATGAAGGCCGACGGGTCGAACAGCGACGCCAGGTCCGCGAGGCCGGCACCGGCCCAGCGGGCGAGCTCCCGGAAGGAGTCGATGGCGACCGGGTCGCCCGCGCGGGCGGCCTCGCTGACGTGCCGGCCCTGGATGCCCTCGGGGGTGCCGTCGCCGAGACCGAGGAGCACCTCGGCGCGCTCGGGGGTGGCGTTGGCGCGCTGCTTGGCGTAGCGGACGAGGGCGCGGCCGGAGGCGTACTGCTCCCAGCAGCCCTGGCTGCCGCAGCCGCACAGCAGGCCGTCGGGGACGACCCGGATGTGGCCGAACTCGGCGGCCACGCCGAAGCGTCCGCGGCGCAGCTTGTTGCCGATGATGATGCCGCCGCCGAGGCCGGTGCCGAGGGTGATGCAGATGACGTCCTCGTGGCCCTGGCCGGCGCCGAAGCGGTACTCGCCCCAGGCGGCCGCGTTGGCGTCGTTCTCGACGACGACGGGGAGGCCGACGCGCTGTTCGACCTTGTCCTTCAGCGGCTCGTGCCGCCAGTCGATGTTCGGCGCGAAGAGGACGGTGGCGCGCTTGTCGTCGACGTAGCCCGCGGCTCCGATGCCGACGGCCTCGATCTGGTGGCCCTTGCCGGCCTCGGACACGGCGGCGCAGATGGCGTCGACGATGCCCTCGGGGGTCGGCGGGGTGGGCACGGTGTGCGTGTCGAGGATGTTGCCCTCCTCGTCGACCACGCCGGCCGCGATCTTCGTGCCGCCGATGTCGACGCCGATGGTGAGTCCCATGTGTCCCTCAGTTTTCGGTCGAGCCCCGCTAGGGCCCACCGTACCCGAGGAGGAGGACCGTACTGATCAGTCCGGGACGAGTACGGGAATCAGTCCGGGACGAGCACGGAAATCAGTCCAGGTCGATGTGCTGACCGGTCCCCGGACCGTCCTCGTCCTTCGGTTTCTCCGGCCCCTCCGACTTCTCCCGCCCCTCCGGCCTCTCCTGCCGCTCCGGCTCGTCGGCAGCGGCGCCGGTCGCCTGGCGGCTGTCGCCACGGGTCCAGCGGGCCTCCTGGCCCTGGACGGCGGAGCGGTACGCGGCGAGGAGCTCGTTCCCGGCGGCGGCGAGGTGGTCGAAGACCTGGGGGTTGCGTTCGATGACGGGCTCGACGAGGGCCTTCGCCTGGTCGACGACCTGCTGGACGGTCGCGGCGGCCTGCCCGCCGGCGAGGGATCCGCCGAGGGTGCCGCCCAGGGTCCCGGAGAGCTTGTCGGCGACGGCCTCGAAGAGCTTGCGGAACTCCTCGGCCGGGGTGCCGGGCTCCTCCCCGCGCCGGGCGCGGCGGCGGGCCTTCTCGGCCTCCAGGTCCTCGGCGCAGGCCTTGGCCCAGGCGTCCGAATCGCTCATGGCGTACTCCTTAGGGCTTCTACGGTCGACGGTACACGGCCCGCGCCGGGCTCAGGGACTGCTCTTCGGCCAGAGGCCCGGGTCGGGGGCGAAGCGGATGCGCAGGTCGCCGTCGACGAGGCCGGCGCCGGTGACGGTGCAGCGGCGCAGGGCGGCCGGGAGGGGGACGGCGCGGCGGAAGGGGCCGACGGCGAGGAGCAGTTCGGCGCCGCGGCGGACGAGCGAGAGGCCGTCCTTGACGGCGCCGGGCAGGGGGACGTGCCAGACCAGGATGCCGTCCTCGTCGCGGCGGTCCTCGACGGTCCAGGCGGGCGCGGCCTCGGGCGTTTCCCGGCCGGTGACGGCGAGCAGCACCAGGTCCTCGGGGCCGCGCGGGACGCGGCCGAGGTGCGGCAGCTCGTGGAGGCCGGGGTGGGCGGCGCGGAGGGCGGCGAGGTGGTGGTGCTGTTCGGCGGCGAGGGCCGCGAACCAGGGGTCGGGCGAGTCGGCGGGCAGGACGCGGTTGGCGACGACGGTGTCGAGGGCGAGTCCCTGGAGGGCGAGGCCGAGGCGGGCGGTGCGCAGGGCGTCGACGGCGGCGGGGCCGGGGTCGAGGACCAGGCGGACGGCGGTGTGCGGGGAGCCGATCACGTCCTGGACGGCGGCCAGTTCCCGCTCCCAGCGGGCGGTGGTCTCGTACAGCCACTGCGCGGGCAGCGGTACGCCGGCGAGCTGGGCGAGCATCGGGCGCAGGGCGCGGGCGGCCTGCCGCTCGGGCGGGAGCAGGCGGCGCAGGTAGCGGCGCAGCTGCTCGGGCAGGGCGAGCAGCGCGAGGGCCTCGGGCACCGGGGGCAGCTCGGCGACGACCAGGTCCCAGTCCCCCGCGGCCGCGTCCCGCAGGGCCCTGAGCAGCGCGACCTGCCCGCTGCCGGGCAGCTCGGTGAGCTCGGCGTCCTCGAAGGGCGCGGCACCGAGGAGCTCGAACGCGGTGCCGGAGCGGGCCTGGAAGGCGAGGAACTCGCGGCGGAAGTCGGCGGCGGGGTCGGGGGCGAGGAGGTGGAGGCTTCCGGGGGCGTCGTGGGTGCCGTGGGTGTCGCCCGTGAGGCGGACCGGCCGTGGGGTTCCGGCCGTCCCGGTCCGGTCGGCGTGGAGTCCCGCCGTGGTCTCGGCGTCCGCCGACACCAGCAGCACGCGGCGGCCGGCCCGTGCGTCGGCGAGGGCGGTGGCGAGGGCCGTGGTGGTGCGTCCGGCGCCGCCGGTCCCGCTGACAAGAATGATCCGCATGCGCCGACCGTACCGGCGCGCCTGACCAGGGTGGGGGGCCGGGCCCTGCGGGGGCGCCCGTCGGAGCGTTCGCCCGCCGGGGGCCCTGCGGGGGCGGGCCCTGCGGGGCGACCGTCGGAGCGTTCGCCCACCGGGGGCCCTGCGGGGGGGCCTGCGGGAGGGCGGGCCCTGCGCGGGGCGGGCCCTGCGGGCTGCGAGGGCCGGCGGCTGGCGCTGGCGGTGCGGGCCAGGTCCCGCCCCCGTGTGGGCAATCGTCCCGCCGTGGCAGGACGGGTGGGCACACGGGACGGCGCCCTTGCGGGCGCGTTCCGCACCTACACCTACCCGCACCACGAGAGCACGGCGCACTCGCGGTGCGGGTCAGAGCACCAGGAGCCTAGGCCCGGCAAAGGGCGCCGTCCGTTGTGCCCACCCGTCCCTCCCCCTAGGGCTTCGCCCTGGGGGGACCCCCAAGCGGGACGAATGCCCACAACGGCGGGCCGGAGGCCGCAACCGGGCGGTCAGCGCCACGGCGGGCCACCGCGCCAGCGGCGGGCCGGAGGCGCAACCAGGCGGTCAGCGCGACGGCGGGCCGGAGGCGGGCAGCGCCAGCGCCGCGTCGACGGCGGGCACCGCCCCAACAACCGGCGGGGCGAAGGCCCACCAGGCGGCAGGCGCCGCTCCAGCCGGCGGGCCGGAGGCGAGGGCAGCGCCACGACGGGCCGGAGGCGGGCAGCACCAGCACCTCGCCAGCGGCGGGCGGAGGCCGCAATCGGGCGGTCAACGCCAGCGGCGGGCCGGAGGCGAGGGCAGGCGCCGCGCCGACGGCGGGCCGGAGGCGGGCAGCGCTAGCGCCGGGTCGACGGCGGGCGCGGCCCCAACAACCGGCGAGGGCGAAGACCCACGGGGCAACAGGCACCGCCCCAACCGGCGGGGCGAAGGCCCACCCGGAGGGCGAAGGCCCACGCGGCGGCAGGCGCCACCCCAACCGGCCGGGCGAAGACCCACGCGGCGGCAGGCGCCACCCCGCCCGGAGGGCGAAGGCCCACCGGGCGGCAGGCGCCACCCCAGCCGGCCGGGCGAAGGCCCACGCGGCGGCAGGCGGCATCCCAGCCGGCGGGGCGCAGGCCAGTGAGCAGCAGGCCCCTACCTCGAGGCTTCCACGCGCTTCTTCAGGCCCGCCAGCGCCCGGTCGATGATGACCTTTTCCGCCTTGCGCTTGATCATGCCCAGCATGGGGATCTTGACGTCGACGGTCAGCTGGTACGTGACCTCCGTGCGTTCCCCTCCCGCCGTCGGGGTGAGGCGGTAGGAGCCGTCGAGGGCGCGGAGCATCTGGGACTTGACCAGGGTCCAGCTGACCTCGTTGTCGCCGGTCCAGGTGTAGGCGAGGGTGTGGTCGTCCTTGATGGCGCCCGCGTCGAGGAGGAGGCGGACCTTCTCCGCGCGGCCGGCCGCGTCCTTCTCCAGGACCTCGGCCTCCTTCACCTCGCCCGTCCACTCGGGGTAGCGGGCGAAGTCGGCGATCACCTGCATGACCTCGGCCGGGGCCGCCTCGATGGTGATGCTCGAGCTGGTGTGTTCCGCCATCGCGGGGGCTCCTCGTATGGACGCGACTCGTGGGGCGACTTTCTGCGTGCAGGCTATCGCGCCCTCGTCACGCGGCCGTACGAGGCCGTCACCGCCGACCGTCACCACCGAGCCGTCACCGCCGGGCGGTCACCACTGAAGCGTCCACGGCCGCCCGGTCGCCGCGAAGTGGCCGACGTTCACGCACTCGGTCGCGCCGACCCGCATGCGGCGGGCGAGCGGCTGGTGGACGTGGCCGAAGAGGGCGTAGCGGGGGCGGACGCGGTGGATGGCGTCGAGGAGGGCGCGGCTGCCGCGTTCGAAGCGGCGGGCGACGGTGTCGTAGGTGAGTTCGGGGACGTCCGGCGGGATGTGGGAGCAGAGCACGTCGACCTCGCCGAGGGCCTCGACCTTCGCCGCGTACTCCTCGTCGGAGATCTCGTACGGCGTGCGCATGGGGGTGCGCAGGCCGCCGCCGACGAAGCCGAAGACGAGGCCGTCGAGCTCGATCCGGTCGCCGTCGAGGACGGTGGTGCCGGGGCGGGCGTACTCGGGCCAGAGGCCGGGGATGTCGACGTTGCCGTAGGTGGCGTACGTGGGGGTGGGGAAGGCGGCGAACAGCTCGGCGTACTGGCGGCGGACGGCCCCCTCGATGGCGGTGGCGCGGTCGACGTCGAGCGCCGCCCACAGCGAGCGGCCGAACGCGCGGGCCTCGTCGAAGCGGCGGGCGGTGCGCAGCTCGACGATGCGGTCGGCGTTGTCGGCGCCGAAGAGGTCGGGGAAGATGCCGCGGCTGTGGTCGGCGTAGTCGAGGAAGAGCACCAGGTCGCCGAGGCATATGAGGGCGTCGGCGCCGTCCCCCGCCCGGGCGAGGGCTTCCGCGTTGCCGTGTACGTCGCTGACCACGTTGATCCTCATCCTGTCAGCCTAGGGGGTGCGACCTGCGGTTACTTGGGAGTCCGGAAAGCCGTGGACTACTGTGCGCGGAGCAACGCCATACATGTGTGACGCACGGAACATCTGCGCAGGACCCCCTATCGGGAACCGCGTACTGATGGGTAACGTCCGGGCAGTCCAGTCGTGCTCACCCCCACTGAGCACCTGCCCGATCTTGGACTTCACCGGTGCATCACACAGAGCCGTGGCGCCGGCGCCCGATGAGGAGCAGCAGTCTTGCGCGAGTTCAGCCTTCCGGCCCTGTACGAGGTCCCCACGGACGGCAACCTGACGGATCTCATCCGCCGCAACGCCTCCCAGCACCCAGATGTCGCCGTGATGGGGCGCAAGGTCGCCGGTGTCTGGACGGACGTCACCGCGAAGCAGTTCCTCGCCGAGGTCCGTGGGGCGGCGAAGGGCCTCGTCGCCGCCGGTGTCGAGCCGGGCGACCGGGTCGCGCTGCTGTCCCGCACGCGCTACGAGTGGGTGCTCCTGGACTTCGCGATCTGGAGCGCGGGCGCGGTGACCGTGCCGGTCTACGAGACGAGCTCGCCGGAGCAGATCCAGTGGATCCTCGGTGACTCGGGTGCCTCGCTGGCCCTCGTGGAGACCGCGGCGCACGAGGCCTCGGTGGAGTCGGTTCGGGCGAACCTGCCGGCCCTGAAGGGCGTCCGGCAGATCGACGCGGACGCGGTCGCGCGCCTCACCGCCGAAGGCGCGGACGTCTCCGACGAGCTGCTCGACCAGCGGATGTCCTCGGCGCACGCGGACGACCCGGCGACCATCGTCTACACCTCGGGCACCACCGGCCGCCCCAAGGGCTGTGTGCTGACCCACCGGGCCTTCTTCGCCGAGTGCGGCAACGTCGTCGAGCGGCTCAAGCCGCTGTTCCGTACGGGCGAGTGCTCGGTGCTGCTCTTCCTTCCGGCTGCGCACGTCTTCGGGCGGCTCGTCGAGGTCGCCTCGGTGATGGCGCCGATCAAGCTGGGCTGTCTGCCCGACATCAAGAACCTCACCGACGAGCTGGCGGCCTTCCGGCCGACGCTGATCCTCGGCGTGCCGCGGGTGTTCGAGAAGGTCTACAACTCGGCCCGGGCGAAGGCGCAGGCCGACGGCAAGGGCAAGATCTTCGACAAGGCCGCGCACACGGCGATCGCGTACAGCCGCGCGCTCGGCACCCCGCAGGGCCCGTCCTTCGGTCTGAAGCTGAAGCACAAGGTCTTCGACAAGCTGGTCTTCTCGAAGCTGCGCGCGGTGCTCGGCGGGCGCGGCGAGTACGCGATCTCCGGTGGTGCGCCGCTGGGCGAGCGGCTCGGCCACTTCTTCCGCGGCATCGGCTTCACGGTCCTGGAGGGCTACGGCCTGACGGAGTCCTGCGCGGCGACCGCGTTCAACCCGTGGGACCGGCAGAAGATCGGCACGGTCGGGCAGCCGCTGCCGGGTTCGGTGGTGCGGATCGCCGACGACGGCGAGGTGCTGCTGCACGGCGAGCACATCTTCTCCGGCTACTGGAACAACGAGGCGGCGACGGCCGAGGCGCTGGCGGACGGCTGGTTCCACACCGGTGACATCGGCACCCTGGACGAGGACGGCTACCTCGCCATCACGGGCCGCAAGAAGGAGATCCTGGTGACGGCGGGCGGCAAGAACGTCGCCCCGGCGGTCATCGAGGACCGGATCCGGGCGCACGCGCTGGTCGCCGAGTGCATGGTGGTCGGCGACGGGCGGCCGTTCGTGGGCGCGCTCGTCACCCTCGACGAGGAGTTCCTGGGCCGCTGGGCGGCGGAGCACGGCAAGCCGGCCGGCGCGACGGCGGCCACGCTGCGGGAGGACCCGGAGCTGTTGGCGGAGGTCCAGCGCGCGGTGGACGACGGCAACGCGGCGGTCTCGAAGGCGGAGTCGGTGCGGAAGTTCCGTATCCTGTCCGCGCAGTTCACGGAGGAGGCGGGGCACATCACCCCGTCGCTGAAGCTGAAGCGCAACGTCGTGGCGAAGGACTTCGCCGACGAGATCGAGGCGATCTACCGGGCCTGACGGGTCTTCGTCAACGCCCCTGGCCGGCCCGACTCCCGGGCCGGCCGGGGGCGTTCGCGCGCGTCAGGGCCGGAACGGACCATTCCGTACAGACGGAGACATCCGCACCCACGGAAAAGGCCCGTACGCAGGGACACTTCCGCGCACACGGGGACATCCGTGCGCACGGACACACACGAGAGGAAGAGCAGTCATGCGGCTCCAGCGCACCGCGGCCGTCCTGGGCGCGGCCCTCACCGCCCTCGTCGCCGTCACCGGGTGCGGCAGCACCTGGGGCGAGGACGTCGGGCTGCCGTCGGCCCCCGACATGGCGGCCATCGAGAAGCTGGTCGCCGCGCACACCATGTGCAGCGACCTGCGCCCCGGCACGAGCGGCAGCGGCGCGCTGGCCGCCGAGGCGAAGGATCCCGCCTGGGCGGTGAAGGAGCGGGCGGTGTGCGGCGACGACGCCCGGGACACCCTCACGCTGCTGTCCCTCTCCGACATGGAGAAGTTCCAGGAGGCGAACAAGGCCGCCGCCGCCAAGGGCCAGGGCGGCCGCTTCCTGATAGGCCAGGACTTCGCGCTGGTGGCGGCCGACGAGGCCACGGCGAAGGCGCTGCTGAAGTCCGAGGTCCTCCTCTTCACCTGCGAGAAGGGCTTCAAGGTGCCCGACGGCTACCGCAACGAGAAGCTCCTCGTCGACGGCTGCGCGCTGACGGATTACCTGCCGGCGTAAGGGCTGGGGCTGGGGTCGGGGCCAGTGGCGCGCCGGCCCCGCCGGCCGAAAGCCCGGCCGACACGGCCCGCCTGGGCCCAGCCCGGAACCGGCAAGCGGCCCACCCGGACCGAGCCCGGAACCGGCACAGCGCCACGGGCCGAGCGCGAGAACAGCACCCACCCGGGCCGGGCCCGGTCCCCCGGCCCCTCCCGCGCTAGCCCAGCAGTTCGCGCAGGCGCTCGGCCAGCAGGTCCCAGCGCCAGCGCTCCTCGACCCAGCGGCGGCCGCGTTCGCCCATGCGGGCGCGCAGCTCCGGGTCGAGCAGGAGGGTGGCGACGCGGTCGGCGGTGTCCTCGGCAGAGCCGCCGCGGACCACCCAGCCGGTCTCGCCGTCGAGGACGGCGTCGGGCGCGCCGCCCGAGTCGCCGGCGACGACCGGCAGGCCGGTCGCGGAGGCCTCCAGGTAGACGATGCCGAGGCCCTCGACGTCCAGGCCGCCGCGCCGGGTGCGGCAGGGCATGGCGAAGACGTCGCCGGCGCCGTAGTGCGCGGGCAGCTCGGACCACGGGACGGCGCCGGTGAAGCGTACGGATCCGGCCACGCCGGTACGGGCCGCGAGGCGCCGCAGGTCGGCCTCGTACGGGCCGCCGCCGACGATCAGCAGGACCGCGTCGGGCACCCGGCGCAGGATCTCCGGCATGGCGAGGATCAGGGTGTCCTGGCCCTTGCGCGGCACGAGCCGCGAGACGCACACGACGACCGGGCGGTCGCTGAGCCCGAGCCGCTCGCGCACCTCGGCGCCGCCGGAGTCGGGGTGGAAGGTCTTCTCGTCGACGCCGGGCGGCAGCTGCGTCATGCGGGCGGCGGCGGCCGGGCTGAGCGCGGTCGCGATCCGGGAGCGGGTGTACTCGCCGAGGTAGGTGAGCGTGTCCGTGCCCTCGCCGATCCGCCCGAGCAGCTGCCGGGCGGCGGGCAGCTGCGCCCAGCCCGCCTCGTGGCCGTGGGTCGTCGCGACGATGCGTCGCGCGCCCGCGCGGCGCAGCGCCGGGGCCATCAGGCCGAGCGGGGCGGCGGCGCCGAACCACACCGCCTCGCAGCCGTGCTCGCGCAGCAGCGCGGTGGCCCGCGCGGTCACCCGGGGGGTCGGCAGCAGCATGGTGGTGCGGTCGCGGACGACCGTGAAAGGCTGTTCGGCGTCGAACGCGGCGGTCGCCTCGATCCCCTCGCGGCTGCGCTTCCAGGTGGAGGCGTAGACCACGATCCGCTCGGGATCCAGGCGCAGCGCCATGTTGTGCAGGAAGGCCTGGATTCCGCCCGGACGGGGCGGAAAGTCGTTGGTTACGATCAGGGTCTTGTGCATCGTGGCCGACAGTACCGTGGTCGCGCCCCCAGCCCGGCACCACCACCCTCCGCCCCCGGGCGGACCGACAGAACAGGAACAGGACAGGTATGACGGGCGCGGTGGGGACGGCAGGCACGACCTTGGGCTCGTACGTCGGCACGCTGGGCCGGCCCGTCGGTCTGTGGGCGTTCACCCGGGTGCTGATCCTGCTGTGCGTCTTCAAGGTCGTGGTCATCCCGGGCCCGGACGTCACCAGTGACATCGAGCAGATCTACCAGGGCTGGTACGAGGTCCTGAAGACCGGCACGTATCCGATGGACGACGTCACCTGGCAGTATCCGCCGGCCGCGGCCCTGCCGATCCTGGCGCCGGCGCTGCTGCCCTTCCTCGGCTACTCGGCCGCGTTCTTCGTGCTCGCCCTGCTCTGCGACGCGCTCGTCTTCGGCCTGCTCGTGTACGCGGGGCGGCGGCCGGGCCGTTCGATGCGCGGGGCGTGGCTGTGGCTGGCGGGGGTGCCGCTGCTCGGCCCGACCGCGTACGCCCGGTACGACCTGATGGTGACGGCGGTGGCGGTGGCGGGGCTGCTCGCGGCGGTCCGCCGTCCGGCGGTGCTCGGCGCGCTCGCCGGGTTCGGGGCGACGCTCAAGGTGTGGCCGGTGCTGGTGCTCGTGGGCACGGCGCGCGGCCGGGCCACCTTCCGCTCGTGGACGGCGGCGGCGGGCGCGGCGGCCGGGGTGCTGCTGCTGTGCGTGCTCGCGGCGCCGGGGGCGCTGGCCTTCCTCGGCTTCCAGCGGGACCGGGGCACCGAGATCGAGTCGCTGGGGGCCATGGTCTTCCACGTGGCCCGGCACTTCGGCTGGCCGGGCGAGGCGCGGATGAACTACGGCTCGATCGAGTTCCTCGGTCCGGGCGTCCAGGCAGTGTCGACGGCGGCGATGGTGCTCACGGTTGCCGCGTTCGTCTGGCTGCTGGTGTGGCGGCTGCGGGCGCGCCGGCACACGACGACGACCACGGCGGACGCGGCCTTCGTGGCGGTGCTGCTGTTCACGGCGACGAGCCGGGTGATCAGCCCCCAGTACATGATCTGGCTGGTGGGGCTGGCCGCGGTGTGTCTGGTGTACCGGTCGAGCCGGATGCACCGGCCCGCGTATCTGGTGCTGTGGGCGACGGCGGTGACGCAGTTCGAGTTCCCGGTGTGGTTCTCGCACGTCGGGGACAGCGATCCGCTGGGCATCGCGCTGCTGCTCGTCCGCAACGGTCTGCTGGTGGCGGCCGTGGTCTCCGCCTGCCGGATCCTGTGGCGGCAGACGGTCACGGAGCCGCGCGAGGCGGCGGCGGGTCCGGCGGCCCGCCCGGCGAGGATCCCGGTTCAGGCCGACCGCGACACGGCGTCCGCGTCGGCTTCGGCGTCGGCGTCCGCGTCCTCCTGAGGCGGGAGCGGCCTGTTCCACGGCCGCCCGGTCCGGCGGCGCAGCAGTTCGAGGGCCGCGCACTGGGCCGCCATCGCGAGGGCCATCGCCAGGCAGATCCCGGCGAGTCCGAGGGCCGCGGAGAGCCCGTACGCGAGCGGTAGCTGGAGCAGGACGCCGATGACGGTGATCCGGGCGAGCCGCGGGGAGTCGCCGCTGCCCTCGAAGACGCCGGCGAGGGCGATGAATCCGGCCATCAGGAGCAGGTAGGGGCCGAGGCAGCGCAGGAACAGCGCACCGGCCTCGGCGACGGCCGGTTCGGCGCCGAAGCCGCGCATCACGGGTCCGGCGGCGAGGAACAGCAGCACGGCGGCGCCCGCGCCGAGCAGTCCGCCGAGGACGAGGGCCTGCCGGCCCACGGCCGCGCGCTCGTCGCGGCCTGCGCCCAGCAGGTGGGCGGTGTGGATGGCGGCGGCCTGCCGCACCGCGTAGAAGGCCATGGTGGCGACGTACATGGCCTTGGCGGCGATGCCGTAGGCGGCGATCTCGGTGACGCCGAGGCGGGCGACGACGGAGACGAGGGCGAGGGCCCCGGCCATGCGGACGGTGAAGTCGGCGGACATGGGCAGGCCGAGGGCGGCGGTGCGGCGCACGGCGGCCAGGGTGCCGGTCCTGTGGCGGGCGGCCCGCGTGGCCCGCGTGGCCTTGAGGAGGGTGTTGCGGCGCAGGGCGAGCAGTCCGGCGGCGAGGGCGGCGGTGCGTCCGAGGACGGTGGCGACGGCGGCGCCTTCCACTCCGTAGGCGTGGATCAGCGGCGGGTCGAGGACCAGGATCAGCCCGTTGGCGAGGAAGGCGAGCCGCATGGGGGTGCGGGTGTCGCCGGTGCCCTTGAGGATGCCGTCGAGGACGGTGGTGGCGAAGAACACGGCCGTGCCGGGCAGCGAGATCGCGAAGTAGGCGGTGGCGAGGGCGTGCGCGGGGTGGCCGGAGCCGCCGAGCAGGAGCGCGGCGAGCGGGTCGCGCAGCAGGAAGCCGCCGAGGGCGACGGGCGGGACGAGCACCGCGCCGAGGACGGCGCCGCCGCGGACGGCGGAGCGCAGGGCGGCGGGGTCGTCGGCGCCTCGGGCCCGGGCGACGAGGACGGTGGTGCCGGACGAGGCCATGAGGACGACGCCGAGGAGCAGGTTCTCGACGTTGG
The DNA here is from genome assembly GCF_040302485.1 of Streptomyces sp. NPDC126499. Taxonomy (NCBI): domain Bacteria; kingdom Bacillati; phylum Actinomycetota; class Actinomycetes; order Kitasatosporales; family Streptomycetaceae; genus Streptomyces; species Streptomyces sp. NPDC126499. The sequence continues at coordinate 137,188 of NZ_JBEOUO010000010.1, read as the reverse complement.
TGGCGACGGCGACGGCGGCCACGGCGTCCCCGCCGAGGCGGGCGACCCAGACCATGCCGATGACGCCCGCGGCGACTCCGGCGAGGAGTTCGAGGTAGACGGGTCCGGCGAGCCGGACGAGGGTGCGGCGGTGCGGGGTGGCGGTGGTCGTGGCGCTCGTGCGGTCCGTCATGCGGTGGTCATCCCCCTCGTTTCGCGGTACCTCGATTCGAGGCAGCTCGAAAAGAGGTAGCATGGCGGACGCGTACCCGACAAGCCGCGACCGCGAAGGAGCCCCCGGTGCTGGAGCTGTCGATCCTCGGCTTCCTCGACGAGAGGCCGCTGCACGGCTACGAGCTCAAGGAGCGCATCCAGGGCCTGAGCGGCCATGTCCGCCCGGTCAGCGACGGCGCGCTCTACCCGGCGATCACCCGGCTGGTGAAGAGCGGCCTGGTCGACAGCCGTACGGAACCGGGCACGGGCGCGGCCCCCCGGCGCACCCTCTCGCTGACCGACGCCGGCCGGGCCGAGCTCCGCGCCCGCCTGCGCTCCCCCAAGGACGCCGAGATCACCGACGGGCAGCGCTTCTTCACCCTGCTCGCCTTCCTGGGCCGGCTCCCCGACCCGGCCGAACAGGCCGCCGTCCTGCGCCGCCGCCTGGACTTCCTCACCACCCCCGCCAGCTTCTTCTACAAGGGCGACGCTCCGGTGCGCGCCGAGGACGAGCCCGACCCCTTCCGGCGCGGCATGCTCCGCATCGCCCGCGCCACGGGCACGGAGGAGAAGGCCTGGCTGGCGGAGACGCTGGAGGAGCTGGACCGTAAAGCGGCCGGGACGTAGGCCCTCGTGACCGGGCTCAGCCCAGCCGCTCCTCCAGATACCTCCGCCACCCTGCCGTGAACTCCTCGGGCGTGGTGCCCAGGACGTCCGCGAGGGCCTTCTCCACGGCGCCCTCCCGGCCGGGGTGGGCGCCGACCGCGCGGTAGAAGGCGGTGAGCTTCTCCTCGCCCCAGCGGTCGGCGATCAGCGCGCAGGCCAGCCAGCCGCCCTCGTAGGCGCGGGCCATGGTGTCCGCGTCGCCGCCGAAGGCGAAGGCGCCGTCGTCCGGCAGGGCGGCGGGGAGCCGGCCGGAGCGGACCTCGCGGGCGAGTTCGGGGGCGGCCTCGGCGGGGGTGCGGCCGGTGCCGCGGTAGGCGACCCAGTCGGCGAAGCCCTCGGAGAGCCAGACCGGGGTGGCCGCCGTGGTCTGCCGGCGGGTGGCGACGTGCGTGGTCTCGTGGGTGAGGACGAACTGCCGGCCGAAGCCGCCCAGCACCCCGTACGCGTCCGGGTTGACGATCACCCGGTCCGCGGGGGCCGGACGGCCGCCGCCGGTCTCGCCGGTGGTGACGGCCGCGATCCCCCGGTACGAGGCCGCGGGCGCGCCGAGCAGGCGGCCCATGGCGTCCACCGAGGCCGGGACCAGGACCACGATCCGCCCGGCCCACGGCACGGGCCAGGCCGCGCCGACGGCGGGTACGGCCCGGTCCGCCGCGTCGGCGATCTCCCGCAGCCGCTCGGGGGGCTGGCCGACGCCGAGGACGAGGCTGCGGCGGCCGGTGACCGCGCTGACCTCGCCCTGCTGCCACAGCTGCTGCGGGGCGCCCTCGGCGGCGCGGTCACCGGTGACGTACCAGCGGCCGTCCCGCTCGGCGAGGTCCACGATCCGCCGGGTGGTGGCCGGCGCGGAGTCGTAGCCCTCGACGCGGTAGCCGAGTTCGGCCTCGGCGACGGCCCGGCCCGCTCCGGCCGGATCGACGTCGGTGACGCGGTACGTCCAGCCGCCGAGCGGGAGCTTCGCCAGCCGCCCGAACTCGGTCCGCGCGGCGAGGGCCAGCGCCGGGTCGAGGGCGGCGAGGTAGCCGGCCTCGTCCCGCGTCAGCAGGGCCTCGGCACGCCGGTCGAGGAGGCGCTGCACCTCGGCGCGGGCGGGTCCTTCGGGTCCGGGGGCCGTGCAGCCGGTGAGGGCGAGCAGCCACGCCGACAGACCCACGGCGGCGCGCGCCGCCCGTCCGCCCCGGCCTGCCCCGCTCCGGCCCGCCCTGTCCCGATCCGCCATGCCGCGATCGTACGGGGACGGTCTCAGACCCGTGTCACGGTGGCGTGGGACATCATGTTCACCGGGTCGTAGCGGACCCGCGCGCCCGGGTAGGGGGCGTGGATGACCTGGCCGTTGCCGGCGTAGATCGCGACGTGGCTGGCGTCGCTGCGGTACGTGACGAGGTCGCCGGGCTGCGCCTGGGAGAGCGGGACGCGGCGGCCCGCGTTCCGCTGGGCCTGGGAGGTGCGGGGCAGGGCGATGCCGGCCTGGCGGTACGACCAGACCATGAGGCCCGAGCAGTCGAAGGCGGACGGGCCGGTGGCGCCCCACACGTAGGGCTTGCCGATGGCGGCGCGCGCGGCGATCACCGCGGCGGCGGCGCGCGAGGGGCCGAGGTCGCCGAGCGGCGGGAGTTCCTCGTCGAGGGCCGCGCGGCCGGAGCGGGAGGCCCGTTCGAAGCCGGCCCGTTCGTCGGCGGAGAGGGCGGCGAGCACCCGGCGGGCCTCGGCGAGCTTCCGTTCGACGGTGCGCTTGTGCCGGGCCACCTCGGCGCGACTGCGTTCCAGTTCGGCGAGGGCCAAGCTCGCCTCGGTCCGCTCCTGCGCCAGCTCGCGCAGTTCCCGCCGGAGTTCGGCGAGGGCGGCACCCTGGCGGGCGGTGGCCCGGTCCAGGACGGAGGCCCGGGCGAGATAGCTGTCCGGGTCGGAGGAGAGCAGCAGGGCGAGGGCCGGGTCCATGCCGCCGGAGCGGTACTGCGCGCCGGCCACCGCACCGAGCGCGCCGCGCATCCGGTTGATCCGCTCCTGGCCGCGGGCCAGGCTGTCCTGCGCCTGCGAGACCGTGGTGCGCAGCCGGTCGGCCTTCTCGTCGGCGCGGTTGTAGCCCTCGGTGGCCCGCTCGGCCTCCTCGAAGAGCCGGTCGACGGTGGCGCGGGTGGTCTCGGGCGCGCCCCCGCCCGGGTCGGCGTGCGCGGCGGGGACGGCTCCGAAGGCCGTGGCCGCGGTGGCCGCGGCCGCGGTGAGGACGGTGACCCTGGCGGGTCGTCGGTGGGTCGCCAAGGATCACGCTCCTGTTCGGCTCGACGGACTGGCGCGGCAGACAGTAGCCGCTCGCAGTGCCGCCTCCAACGAAGGCGCCGAACACACAAAGTGACGCCCCGCCGGAATCACAGGTCACCGGCGGGGCGTCAGGTCAGTTCAGGATCCGGCGAACCACCCGATCGGGGGCGTCGGCCGTGGCGTCAGATGCGGACGCCGAACTGGAAGGTGCCCATGTAGTCCATGGACTCGTAGCGGACCACCGCGCCCGGCTTGGGGGCGTGCAGGATGGTGTTGTTGCCCGCGTACAGGCCCACGTGGGAAAGGCCGTTGAAGAAGACCAGGTCGCCCGGCTTGAGCTGGCTGCGGCCGATCTTCACGCCGTCGTTCTGCTGCGTGTAGGTGGTGCGGCTGATGCTGACGCCGGCCTGGCGGTAGGACCACTGCGTGAGACCGGAGCAGTCGTACGAGTTGGGGCCCTCGGCGCCGGAGACGTACGGCTTGCCGAGCTGGGTGGCGGCGGCGTTCAGGGCGGCGGCGCCGCGCTGGGAGGCGGGCACCTCGTTGCCGAGGTCGACGCGGTCGCCGGCGGCGCGGCTGGCGCGCTGCTCCTCCTGCTGGATCTTGGCGCGCTCCGCGGCGGTCAGGGTGTTGAGGAGCTTCTGCGCCTCGGCGAGCTTGCCCTGGAACTTCTTCTTCTTCTCGCCGAGGGTCTTGCGGACGTCCTCGAGGTCGGCGAGCTTCGTGGTCGCCTCGGCCCGCTGCTGGGCGAGGGTGCGCTGCTTGGCCTGGATGGACTGCAGGACGTCGGCCTGCTTGGCGCCGAGCTGGTCGATCGCGGACGCCTTGTCGAGGTAGGTGTCCGGGTCGGAGGAGAGGAAGAGCTGGAGCGCCGGGTCGATGCCGCCGGAGCGGTACTGGGCGCTGGCGACCGAACCGATCTGGCCGCGCAGGGTGTTGAGCTCCTCCTGGCCGCGGGCGACCTTGTCCTGGAGGGCGCCGATCTCCTTCTGCAGCTTCTCCCTGCGCTCCTCGGCGAGGTTGTACTGCTCCGTGGCCTCCTCGGCCTCGTGGTGGAGCTTGTCGACCTTGGACTTGACCTCGTCGATCTTCGGCTTGGGGGCCGCCTGTGCGCCGGTCTGGGCGGACAGTGCGACGGCTGCCGCGGCGGTGGCGGTGAGCACGGTCACACGGGTGCGGCTGGGCTGCTTGGGTCGACGGTGGGACGCCACGAAGGCGAGCTCCTTCTTCCTCGAGCCGCCAGGCCAGAACTGCGGCAGGCGGGACCATCGCTGTCATCCCCGATGGATGATCAACCGCGCGAAGGTTCGAGGCCCGACCCTAGTGACCATCTTGTGATCAGTTCAAATCCCAACGGGCAAAATCTCGCTCGCTCGACAAGTTATTTACATACATCCCACGGGCAGTAGTGGTCACTTGACCCTGCGCGGACAACAATCCGGACATCGCGCCCAGGAGTGCTCAGCGGTGACGAGACGTCACGAGAGGCGCGAAAGCCGCTTCAGCAACAACGCGGAGGCCACGGGCCTGGCACCGGACTTGGCGACCCCGTCGGCGACCTCGCGGTCGGTGGAGACCACCACGACCGGACGCCCCGGCGGTTCGGCGCGCACCAGCTGCCGGATCAGCTCGTCGGCCGTCACGCCGGGCTTGGAGAACAGCACCCGCACCCCGCGCGGCGGGGCGAGCAGCACCGGCGCCGCGAGCTCGGCGCCGTCGAAGACACAGGTGATCTCCGCGCCGGAGCGGGCCGCGAGCGCGGACAGGCCGCCGAGCAGCCGCAGCCGCTGCTTCTCCAGCGGCATCGTCGGATAGCCGGTCTTGGTGACGTTGTAGCCGTCCACCACCAGGTGCGCCTGGGGCAGTTCGAGCAGCTGGTCCAGGAGTGCCGGGTCGGTCTCGGACAGGGCGCGGGCGGCGATGTCCTTCGGTGACATCCGGCCGGGCTCGACGGCGTCCACGGTGTCCGCGGGGTGCATCGACACCGGCGGCAGGGCCAGTTCGCGGCGCAGCCCCTGGGCGGCGTCGAGCACCGTGTCCAGGAGCAGCCGCAGCCGCATGTCCTCCACCGAGCGGCCCTCGCGGGCGGCCCGCCGGCTGGCCTCCAGGGCGGCCTCCACCTCGCCGAGCCGGGCCTTGAGGCGCCGGGTCTCGCTCTCGGCGGCCGACACCTGGGCGGCGGCCTCGGTCCGCGCGGTGTCGATCTCGGCCTGGGCGCGCCGCAGGGCCGCCTCGCCGCGCTTGACGTCGCTCTGGGCGCTGCGCAGCTTGCGGTGAAGCGATTCGGCTTCCTTGCGGGCGGCCTCCAGGTCGTGCCGGAGCTGCTCGGTCTCGGCCTTCGCCCGCTCCTTGGCGCCCGCGACCTCCTCGCGCAGCCGGGCCAGCTCGCGGCGGCTCGCCTCGTCGGCCCGTTCGGCGTCGGCGCGCTGTGCCTCCTCGCCGGCGGCGGCCACCAGCTTGCCCCAGCCGGCCGGGCGCAGCAGATAGGCCGCGGCGGCGATGTCGACGGGGTCGGCCGCGGCGGGCGGGGCGCCGGACTCCACGGCGCCGGCGAGCACGGGCTGGGACTCCTTGAACCGCTCGCCGATCCGCTGCCGGAACAGCGGCTCGCTCTCCAGGGCGGCGGCCATCGCGTTCCCGGCGAACTTGGCCCGCCGGGGGGCGGTGAAGCGGGCGTACTGCCGCAGCGGGGCGGGCAGCTCGGCGACGGTCAGCCCGCCGAAGGCGTCCGCGACCAGGGCGACGACCTTGCGCCGTACGGCCTCGGGAAGGGGCCGGTCGAGCGTCTCGGCGGTCTCGTCCGCCGAGCCCGTCGGCTCGTCACCGTGCGCGGGCCGCTCCACGATCCGTCACCCCTCTCCCTGTCGTCGCCCTCTCGGGGGCCGCTTCTCAGGAAGCGGCGCCCGGCCTGTCCACCAATTCGATCTGGTCCACCGCGTTGCACCAGCGGCAGCGGACCGACTCGATGGTCTCACTGACCACCTCGCGCTCCTCCACCTTGGGCTCTCCGGCGAGGTCCAGATGGACGTATTCGACGACCTTGGACGAGCGGGTCACGTCGAAGCGGGTCAGGTTGCCGCAGAGCGTGCAGCGCCAGCGGGTGTCGGCGGTCGGCAGGGGAACCGTCATCGTGCCGTCCTCTTTCGTACGAGCTTCACGGGCCCGCGGTGCGCCGTCGAACTGCGGGAGTACTGCCCGTAACCCTACGGCCTCGCGGGTACCCCGTGTCACGGCGAGGCACTCTGTCCAGGTGGGCACCGGTACGCCATGATCTGTCCATGATCGACTGGCGGGGCACGGCCCTCGGCGCCTGGCGGGGCGCCCGGAACGGACCGACGGTGACCTACGGCCTGATCGCCGGCTGCGTGCTGCTCTTCGCCGCGAGCCCGGTGGCGGGACTGAGCCCGGCGTACGGCACGGGCCACGAGCTGCTCGTGGCGCAGAGCGCGTACTTCCAGCGCTGGGGGGTGATCCCGGCCGAGCTGGTGGGCGGTGACCTTCGCGCCCTGCTCACCCCGCTGACCGCCCTCTTCGTGCACGGCAGCTGGCTGCACCTGCTCGGGAACATGCTGTTCCTGTACGTGTTCGGGGCGATGACCGAGGAGCGGATGGGCCCGGCCGGCTTCGTCCTCTTCTACCTGGGCTGCGGATATCTGGCCCTGCTCGGCTACGCGGCGGCGCACGCCGAGAGCCAGCAGACCCTGGTCGGGGCGTCGGGGGCGATCTCAGGGGTGCTCGGGGCCTTCCTCTATCTCTTCCCGCGCGCCCGGGTGACGAGCCTCTTCCCCTTCCTGTTCTTCCTGCCGCTGCGCTTCCCCGCCTGGATCGTGCTGATCTTCTGGTTCGTGCTCCAGTGGCTGGCGGCCCGCTCGGCGGGCTCGGGTCCCGGGGTGGCGTATCTGGCGCACGTGGTGGGCTTCGGGATCGGCTTCGTCTTCGCGTGGGCGCGGTACAGGGGTGCCGATAGAGTGAAGCCACCAGCCGCGGCCACCGAGGGAGAAAGCCAGCCGTGATCACCGCGATCGTGCTCATCAAGACCAGCGTGGACCGCATCCCCGAGATCGCCGAGGCGATCGCCGCGATCGACACCGTCAGCGAGGTCTTCTCCGTCACCGGTACGTACGACCTGATCGCGATGGTCCGGGTGGCGCGCCACGACGACCTGGCCGATGTGATCCCGGGCCGGATCTCCAAGATCCCGGGCGTCGAGGCCACCGACACGCACGTGGCGTTCCGGGCCTACTCGCAGCACGACCTGGACGCGGCCTTCGCCATCGGCCTGGAGTCCTGACCCGGTACCGGCCCCCGTACGGACACGGCTGAAGCCGGCCTCTCCCCCGCGGGAGGCCGGCTTCACCCGTACGAGGGAGCGGTCAGCCGCGGTCGGGGACGCAGCGGCCGTCCTCGGTGCGGTAGGTCCACCGGGCGCCGTCACGCACCAGCTCCTTCACCGCGCCGACGAACCGCTCCACGTGCTCGTCGGGAGTGCCCGCGCCGAAGCTCACCCGGATGGCGTTCAGCGACCTCTCGCCGGGGTTCGCCTCCGGGGCGCCGCACGCGCCCGGGTCCTGCGGGTCGCTGCCGAGCAGGGTGCGCACCAGCGGGTGGGCGCAGAACAGGCCGTCGCGGACGCCGATGCCGTACTCGGCGGAGAGCGCGGCGGCGAAGTGGGAGCTGTTCCAGCCCTCCACGACGAAGGAGATGACGCCGACCCGGGGGGCGTCGTCGCCGAAGAGCGAGAGGACCCGCACCTCGGGCACCTCGGCCAGGCCCTCGCGGACCTTCGCGATGAGGTGCCGCTCGCGGGCGACGAGCCGGTCGAAGCCGGCCTCGGTGAGCGCCTTGCAGGCGGAGGCGATGGAGTAGACGCCGATGACGTTGGGCGATCCGGCCTCGTGCCGGGCCGCGGTGGTGTGCCACTCCACGTCCACACCGCCGTCGGCCCGGCGCGCGACCGTACGGGAGGCGCCGCCGCCCGCGAGGTACGGCTCGGCGTCCCGCAGCCAGTCCGCCCGGCCGGCGAGGACGCCGGAGCCGAACGGCGCGTACAGCTTGTGCCCGGAGAAGGCGACCCAGTCGACGTCCGACTCCCGTACGGAGACGGGGTGGTGGGGCGCCAGCTGGGCGGCGTCGAGGACGATCCGGGCGCCGTGCGCGTGCGCGGCGGCGGCCAGTTCCCTCACCGGCCACAGCTCACCGGTCACGTTGGAGGCGCCGGTGACGCAGACCAGGGCCGGGCCGTAGGGGTCGCGTGCGGCGAGCGCGCGCTCCAGGATCTCGACGGCCCGGGCCGGGGTGCGCGGCGCGTCGAGGTAGGTCACGTGGGCGTCGCCCCAGGGCAGGAGGGACGCGTGGTGCTCGGTCTCGAAGACGAAGACCTGGCAGTCGGCGGGGAGCGCCCGGGCGAGCAGGTTGAGCGAGTCGGTGGTGGAGCGGGTGAAGACCACCTGGTCGTCGGGGCGGCAGTCGAGGAACTCGGCGACGGTGGCCCGGCTGTTCTCGAAGAGGTCGGTGGAGAGCTGGGAGAGGTATCCGGCACCGCGGTGGACGCTGCCGTAGTACGGGGCGTACGCGGCGACGTCGTCCCACACGCGCTGAAGGGCCGGGGCGCTGGCCGCGTAGTCGAGCGCCGCGTAGGTGACCTCGCCTCCGGTGACGAGCGGGACGGTGACGTCCCGGCCCAGAACGGGCAGAGGGGCACAAACGGACTGGTCGGCGGCAGCGGTGATCACGGACATGGCGAACTCCCGTACAAGGCAGGCGAATTCAGCGCCTCGACGCGACGGGGGCACGCGGCCGCGGAGGCACGGAAAAGGAAAAAGGGGGTGACGAAGAAGGGGCTTCGAGGCCCTAGCGCATTCGCTTGCTCACGAGACTGCTCCCTTGAGGACCAAGGACCCCAGGGTTCGCAGGGGTCCGCGCTTGCCGCGGACCTTTCTGTCCACGGCCTGGTCTTCACCCGGGGCACCCCGCCACGGACGGAGGGTTGCCGGACAGCCGGCCGGGGCCTTGATGGCTGTCACTCATGACCTGTTCAGAAGCTATGCCACGTGATCGTCGGCGCGCAACCCCGTCCGTATTCCGGACGGGGTTGCGCACCCGACGGCTACGCGTTGCTGACGGCGATCCACCGCTCCAGGGCCTGGCGCGCCGCGCCGGAGTCGATGGACTCGGCGGCCTTCTCGATGCCGGCCCGCAGCTGCTCCGCCAGGGTGCCCTCCCCCGGCTCCAGGGCGGTCAGCGCCGCCGCCGAGTTGAGCAGCACCGCGTCACGGACCGGACCGGTCTCGCCGGCCAGCAGCCGCCGGGCGACGTCGGCGTTGTACGAGGCGTCGGCGCCGCGCAGGGCCTCCACCGGCACCAGGTCGATGCCGACGTCCCTGGGGTCGAAGCGCTCCTCGCGTACGGTGCCGTCCCGGACGATCCAGACCCGCGAGGTGGCCGTGGTGGTCAGCTCGTCCAGGCCGTCGTCGCCCCGGAAGACCAGCGCGGAGGAGCCGCGCTCGGCGAGCACCCCGGCGACGATCGGGGCCATCCGGGCGTCGGCGACACCGGTGGCCTGGGCCCGGACGCGGGCCGGATTGGTCAGCGGGCCGAGGAAGTTGAACACCGTGCGGATGCCCAGCTCCTTGCGGGCCATCGCCACATGGCGCAGCGCCGGGTGGAACTTCACCGCGAAGCAGAAGGTGATCCCGGCCTCCTCGGCCACCTCCGCGACCCGCTTCGGGCTCAGCTCCAGGTTGACGCCGAGCTTCTCCAGGACGTCGGAGGCGCCGGAGGCCGAGGACGCGGCCCGGTTGCCGTGCTTGACGACCTTGGCACCCGTGCCCGCGACGACGATCGCCGACATGGTGGAGACGTTCACGGTCTTGGCGCCGTCGCCGCCGGTGCCGACGATGTCGACGGTGGCGCCGGGCACCTCGATGGTGTTGGCGTGCTCGTACATGGTCCGGACGAGACCGGTGATCTCCTCCACGGTCTCGCCCTTGGCGCGCAGGGCGACCACGAAGCCGGCGATCTGCGCGTCGGTGGCCTCGCCGCGCAGGATGCGGTCCATGGCCCAGGCCGTGTCCTCGGCGCTCTGGTCGCGGCCGCCGAGCAGACCGTCCAGGACGACGGGCCAGGAGCGGCCCGCCGCGGTCTCGCCTCCAGCGGGGTGCACAGCGCTCATGGTCGCTCCTGATGTGTCCGTACGTATCTCCAAGGCCACCCCCACCCTATCGATCCCCGGGAACGGCAAAGAGCCCCGTCCATCGAATGGACGGGGCTCTCGCCGTGGCGACCTACATCAGGAGGTCAAGGTGATCAGTGGTGGCCGTGGCCGCTCTGGATCTCCTTGTACTCCTCGACGGTGGGCTTGGCGATCTGGTTGTCCGCGCCGTAGTAACCCCGGTTGAGCTTGACCCGGAGCTTCTCCATGCGGCCGATCTTGCGCTCCACGCCGTTCTCGTCGACGGCCGGCGGCAGCTCCGCCGGCGCGTACTGCTCGTGCGCGGTGAGCTTGTGCAGCTCGCCCTGGCTGAGCGGGGTGTGGACCTCGACGAACTCACCGTGCGGCAGGCGCTTGATGATGCCGGACTCGCGACCGTGCAGCACCTTGTCCTTGTCCCGGCGCTGGAGGCCGAGGCAGATCCGCTTGGTGACGATGAACGCGATGACCGGTCCGACGAAGAAGAAGATCCGGACGAACCAGGTGATCGAGTTGATCGACAGGTGGAAGTGCGTGGCCCAGAGGTCGTTGCCACCACCGACGAGCATGATCATGTACGCGGTGATCCAGGCGACACCGAAGGCGGTGCGCGTCGGAGCGTTGCGCGGGCGCTGCGCGATGTGGTGCTCGCGCTTGTCGCCGGTGATCCAGGACTCGATGAACGGGTAGACCGCGATCGCGCCGAGCACCAGCGGGAAGATCACCAGCGGGATGAACACGCCCAGGACCAGGGTGTGGCCCCAGATGTTGATCTCCCAGCCCGGCATGACACGGATCAGACCCTCGGCGAAGCCCATGTACCAGTCGGGCTGGGCGCCGGTGGACACCTGGTCCGGGCGGTACGGGCCGAGGGCCCAGATCGGGTTGATCGAGGCGATCGCCGAGATGATGGCGATGACACCGAAGACCAGGAAGAAGAAGCCTCCGGCCTTGGCCATGTACACCGGCAGCAGCGGCATGCCGACGACGTTCTTGTTGGTGCGGCCGGGGCCCTCGAAGTGCGTGTGCTTGTGCACGAACACCAGGATCAGGTGGGCGACCACCAGGCCGAGCATGATGCCCGGGAGCAGCAGCACGTGCGCCGAGTAGAACCGGGCGACGAAGTCGCCGCCGGGGAACTCGCCGCCGAACAGGAACATCGACAGGTACGTGCCGACGACCGGCACGGACAGGATCGCGCCCTGCATGAAGCGGACACCGGTGCCGGAGAGCAGGTCGTCCGGGAGCGAGTAACCGGTGAAGCCGGTGAACATGCCCAGGAAGAACAGCAGGAAGCCGAACAGCCAGTTGATCTCACGCGGCTTGCGGAACGCGCCGGTGAAGAACACGCGCATCATGTGCACGAACATGCCGGCGAGGAAGATCAGCGCCGCCCAGTGGTGGATCTGCCGGATGAGCAGACCACCGCGCACCTCGAAGGAGATGTGCATGGTCGAGTTGAACGCCTCGGACATCAGCTGTCCCTGGAGCGGGACGTACGGTCCGGTGTACTCCACCTCGTTCATCGACGGGTGGAAGAACATCGTCAGGTAGACGCCCGTCAGGATGATGATGAGGAAGCTGTAGAGGCAGACCTCGCCCAGCATGAAGGACCAGTGGTCCGGGAAGATCTTCCGCATGTTGGCCTTGGCCAGCGTGTAGATCCCCAGGCGGCCGTCGGCCCAGTCGGCGACCCGCTCACCGGCGGGCGCCTTCTTCTGCGTATTGGTCACAGTGCTCATCCGCGCTCCCAGAAGGCAGGGCCGACGGGCTCGTCGAAGTCGCCGAGCGCCTCCAGGAAGCCCTTGTCGTTCACGCCGATCCGCAGCTGCGGGAGGGCGTGGCCGGCCGGGCCGAAGATGACGCGGGCGCCGTCGGACAGGTCGAAGGTGGACTGGTGGCACGGGCAGAGCACGTGGTGCGTCTGCTGCTCGTACAGGGAGATCGGGCAGCCGACGTGGGTGCAGATCTTCGAGAAGGCGACGATGCCGTCGTGCGACCACTCGAGCTCGCGCTTGTCCTTGATGTCCTCCGGCTGGATCCGGACGATCATCAGGGCGGCCTTGGCGATCTCGGTCTGGAAGTGGTGGTCGTGCTCCGAGAGGCCCTCGGGCATCGCGAAGGTCAGCGAACCGACCGCGACGTCCTCGGGACGCAGCGGCTCGTGCGTGTTCATGTTGATGAGCTGCTTGCCCTTGGCCCACATGGTGGTCCGGAGCTTCTTCTCGGGCAGCGGGCCCATGTCACGCAGCAGCACGATGCCGGAGAGCGGCACCATGGCCAGCGCGCCGAAGAGCGTGTTGCGGATCAGCTTGCGGCGGCCGAAGCCGGACTCGGCGGCACCGGCCGCGAAGTCCGCCATGACCTTCGCCTTGACCTCGGGCGACGCCTCGATCGGGTGACGGTCGTCGGCCACCTCGACATCGGACATGAGGGTACGGGCCCAGTGGACCGCGCCCGCGCCGATGAAGAACAGGGCCAGACCGAGCGTCCACCCGAGGGCGAAGTTGAGCGCGGACACCCGGCCGAAGGGCCAGATGTACACGATCTTGTCGACCGGGAAGATCACGTACGAGGCGATGAAGCCGATCGTGGCCAGCATCGACAGCGTGAACATGAAGGCGATCGCGCGCTCGGACCGCCGGGCGGCCCGCTCGTCGATGTCCTGGATGCGCGGCTTGTGGGGCGGGAGGCCCGGGTCGGCGAACGGGTCGTCGGCGACCTTCACCGCGCCGTGCGCGGTGTCCTGCGCGGAGGGCAGGTTCTCTTCAGAATTCTCTTGGGTACTCATGACTTCTTGGCCTTAGCGGTGTGGGCCGCGACCCAGATGGCAACTGCGATCAGTGCGCCCAGACCGAAGATCCACGCGAACAGACCCTCGCTGACGGGACCGAGGCCACCCAGCTTGAGACCACCCGGGTTGTCGGCCTTCTCACTGTTGACGGCCTGGACGTAGGCGATGATCTCCTTCTTCTGCTTCTCCGGCATGGTCGTGTCGGGGAAGGAGGGCATGTTCTGCGGGCCGGTCTGCATGGCCTCGTAGAGGTGCTTCGGGCTGACGCCTTCCAGGCTGGGGGCGTACTTGCCGTGGGTCAGCGCGCCACCTTCACCGGTGAAGTTGTGGCACTGGGCACAGTTGGAGCGGAAGAGCTCGCCACCCTTGGCCGCGTCGGCACCCGCGGGGTTGTACTGGTCTTCGGTCGGCGTGATCGGGCCGGCACCGAGCGAGGCGATGTACGCCGCGAGCTGATCGATCTCAGCCTGCGAGTAGATGACCTTCTTCCTCGGAACCTGGGCGCCGGGCTGCTGGGCCGGCATGCGGCCGGTGCCGACCTGGAAGTCCACTGCCGCCGAGCCGACGCCGACCAGGGACGGGCCGTCAGAGGTGCCCTGACCGCCGGTTCCGTGGCAGCTGGCGCAACCGACGGAGTAGAGCTTCTTGCCCTCCTCGATGGCGAGGGACTGGGCGGTTTCATCGGCCTTGGCCGTGCCCGCCGGCGCGAACGCGGCGTACAGCCCCCCAGTTGCCGCCAGCGCGAGAAGTAGGACGACGACCGCCGCCAGCGGATGGCGTCGTCGTGCGGAGAGCTTTTTCACGGATTACCCCGGTGTCAGGATCTTCTGCGTCGATACGTGCTGGATGTGTCGGCCCGCCCGGAGGCGGAACCCGATTACTTGATCAAGTAGATCGTGGCGAAGAGGCCGATCCAGACGACATCGACGAAGTGCCAGTAGTAGGACACGACGATGGCGGCGGTTGCCTGCTCGTGGGTGAACCTCCTGGCGGCGTACGTCCGGCCCAGGACCAGCAGGAAGGCGATGAGACCGCCCGTCACGTGCAGGCCGTGGAAGCCGGTGGTCAGGTAGAACACCGTGCCGTACGGGTCCGAGGACAGCGAGAGGCCCTCGTGCTTGACCAGCTCGGTGTACTCGAAGACCTGGCCGCCGATGAAGATCGCGCCCATCACGAACGTGATGATGAACCACGTCCGGAGCTTCTTCACATCGCCCCGCTCGGCGGCGAAGACGCCGAGCTGGCAGGTGAGGGAGGAGAGCACCAGGATCGTGGTGTTCGTCGCGGAGAACGGGAGGTTCAAGGCGTCTGCCTTTTCCGCCCAGTACTCCGCGCCCATCACGGATCGCAGGGTGAAGTACATCGCGAAGAGGGCCGCGAAGAACATCAGCTCGGAGCTCAACCAGATGATGGTTCCGACGCTGGTGAGGTTCGGTCGATTGACCGACGGGTGCGCGTGCCCGGTTTCTACTGTCGTTACTGTCGCCACGACCGACATTATGTCGGTCGCTTATCCCGCCCTCACTCCGGGGGGTGCCGTTCGGAGTGTCCGGGGCACTTGTCCAGCCCGAACGGCCCATCGGAGCGGGGTTCCGCCACCCTTCGAACAGGTGTTGAACGGGTGTTGACGGGCTGTGGAGCGGAGTAGCATCCGCGCAACGACCGACCACCTTCACGGAGGAACGATGCAGTCGAGCGCCACGGTCCTGGTCTACAGCGACGACGCGAACACCCGCGCGCAGGTCCGGCTCGCGGCCGGCCGCAGGCCCGCGGCCGATGTTCCCCCGGTCGAGTTCGTCGAGTGCGCGACGCTTCCGGCGGTGCTGTCGGCCCTGGAGGAGGGCGGCATCGACGTCTGCGTACTCGACGGCGAGGCGGTGCCGGCCGGCGGCATGGGCGTGTGCCGGCAGATCAAGGACGAGGTCTTCCACTGCCCTCCGGTCCTGCTGCTGATCGGCCGCCCGCAGGACGCCTGGCTGGCCACGTGGAGCCGCGCGGACGCCGCGGTCACCCTTCCGGTGGAACCGGTGGAGTTCGCGGCGTCCCTGGCGTCCCTGCTCCGCTCACGCCTGTCGCTGCCCTGTTCTTGACGCTCGGCGCGGCTTGGCGAGTGAGCCGAAGGGCGCCGCGGGTGCCGAAAGGAAGAGCGCGCGGAGGTCCCGAGGAACGAGGGACCGAGCACGGTCGACCGTCGGCACACGCTGGAGGCGCCCGGAGGTGAACCGAGCCACTAGAAAGACGACGGCCGTAGGCGGGCCTTGGCGTCCTCGGTGGCCAGCGGGTTGCCCGTGTCGGCCACCAGGGCGCTGCCCTTGCGCCATTTGTCCCAGGGCAGGTTCCAGTCGCCGAAGCCGTTGCCGAAGGTGTCCATCATCTCGCCGTAGCTGTTGACGACGCGGACGATGTCGCCGGGCCGGACGGTCTTGTAGAACCAGGCGGCGTTGCCGGTCGACATGCCGACGCAGCCGTGGCTGACGTTGGCGACGCCCTGGGAGCCGACGGACCAGGGGGCGGCGTGGACGTACTCGCCGCTCCAGGTCACCCGGGTGGCGTAGTAGACGGGCAGGTCGTAGGACTCGGAGCTGCCCTCGGCGATGCCGATGCTGGTGCCGCGCATCCGGACGTAGTACTCCTTGCCGAGCACCACCTTGATCCCGTTACGGGTGGAGAAGCCCGGTTTTCCGGTGGTCACCGGAATGGTTTTGATCACTTCTCCGTTGCGGCGGACCGTCATGTGGTGGGAGGCCGCGTCCGCGACCGCCTCGATGTGGTCGCCGATGGTGAGCGTCAGCGGCTTGGAGTCGCCGCCGTAGAGCTTGTCGCCGACCTTGATGCCCGCGAGGTTGCCGGTGACGGTGACGGTGGCGCCGGTGGGCCAGTACTCCTTCGGCCGGTAGTGCAGCTTCTTGTCGTCCACCCAGTGCCAGGAGCCCTCGACGGCCGGTACGGAGCGGACCTTGAGGGCCCGCTCGACGACCGCGCGGGCCGCCTTGTCCTTCACCGGGAGGCTCAGGTCGGCGGTGACGGGCTGCCCGACGCCGTACTTGCCCGCCTCCGGGCCGAACGTGACGGTCAGGGCCCGTTTGGCCGGTGCCGTCTCGAAGGTGAACGTACGGGCCCCCGGAGCGCCGTCCTCGTCCTCGGTGGACACCCGGACGGTGTAGCGGGCGCCGGCCGCCAGGGCGGCCGTGGAGCGCCACTTGCGCCCGTCCGCGGTGAGCTCGCCGGCCAGGTGGCGCCCGGCCTCGTCGAGGGCGGTGACGTCGGTGAGCCGCCCCTCCTCGCCCTTGGCGGTGATCTCCAGGGGCTTGTCGGGGTCGGCCTTCCTCCCCTGGGCGGGGGCGTTGAAGGCGACCTGGTCGGCCGCGTCGTAGGGCCTCGCCGACAGCGGATGCTCCTGTGAGCCCGCGCACGCGGTGGTGCCCGCGGCGACGGTGAGGGCCAGAAGAGTGCAGATCGGAACGGTCCGATTGCGCGGCGTGTCGTTCATGACCTCACGGTAAGAACTTTCCTCGCGCTCAGCGCGCCGAGCGGGGCAAACGAGGGGCCCGGCCGCTTCGTCGGACGAAGTGACCGGGCCCCTCGGGGTGTTACGGGGTGCTGCTCCCGCTACTGGTTCTGGTTCTCACCGCGGTAGAACTCGAAGACCCAGCCGAAGATGCCGACCAGGATCAGCGGGGTGGAGAAGTACAGCAGCCACCAGCCGACCGCGATCGCGGCGAAGGCCAGCGCACCGCCGAGGGCCAGCGAGAGCGGCTGCCAGCTGTGGGGGGCGAAGAAGCCCACCTCGCCGGCCTCGTCCGCGACGTCGGCCTCCTTGTCGTCCTGCGCCATGGCGTCGACCCGCTTGGCCGTGAAGGCCAGGTAGTAGCCGACCATGATGCACAGGCCGAAGGCCAGGAAGAGCGCCGTCGTGCCGACCGGCTCCTTGGACCAGACGCCGTAGAGGACCGCCATGGCAAGGATGAAGACGCTCAGCCAGATGAACATCTTGCCCTGGATCTTCACTTGCCGGCCTCCTTGCCGCCGCTGAGGGCCGCCACCTCGTGAGGCTTGTTCTCGAGCTGGTCGAGAGCCGCGATCTCAGGGTGGTGCAGGTCGAACGCCGGGGATTCGGAACGGATCCGCGGCAGGGTGAGGAAGTTGTGCCGCGGCGGCGGGCAGGACGTCGCCCATTCGAGCGAACGGCCGTAGCCCCACGGGTCGTCGACCTCGATCTTCTTGCCGTACTTGGCGGTCTTCCAGATGTTGTAGAAGAACGGCAGGATCGACAGACCGAGCACGAAGGACGAGATCGTCGAGATCGTGTTCAGGGCGGTGAAGCCGTCGGCGTCCAGGTAGTCCGCGTAACGGCGCGGCATGCCCTCGGCGCCCAGCCAGTGCTGCACCAGGAACGTGCCGTGGAAGCCCACGAAGAGCGTCCAGAACGTGATCTTGCCGAGGCGCTCGTCCAGCATCTTGCCGGTGAACTTCGGCCACCAGAAGTGGAAGCCGGAGAACATCGCGAAGACCACGGTGCCGAAGACGACGTAGTGGAAGTGCGCGACCACGAAGTACGAGTCGGAGATGTGGAAGTCCATCGGGGGCGAGGCCAGGATGACGCCGGTCAGACCACCGAAGGTGAAGGTGATCAGGAAGCCGACGGCCCAGAGCATCGGGGTCTCGAAGGACAGCGAGCCCTTCCACATCGTTCCGATCCAGTTGAAGAACTTCACGCCGGTCGGTACGGCGATGAGGAACGTCATGAAGGAGAAGAACGGGAGGAGCACGCCACCGGTGACGTACATGTGGTGCGCCCACACGGTCACGGACAGACCGGCGATCGCGATGGTCGCGGCCACCAGACCGATGTAGCCGAACATCGGCTTACGGCTGAAGACCGGGATGACCTCGGAGATGATGCCGAAGAACGGCAGGGCGATGATGTACACCTCGGGGTGTCCGAAGAACCAGAAGAGGTGCTGCCACAGCAGGGCACCGCCGTTGGCCGCGTCGAAGACGTGGGCACCGAACTTGCGGTCCGCCTCCAGGGCGAACAGCGCGGCGGCCAGGACCGGGAAGGCGAGCAGGACCAGGACACCGGTCAGCAGCACGTTCCAGGTGAAGATCGGCATGCGGAACATCGTCATGCCCGGAGCGCGCATGCAGATGATCGTGGTGATGAAGTTGACCGAGCCGAGGATGGTGCCGAAGCCGGAGAAGGCCAGACCCATGATCCACAGGTCGGCGCCGATGCCCGGCGAGCGGACCGCGTCCGACAGCGGGGCGTAGGCGAACCAGCCGAAGTCGGCGGCACCCTGCGGGGTGAGGAAGCCGGCCACCGCGATGAGCGAGCCGAACAGGTACAGCCAGTAGGCGAACATGTTCAGTCGCGGGAACGCGACGTCGGGGGCGCCGATCTGGAGCGGCATGATCCAGTTGGCGAAACCGGCGAACAGCGGCGTCGCGAACATCAGCAGCATGATCGTGCCGTGCATCGTGAACGCCTGGTTGAACTGCTCGTTCGACATGATCTGCGTGCCGGGACGGGCCAGCTCGGCGCGCATGAAGAGCGCCATCAGGCCGCCGATGCAGAAGAAGGCGAACGACGTGACCAGGTACATCGTACCGATGGTCTTGTGGTCGGTGGTCGTCAGCCACTTCACCACGACGTTGCCGGGCTGCTTGCGGCGTACGGGGAGCTCGTTCTCGTACGGCTTCTCAGCCGCGGCCGCACCCTGGGGTTCGTTGAGGATGCTCACAGTTGCTTCTTCTCCGCATTCCTGGCCGGGTCCGTCTGCGCAATGCCCGACGGGATGTAGCCGGTCTGCCCCTTCTCCGCCAGCTCCTTCAGGTGCTGCTGGTAGCGCTCCGGGGAGACCACCTTGACGTTGAAGAGCATCCGGGAGTGGTCGACACCGCACAGCTCGGCGCACTTGCCGAGGAAGGTGCCCTCCTGGGTCGGGGTGACCTCGAAGGCGTTCGGGTGACCCGGGATGACGTCCTGCTTCATCAGGAAGGGGACCACCCAGAACGAGTGGATGACGTCACGGGAGGTCAGGACGAACCGGACCTTCTCGCCCTTGGGCAGCCACAGGGTCGGGCCCGGGTTGCCGGTCTGCGGGTTCCGGGTGCCGGGGATGCCGTAGTCGTAGACGCCGCCGGCGTTGTCCGGCAGCGCGTTCTTGTACCGGTCCGGAAGCGTCGCGAGGTTCTTGTCCGTCTTCGCGTCGCCGGTCACACCGGGCACGTTCTCGATGTAGTTGAAGCCCCAGCTCCACTGGTAGCCGACCACGTTGATGGTGTGGGCGGGCTTGGCGGAGAGAGCGAGGAGCTTGGACTCGTCACGCGCGGTGAAGTAGAAGAGCACCGAGACGATGATGAGCGGGGTGACCGTGTACAGCGCCTCGATGGGCATGTTGTACCGGGTCTGCGGAGGTACCTCGACCTTGGTGCGGCTGCGCCGGTGGAAGATGGTGGCCCACAGGATCAGGCCCCACACCAGGACGCCGGTGGCGAGCGCAGCCGCCCACGAGCCCTGCCAGAGGGAGAGGATCCGCGGAGCCTCTTCCGTCACCGGGGTGGGCATGCCCAGCCGGGGGAAGTCTTCCCAGTTGTACGAGCAGCCGGTGGCTGTCGCCAGGATCAGGCCCGCAGTCAGCACCTGCGGCAGCTTCCGCCGCATCGGGCGCCGCGACGAGCGGTCGGAGCCGTTGGGACTCACGTAGCGCCTTCCCGAGAGTCTCGGCCCGCGTTGGTCGGCCACGGCCGTCCGTCTCGCTGGTCGGTCGCCGCCCCGGCCGCGGGCAGGGGTTTGGATGTTTATGCGGACCAAACCCTACTGGACGCTATTTGGGGTCGCGCGGGGAGGGTGCCCAACGCGCCGTCCGAGTCCCCGAAGGAGTGGACTCCGCCCTTCCGCGGCCGTGGCCCGCGGGGCCGTCCGGGGGTGCGGCGGGCGCGGACGGAGGGCGCGGCCGGGGGTGCGGCGGGGCCGGACGGGCGGCGCGTCCGGAGACGGGGCGGGGCCGGACGGGCGGCGCGTCCGGGGCTTCTGACGGGGGATTACGCGTGCGGGGTTAGCGTGGGCGGATGCCGTACTTCGACGCCGCCTCCGCGGCCCCGCTGCACCCCGTCGCCCGTCAGGCGCTGCTCGCCGCCCTGGACGAGGGCTGGGCCGATCCGGCCCGGCTGTACCGGGAGGGGCGGCGGGCCCGGATGCTGCTCGACGCGGCGCGGGAGGCGGCGGCCGAGGCGGTGGGGTGCCGTGCGGACGAGCTGGTGTTCACTCCTTCGGGGACGCGCGCGGTTCACGCCGGAATCTCCGGGGCGCTCGCGGGGCGTCGGCGTGTCGGGGACCGGCTCGTGGTGTCGGCGGTCGAACACTCCTCCGTGCTGCACGCCGGCGAGGCGCACACGGCGGCCGGGGGCACGGTGACCGAGGTGCCGGTGGGGCGGTCCGGGGCGGTGGACCCGGAGGTCTTCGCGGCCGCGCTCGACTCCCGTACGGCGCTGGCCTGTCTGCAGTCGGCCAACCACGAGGTGGGCACCGAGCAGCCGGTGGCACAGGTCGCGGAGGCGTGCCGGGCGGCCGGGGTGCCGCTGCTGGTGGACGCGGCGCAGTCGCTGGGCTGGGGTCCGGTGCCGGAGGGCTGGTCGCTGCTGGCGGCGAGCGCGCACAAGTGGGGCGGTCCGGCCGGGGTCGGGCTGCTCGCGGTGCGCAAGGGCGTCCGGTTCGCGCCGCAGGGTCCGGCGGACGAGCGGGAGTCGGGGCGGGCGCCCGGTTTCGAGAACCTGCCGGCGATCGTGGCGGCGGCGGCCTCGCTGCGGGCGGTGCGGGCGGAGGCGGCGGCGGAGGCGGCGCGTCTCCGGGATCTGGTGGACCGGATCCGGGTGCGGGTGCCGGAGCTGGTGCCGGACGTGGAGGTGGTGGGCGATCCGGTGCGCCGGCTCCCCCATCTCGTCACCTTCTCCTGTCTCTATGTCGACGGGGAGACGCTGCTGCACGAGCTGGACCGGGAGGGTTTCTCCGTTTCGTCCGGTTCCTCGTGTACGAGTTCGACGCTGACGCCCAGCCATGTGCTGCGGGCCATGGGGGTGCTGAGCGAGGGGAACGTCCGGGTGTCGCTGCCGGCCGGCACGACCGGGGAGGACGTGGACCGCTTCCTGGAGGTGCTGCCCGGTCTGGTCGGGTCCCTGCGGGACCGGCTCGGCGCCCCGGAACCGGCGGCGGCGAGCGGTGCGGCCGAGACGCTCGTGGTCGACTCGCTCGGCAAGCGCTGCCCGATCCCGGTGATCGAGCTGGCCAAGGTGATCGGCCGGGTCCCGGTGGGCGGCACGGTCACGGTGCTGTCGGACGACGAGGCGGCGCGGCTGGACATCCCGGCGTGGTGCGAGATGCGGGGGCAGGAGTACGTGGGCGAGGAGGCGTCGCCGAAGGGCGGCACCGCGTACGTGGTGCGGCGGGTCTCCTGAGGGCCGGCCCCGCGGCGTGCGGGAGCCCCCGGGAACCGCTCCCGGGGGCTCGCGCGTGGCGGGTCAGGCCAGGTGGGCCTGGACCTCGGCGGCGGCCTCGTGGCCGTATGCCTTGGTGAAGCGCTCCATGAAGTTGGTGCGGCGCAGGGTGTACTCCTGGGTGCCCAGGGTCTCGATCACCAGCGTGGCGAGCATGCAGCCGACCTGGGCGGCGCGCTCCAGGCCGACGCCCCAGGACAGACCGGTCAGGAAGCCGGCGCGGAAGGCGTCGCCGACGCCGGTCGGGTCGACCTTGGCCTCCTCCTCGGGGCAGCCGACCTCGATCGGGTCCTCGCCGACGCGCTCGATGCGCACGCCGCGGGAGCCGAGGGTGGTGACGCGGTGGCCGACGCGCTCCAGGATCTCCTGCTCGCTCCAGCCGGTCTTGGACTCGATGAGGCCCTTCTCGTACTCGTTGGAGAAGAGGTAGGTGGCCCCGTCGAGCAGCGTGCGGATCTCCTCGCCGTCCATGCGGGCGATCTGCTGCGAGAAGTCGGCGGCGAAGGGGATCTCGCGGGCGCGGCACTCCTCGGTGTGGCGCAGCATCGCCTCCGGGTCGTCGGCGCCGATGAGGACCAGGTCCAGGCCGCCCACGCGGTCGGCGACGGCCTTCAGCTCGATGAGGCGGGCCTCGCTCATGGCGCCGGTGTAGAAGGAGCCGATCTGGTTGTGGTCCTTGTCGGTGGTGCACACGAAACGGGCGGTGTGCAGGACCTCGGAGATCCGGACCGAGGCGGTGTCGACGCCGTGCCGGTCCAGCCAGGCGCGGTACTCGTCGAAGTCGTAACCGGCCGCACCCACGAGGATCGGGTTGCCACCGAGCTGGCCCATGCCGAAGCAGATGTTCGGGCCGACGCCACCCCGCCGGATGTCGAGGTTGTCGACGAGGAAGGAGAGCGAGACCGTGTGGAGCTGGTCCGCCACGAGCTGGTCGGCGAACCGGCCCGGGAAGGTCATGAGGTGGTCGGTGGCGATGGAGCCGGTGACTGCGATACGCACGGCTGGGACGCTCCTGCGGGGAGGACGGTAATGACAGTTCACGCTACCGGGTGCGAACGCGGATGCCGAACAGCGGAAACTACCCCAGAGTAGGGCTTTTCCCCGGAGCCCGGGCGTGCGTACGGTGCCGCCATGACCCAGTACCCCGCTCCCCGTGAGCCCCAGGAGTCCGAGTTCAGCCTCGCCGAGCTGTGCGGGGACGGTGCGCGGATGGCCCCGCACTGGGTGACTCCGTCCGTACCCGTGACCGCGCCGGTCTCCCCCGCGTTGATCCACGGCGTCGACGTCCCGGCCGATTCGGCCCGGCTGATCGCCGCCACCCCCGAGTACGGGGCCTGACGGGACCCGACGGGACCCGACGGGGCCGGTCGGGCCCGTCGGGCACCGGCTGCGGAACCGAACGGTCCCCGCTCCCGTCCCAGGGGTGTCCTTGGGAAGGAGCATGTGGTGAGCAGTACGGAGATCCGGCCGGAGTCCCGGCCGAAGAGGCGCGGCCCGCTGCTCGTCGCCTCGGTGGCGACGGGTGTGCTCCTCGTGGGCGGCGGAGGCGTGTACTACGCCGCCACGGCGTCCGGGAGCGGCGAGGCGGTACGGGAGGCCCCGGCGGGGCAGGACGCGGCGGCGAAGGGCGGCGACGGCCCGGGGATCGCGCCGGGTGAGCCCGACCCGGGCGGCGGCTCGGGCGGCACCGTCTACCAGGCCAGGGGCCCACTCCCCCAGGGGCCCTCCTCGGCCGCGGTCCACCGGCCCGAGGGCCGGGTCACCTCGGCGGAGGTGACCCGGCTGGCGCGGGCGCTGGGCATCGTGGGCACCCCGCGGCTCGTGGGCGAGGTGTGGCGGCTGGCCCCGGAGAAGGACGGGTCGGGCCTGCGTCTGGACGTCTCGGCGAAGGCGCCGGGCAGCTGGACGCTCAGCCGGCAGGACGGCGGGCCGATCGACGACAGCTGCCTGAAGGGCAAGGCCTGCCCGCCGCCGGGCGAGGCGAAGCCGCCGAGCGGCGGCGGTTCGCCGGTGAGCGAGGCCGCGGCGAAGGCGGCGGTGGCGCCGGTGCTCAAGGCGGTCGGCCAGGACGACGCGAAGCTGGACGCGAGCCAGCTGATGAACGGCTCGGTGCGGGTGGTCAACGCGGACCCGGTGGTGGACGGCCTGCCCACGTACGGCTGGTCGACCGGCCTCCACGTGGGGCCGGACGGCTCGGTGATCGCCGGCAGCGGCCGCCTGAAGGAGCCGGTGAAGGGCGAGTCGCGGCCGGTGGTGGGGGCGCGGCAGGCCCTCGACGCGCTGAACGAGGACGCGAAGGGAGCCGGCTCCGTGGGCATCGGCGGCTGCGCGACGGCCCCGCCGGCGAGCACGGCGGACGGTCCTGACGCGCCCTGCGAGCCGTCGGGCAAGGCCGCCTCGCCGCACGTCGTGGAGGTCACCGGCGCGGTCTTCGGGCTTGCCGCGCAGGACGTGAAGGGCGAGCAGGCGCTCGTACCGGCGTGGCTGTTCCAGGCGCGGGAGAAGCCGGGCGCGAAGCCGTTCACGGTGGTGCGGACGGCGGTGGCCGAGGAGAGCCCGGCGCCGCCCACGGAGTCGAAGGAGCCGGTGCGGCGGATCGACTCGTACCGGACGGAGACGGACGGCCGGAAGCTGTCGGTGACCTTCTGGGGCGGGGTGTGCAGCACGTACACGGTGACCGCCGAGGAGACGCCGGCGAAGGTGCTCGTCCGGGTCACGGAGAAGCCGACCGAGCCGGGCCGGGCCTGCATCATGGTCGCCGTCGAGGTGACGAAGACCGTGGAGCTGCGGCAGCCGCTGGGCGAGCGGCAGGTCGTGGACGGGGCGAGCGGGCAGGCGATCCCGAGGAAGTAGCCGCGCCCGCACGCGGGCGGCGGAACGCGCGAGGGCGGCACCCGGGGTCCGGGTGCCGCCCTCGCGCGTGCGTCAGGTCGTGCCCTGCGGCTTAGCTGAAGCTGTCGCCGCAGGCGCAGGAGCCCGTGGCGTTCGGGTTGTCGATGGTGAAGCCCTGCTTCTCGATGGTGTCGACGAAGTCGATCGACGCGCCGCCCAGGTAGGGAGCGCTCATGCGGTCGGTGACGACCTTGACGCCGCCGAAGTCCTTGACGACGTCGCCGTCGAGCGAGCGCTCGTCGAAGAACAGCTGGTAACGCAGGCCGGAGCAGCCACCGGGCTGAACGGCGACGCGCAGGGCCAGGTCGTCGCGGCCTTCCTGGTCGAGCAGGGCCTTGACCTTGGCCGCGGCGGCGTCGGACAGGAGGATGCCGTCGCTGACAGTGGTCTTCTCGTCCGATACGGACATCTGCTTCTCTCCCGGGTTGGTACGGAGACTGCTTGCCGACGGTTGCAACCGGCGGGGCCGCGGATTCATTCCGGGCCGAGGCGTGTCTTTCCCTTTCATGCTCGCACACCGTGTCCAGCGACGCGGACGGCGAATTCGTCACATCGACACTATGGACATCGTCAAACTGACGTGAACCGGTTATGATAGATAGCGTCATTTCGACGAAAAGGTTTTTCGAGGCTCACCGCAGAAAGGGTGCGTGACGTGACCACCGCCCAGCCCCTGGACGTCCAGCCGACGCCGCTCGCTCTTCTCCTGCTCGGCCGCGAGGCCGACCCGAAGAGCGAGCGCGGCGTGGAGTGCCCCGGCGACCTTCCGTCGCCGTCCGACCCCGACCTGGTGGAGCGCGCCCGCGCCGCCAAGGAGAAGCTCGGGGACAAGGTCTTCGTCCTCGGGCACCACTACCAGCGCGACGAGGTCATCCAGTTCGCGGACGTCACCGGCGACTCCTTCAAGCTCGCCCGCGACGCCGCCGCCAAGCCGGAGGCCGAGTACATCGTCTTCTGCGGCGTGCACTTCATGGCCGAGTCGGCGGACATCCTGACCGGCGACGACCAGAAGGTCGTCCTGCCGGACCTGGCCGCCGGCTGCTCGATGGCCGACATGGCCACCGCCGAGCAGGTCGCCGAGTGCTGGGACGTGCTGACCGAGGCCGGCGTCGCCGAGCAGGTCGTGCCCGTCTCGTACATGAACTCCTCCGCCGACATCAAGGCCTTCACCGGCAAGCACGGCGGCACCATCTGCACCTCGTCCAACGCCAAGAAGGCCCTGGACTGGGCCTTCGAGCAGGGCGAGAAGGTGCTCTTCCTGCCGGACCAGCACCTGGGCCGCAACACCGCCGTCCGCGACATGGGCATGTCCCTGGACGACTGCGTGGTCTACAACCCGCACAAGCCGAACGGCGGCCTGACCGCCGAGGAGCTGCGGGCCGCGAAGATGATCCTGTGGCGGGGCCACTGCTCGGTGCACGGCCGCTTCTCGCTGGACTCGGTCAACGACGTGCGCGAGCGGATCCCGGGCGTCAACGTGCTCGTGCACCCCGAGTGCAAGCACGAGGTCGTCGCCGCCGCCGACTACGTGGGCTCGACGGAGTACATCATCAAGACCCTGGAGGCGGCCCCGGCCGGCTCGAAGTGGGCCATCGGCACCGAGCTGAACCTGGTCCGCCGGCTGGCGAACCGGTTCGCCGACGAGGGCAAGGAGATCGTCTTCCTCGACAAGACGGTCTGCTTCTGCTCGACCATGAACCGGATCGACCTGCCGCACCTGGTGTGGACGCTCGAGTCGCTGGCCGAGGGCAACCTGGTCAACCAGATCCAGGTGGACCGGGAGACCGAGTCCTTCGCCAAGCTGGCGCTCGAGCGGATGCTGGCGCTGCCGTAACGATTCCTCGGTACGGACACGGAAGGGGCGCCCCGCGGACTCGCGGGGCGCCCCTTCGTCATGCCGTCATGCCGTCATGCCGTACGGATCAGGGATCCAGCACGTCCAGCAGCGTCGCGTCCGCCGGCGTGACGTCGGGCTGCTCCGGGTTCACCGTCCCGTCGCCCTTCTTGCCTGCCTTACCTGCCCTGCCTGCCTTGGCGGCCCGCTTCGCCGCCTTCTTCTTCGCGCGCCGCTCCTTGCGGAGTTCCACCATCGCGTAGAGCGTCGGCACGAGCAGCAGCGTCAGCAGCGTCGAGGTGATCAGACCGCCGATCACCACCACGGCCAGCGGCTGCGCGATGAAGCCGCCCTCCCCGGTGACGCCGAGCACCATCGGCAGCAGCGCGAAGATCGTCGCCAGGGCCGTCATCAGGATCGGGCGCAGCCGGTGCCGGCCGCCCTCGATCACCGCTTCGACCACGCCGAGGCCCTGGGCCCGGTACTGGTTGATCAGGTCGATCAGGACGATCGCGTTGGTGACCACGATGCCGATCAGCATCAGCATGCCGATCATCGCCGGGACGCCCATCGCCGTGTCCGTCGCCACGAGGAGGCCGATCGCGCCGGTCGCCGCGAACGGGATGGAGACCAGCAGGATCAGCGGCTGGACCAGCGACCGGAAGGTCGCGACCAGGAGCATGAAGACGATCGCCACGGCCGCCAGCATCGCCAGGGCCATGCTGCTCGCCGCCTCGGCCTGGTCCTCGGAGACACCGCCGATCGAAGCCGTGGCGCCCTCGGGGAGGTCCAGGCCGTCGAGCTTCTTCTGGAGCGCGGCGCTCACCGCGCCGGTGTTGTCGGTGGTCGGCTTGGCCGTGATCGTCGCCGCGCGGGCGCCGTCGATCCGGGTCATGGAGACCGGGCCGGGCACCAGCTCGACGGCGGCGATGTCGCCCAGCCTCACCGGGCCGAGCGGCAGCGCCTTCAGTTCGGCCGGCGTGGTCACCGGCTTCGCCGAGGTGATCAGGACGTCCCGCTCGGTGTCGTCCAGGACGGCCTTGGCGGCCGGAGTGCCGCGCACGGCCTGCGAGACGATCATGCCGAGGGTGGTGGCGTCGAAGCCGGCGTCGGCGGCCCGGTCGTTGGGCCTCACCGAGATCCGGGGCACCGACCGCGACAGGTCGCTCTGTACGTCGGTGACGTCCTTCAGCTCCGCGACCGCCTTCGTGACCTGCTCGGACGCCTTCTTCAGGACCGCCGGGTCACCGGCCTTCACGATCACGCTCAGGTCCTGGCTGCCGAAGCCGTCGCCGGCCGCGAGGGAGGTGTCGCCGATGCCGTCGAGCTTCCCGAGCCCCGCGTCGATGGCGTCGCGCGTCTTCTCGTACGAGGCGGAGTCCTCCAGCGTCACCTGGAAGGAGGCCTGGTTGGCGCCGGTGCCGCCGCCGAAGGCCGCCATGAAGCCGGAGGAGCCGACCGTGACCTGGTAGTCCTTGACGCCCTCGGCGTCGGCGAGGACCTTCTCGACCTTCTTCGCGGCCTCGTCGGAGGCGGCCAGGCTGGTGCCGGGCGCCAGCTTCTGCTTGACGGTGAGGACCCGCTGCTCGCCCTGGTCGAAGAAGTTGGTCTTCAGCAGCGGCCCCATGGCGAAGGTGCCCGCGAGCACCACCAGGGCGATGGCCACGCTGGTGAGGCGGCGCCGGGTCGCGAACCGCAGCACCGGCACGTACGCGCGCTGCAGCCGGCTCCGGCTCTCCTTCTCCTCGGCCAGCCTGCGGGCCTCCTCCGGGTCCTTCGAGGTGCCCTTGGGGGCGCGCAGGAACCAGTACGACAGGACCGGGACCACCGTCAGGGAGACCAGCAGCGAGGCGAGCAGCGCGGCGGTGACGGTCAGCGAGAAGGAGCCGAAGAGCTCGCCGATCATGCCGCCGACCAGGCCGATCGGCAGGAAGACGGCGACGGTGGTGAGGGTGGAGGAGGTGACCGCGCCGGCGACCTCCCGGACGGCGGTCAGGATCGCGGCCCGCCGCTCCTCGCCGTAGCCCAGGTGCCGCTTGATGTTCTCCAGGACCACGATCGAGTCGTCGACGACCCGGCCGATGGCGATGGTGAGCGCGCCGAGGGTCAGCACGTTCAGCGACAGGTCACGGGTCCACAGCACGATCAGGGCGAGGACGACGGAGAGCGGGATGGAGACCGCGGTGACCAGGGTGGAGCGCAGGGAGGCGAGGAAGACCAGGATGACGAGGACGGCCATGACGAGGCCGAGGGCGCCCTCGGTGGTGAGTCCGGAGATCGACTTGGCGACCGCCGGGCCCTGGTCGGAGACGACGGTCAGCTCGGCGCCCGCGCCGAGGTCCCGGCGCAGCTCCGGCAGCTTGTCCTGGACGGCGTCGGAGATGGCGACGGCGCTGCCGTCCTTGTCCATGGTGGCCATCACCGCGAGGCTGGGCCGGCCGTTGGTGCGGGTCAGGGAGACCCGGCCGGACTCCTCCTGCGTCACGGTGGCCACGTCGCCGAGGCGGACCGCCCTGCCCTTCTCGGGCTTGATGCGCAGGTCCTCGATCTGCTTCAGCGAGGTGTAGCCGCCGCCGACCTGGACGGTGCGGCTCTTGCCGGCCTCGGAGAAGGCGCCGGCGGGCATGGTCGCGCCGCCGTTCCTGAGGGCCTCGGCGAGCTTCATGGAGGTCAGACCGGCGGCGGCCAGCTTGCGGTCGTCGGGGGTGACGGAGACCTGGAGGTCCTGCACGCCGTCGACGGTGACCTGGGCGACGCCGTCGATGTCCTCCAGGGCCGGGACGACGGTCCGCTCCAGCTGGTCCGCCAGGGCCTGCTGGTCCTTGTCGGAGGTGACGGCGAGGACGACGGTCGGGATGTCGTCGGTGGAGCCGGCGACCACCTGGGGGTCGACCGTGTCCGGCAGCGTGGCGCGGGCCCGGTTGACCGCCTGCTGGACGTCGGCGACGAGCTGCTTGGTCCCCTCGTCGCCGTAGTCGAAGCTCGCCATGATGACGGCGCTGCCCTCGGAGGCGGTGGACGTGATGCCCTTGATGCCGTCGACGGCCTTGAGGTTGTTCTCCAGCGGCTGGACGACCTGCTTCTCGACCACGTCGGGCGAGGCGCCCTGGTACGGGGCGATGATCGAGACCATCGGAAGCTCGATCGACGGGAACAGCTGCTGCTTCAGCTGCGGTATCGCTATCGCTCCGAAGAGGAGGGCGACGAGGGACATCAGCCCGATCAGGGCCCGTTGCGCGAGGCTGAATCTCGACAGCCAGGACATGGGGACTCGTTTCTGTGGCGTACTCGGCAGACGGGCGACCGGGGCGGGCGGAAGGAGCCCTGGAGGTGCCCGCCTTTACGATCAGCCACGGAATCGGCCGGATCCTCGGCCCCCGGACCCAATTCCTTATGCCGCGCATACCGCGTCTGGAGTACGCCGGGTCCCCGGCTCACTCCACCCTTGGACGTACGAGCCCCGACTCGTAGGCCGTCACCACCAGTTGGGCCCGGTCGCGGGCGCCCAGCTTGGCCATGGTCCGGTTCACATGGGTCTTCACCGTCAGCGGGCTGACGTCGAGCCGCGCGGCGATCTCGTCGTTGGACAGCCCGCCCGCCACCAGGACCAGGACCTCCCGCTCCCGGGCGGTGAGTGCCGCGAGGCGCTCCGCGTACGACGGGGTGGACTCGTCGTCCGGGTCCGTGCCGCCGCCCTGGGCGAGGAAGGTCGCGATCAGGCCCTTGGTGGCCGCCGGCGAGAGCAGGGCCTCGCCCGCGTGCGCGATGCGGATGGCGCCGAGCAGTTCCTCCGGCTCGGCGCCCTTGCCGAGGAAGCCGGAGGCTCCGGCGCGCAGCGACCGCACCACGTACTCGTCGACCTCGAAGGTGGTCAGCATGACGATCCGTACGGCGGAGAGCTCCGGGTCGGCGGTGATCATGCGGGTGGCGGCGAGGCCGTCCGTGCCGGGCATCCGGATGTCCATGAGGACGACGTCCGGCGCGGTGTCCCGGGCCCGGGCCACCGCCTCGGCGCCGTCGGCGGCCTCGGCGACGACCTCCATGTCGGGCTCGGAGTCCACCAGGATCCGGAAGGCGCTGCGGAGCAGGGCCTGGTCGTCGGCGAGCAGCACCCGGATGGGCGGCGCCGTCTCGGTTCCCGTCATGTGTGGTCCTCCCCCGTGCGGCCGGTCACCGGCAGTATCGCCTGCACCCGGAAGCCGCCCCCGTAGCGGGGTGCGGCGGTCAGCGTGCCGCCGAGCGCCGTCACGCGTTCGCGCATCCCGACCAGGCCGTGACCACCGCCGTCGGCCGGGGCGGGCGGGGCCGCCGGGCCGTCGTCGAGGACCGTGATCTCCACCGTGCGGCCCACCCGCAGCACGCTCACCTCGGCGCGCGCGTCCGGACCGGCGTGCTTGCGCACGTTGGTCAGCGCCTCCTGGATGATCCGGTACGCGGCGAGGTCGACGGCGGCCGGCAGGGCGGTGCCGCCGTCGGTGCGGGTCAGCTCGACCGGGAGGCCCGCGTTGCGGAAGGTGGCCAGCAGGTCGTCCAGGACCGCGAGGCCCGACACCGGCTCGGTCGGGGCCTCCGGATCACCCGACTGGCGCAGCAGCCCGACCGTGGCGCGCAGCTCGTCGAGGGCTGAGCGGGAGGCGGCGCGGACGTGGGCCAGGGCCTCCTTCGCCTGGTCGGGGCGCTTGTCCATGACGTGGGCGGCGACACCTGCCTGCACGTTGACCAGGGCGATGTGGTGGGCGACGACGTCGTGGAGGTCGCGGGCGATCCGCAGCCGCTCCTCGGCGACCCGCCGCCGGGCCTCCTCCTCGCGGGTGCGCTCGGCCCGTTCGGCCCGTTCCCGGATGGCGTCCACGAACGCGCGGCGGCTGCGCACCGCGTCCCCGGCCGCCGCGGCCATCCCGGTCCAGGCGAAGACGCCCAGGTTCTCCTGCGCGTACCAGGGCGTGGGGCCGAAGACCATGGCGGCGCAGGTCACCACGGCCATGGTGGCGAGTCCGAGCCGCCAGGTGGTGGGCCGGTCGGTGCGGGAGGCGACGGTGTAGAGGGCGATGACGGCGCTCATCGCGACCGGTGCGGGGCGCTCCTCGCCGACGAGGCCGACCAGACAGACGGTGACGGTGAGGGCGAGCACCGGGATCGGGTACCGGCGGCGGAACACCAGGGCGAGCGCCCCGAGCAGCATGAGCACGACGCCGGTGGCGGTGGGGGCCCGGTCGCCGAAGGTGGGGCCGTTGGGGCTGCCGTGCGGGTCCGCGAAGGAGCCGGTGATCATGCAGACGAGCACGAGGAACGCGAGCCCCGCGTCGAAGGCGAGGCGGTGGTTCCGAAGCCAGTGGCGGGTTCGGGCGAGGGGGGCGCCGGTGGTCGTCACAGGACGGAACGGTACGGGGTTCTGGGGGCGGGCCGGAGCTGGGCCGGAGCCGGGCCGGGGACAGGACCGGTACGGGGCCCGGCACCGGGTCGGAGCCAGGCCGGGTCCGGGAACGGCGCCGCCCCGCCTCCCGGGCGGGGGGCGGGGCGGCGGGAGCCGTCGGGGGCGGGCCCGGGACCGACGGGGCCGTCAGCCCGGGATCAGGCCGTTGTCGGAGAGCATCTCGCGGACCTCGTCGAGGGTCGCGTCAGGGGCCGGAAGGATCAGTTCGGAGGGCTCCAGGGAGTCGTCCGGGAGCGGTTCGCCCAGCTCGCGGACCTTGTCGAGCAGGGCGTGCAGCGTGCGGCGGAAGCCCGCCTCGTCGCCCGATTCCATCTCCCCCAGGAGTTCCTCGTCGAGCCGGTTGAGCTCGGCGAAGTGACTGTCGGCCAGCGTGCACTGGCCCTCCCCCATGATCCGTACGATCATGACGCGTCCTTGGCTGTCGGTTACCGCTCGTCCACTGCTTGTCTACTGCTTGTCGAAACGCGGGTGGGACTGCTGCTGGTTCTGGTTCTGGTTCTGGCCGGTGCCGCCTTCGAGGGCCTGCTGCTGCGCGCTGGGCCCTCCCGCGAGCTCGGCCTTCATCCGCTGGAGCTCCAGCTCCACGTCCGTACCGCCGGAGAGCCGGTCGAGCTCGGCCTGGATGTCGTCCTTGGCCAGGCCCGACTGGTCGTCGAGGGCGCCGGAGGCGAGCAGCTCGTCGATCGCGCCGGCCCGCGCCTGGAGCTGGGCCGTCTTGTCCTCGGCGCGCTGGATCGCCACGCCGACGTCGCTCATCTCCTCCGAGATGCCGGAGAAGGACTCGGCGATCCGGGTCTGCGCCTGGGCCGCCGTGTACGTGGCCTTGATGGTCTCCTTCTTCGTGCGGAAGGCGTCGACCTTGGCCTGGAGCCGCTGGGCCGCCAGGGTGAGTTTCTCCTCCTCGCCCTGCAGGGTCTGGTGCTGCACCTCCAGGTCGCTCACCTGCTGCTGCAGCGCCGCCCGGCGGGACAGCGCCTCGCGGGCCAGGTCCTCGCGGCCGAGCGCCAGCGCCTTGCGGCCCTGGTCCTCCAGCTTGGCGGACTGGCCCTGGAGCTGGTTCAGCTGCAGTTCGAGGCGCTTGCGGGACGTCGCCACGTCGGCGACACCACGGCGCACCTTCTGCAGCAGCTCCAGCTGCTTCTGGTAGGAGTAATCGAGGGTCTCGCGCGGATCCTCGGCCCGGTCGAGGGCCTTGTTTGCCTTCGCGCGGAAGATCATCCCCATACGCTTCATGACACCGCTCATGGGCTTCGCGCGCCCCCTTCTGACGGACTCGGCTCCAGCTCTCCAACATGAACCACAGTACGGTTCCCACCTCCATTACCGCACTGTTCGGGGCCCGATGTGCTCCTCCCCAAGGACGAGTGGAGACCCGGCCCCCTCCGGCCCAGGGAGTAGACGAACCCCGGGTTCGTACCCGGTCAGACGCACGCTGTTAGCGGATCGTTCCCGCCGACGCTGGGGTCCATGCCCGGCACCACGTACGCTTGGCGTTGTGTTCCGTAGCCGTTCGAAGGATGAGAAGGCCCCCACCGAAAAGGTGACGGCGGACCTCTCCAAGCAGCCCCGCGACCCCGAGGCCCCCAAGGGCCGCCCGACCCCCAAGAGGAGCGAGGCACAGACCCAGCGCCGCCGCGCACAGACCGCGCCGCTGGACCGCAAGGAGGCCATGAAGCGCCAGCGCGAGGCCCGCCGCGCGGAGCTCGCCCGCCAGCGCGAGGCCCTGGCCGGCGGTGACGAGCGCTATCTGCCGGTCCGCGACAAGGGTCCGGTGCGGCGCTTCGTCCGCGACTTCGTCGACTCCCGGTTCGCCGTCGCCGAGTTCTTCCTGCCGATGGCCGTGGTGATCCTCGTGCTGTCGCTGTTCGGCAACACCAACCCCTCCCTGCAGAACATCTCGCTGCTGCTGTGGGCCGGTGTGATCGTCATGATCGTCATCGACTCGATCGGTCTCTCGATCCGGCTGCGCAAGCAGCTGAACGAGCGGTTCCCGAACGAGTCGAAGCGCGGCGCGGTCGCGTACGGCCTGATGCGCACGCTCCAGATGCGCCGGCTGCGGCTGCCCAAGCCGCAGGTCAAGCGCGGAGAGCGGCCCTGAGCGCCGACTCCGGTCAGGGTGAGGTGCTGCCCATGGTCGGCCATTGGCCGGTCGTGCCCGGCGGGCTGCGCGACACCGTCCGTCAGGAACTGATCGCGCGCCAGCTGGACGAGCAGATAGCCGGCCGTTATCCCGTGGGGCAGCGGCTGCGCATCCTCGACGCCGGCATGGGCCAGGGCACCCAGGCCCTGCGCCTGGCCCGCGCCGGGCACACCGTGACCGGTCTGGAGGCCGACCCCGAGCTGCTGAAGGCGGCCCGCGACTCGCTGGCGACCGAACCCGCCGGCATCCGCGAACGGGTCCGCCTGATCGAGGGCGACGGGCGCGAGACCGGCGTGCACTTCCTGCCCGGCAGCTTCGACATCGTCCTGTGCCACGGCGTGCTGATGTACGCCGACGAGCCCGACGCGCTGCTCGCCGGCCTCGCCCGCATGCTCGCCCCCGGCGGGCTGCTGTCCCTGGTGGTACGGAACGCCGAGGCGCTGGCCATGCGGCCGGGCCTCGCCGGGGACTGGTCCGGGGCGCTCTCCGCCTTCGACTCGGACGTGTACGAGGACGGCGCCGGTGCGAAGGTGCGGGCCGACCGGCTCGACGCGCTCACCTCCACGCTCGCCGGGATCGCGGCGCCGCTGCACGCCTGGTACGGGGTGCGGGTCTTCACCGACACGATCCCCGGCGACGTGGGCCTGCCGGCCGCCGACGAGCTCGAACGCCTGCTGGCCGCCGAGGACCGGGCGGGGCGGACCGACCCGTACCGGCGGATCGCGGGTCTGCTGCATCTGTGCGGGGTACGGGGCTGAAGCGGCCGGCCCTGAGGGCCGCGCCGCCCTGAGGGGCCGGTCAGGTCCCCCCTGTTCGGGTGCCTTCACCGAGGCGCGGCGGGCGGGCGGCACGGAGACTGCGGACATGAGACGCCTCCTGCTCCCCCTCGCCGCCGGAGCCGCGGCCCTCGCCCTGGCCGGCGGCTGTGCCCCGGGCTCCGCGCCCCGGGCCGAGCGGTCCACCCAGGCCGCGGCCCCGCTCGTGTCCAACGAGCTCCAGGACGACTACCAGACCGTGATCAGGGACGTACTGCCGTCGGTGGTCCAGATCGACGCCTCGGAGAGCCTGGGCTCCGGTGTCGTCTACGACGACAAGGGGCACATCGTCACCAACGCGCACGTCGTCGGCCAGGAGCGGTCCTTCCGGGTCACCGCGGCGACCGGCGGCCAGCCCCTGACGGCGCGGCTGGTCGCGGCCTATCCCCAGCAGGACCTCGCCGTGATCCGGCTGGACAGGGCGCCACAGGGGCTCAAGCCGGCGCGGTTCGGGGACTCGTCCAAGGTCGACATGGGGCAGATCGTCCTGGCCATGGGCTCGCCGCTCGGTCTGTCCGGCAGCGTCACCCAGGGCATCGTCTCGGCGACCGGCCGCACGGTCAGCGAGGGCCGCAGGGGCGGCGGGACGGGCGCGACCATCGCCAACATGGTGCAGACCTCCGCCGCGATCAACCCGGGGAACAGCGGGGGCGCGCTCGTCAACCTGGACGGCGAGGTCATCGGCATCCCCACGCTGGCGGCGACGGACCCGGAGCTCGGCGGCGGCTCGGCGCCGGGGATCGGCTTCGCGATCCCGGCGTCGATGGTGCGGACCGTGGCCGACCAGATCATCAGGACCGGCAAGGTGACGGACTCGGGGCGGGCCGCGCTCAACATCACGGGCCGCACGGTCCTGGACGACGACTACCGGCCGGCCGGCGTCGCGATCGTGGAGGCGGCGCCGAACGGGGCGGCGGCGAAGGCGGGCCTGCGGGCGGGCGATGTCATCACCCGGGTCGCGGACGATCCGATCACCACGATCACCTCGCTGGCCGAGGCACTGGCCGACCGCAAGCCCGGTGACAAGGTGACGGTGGTCTTCACGCGCGGGACGCGGGAGGACAAGGCCGAGGTGACGCTGGGCGAGATCTAGGGCCGCCTTTCTCGCGGACCTGCGCGGGGACCGGCCTCGGGCGGCGGCCGGGAGGTGCGGCGCGGGGGCCGGCCTCGGGCGCGGGCGCGGGGGCCGGCCTCGGGCGGCGGCCGGGAGGTGCGGCGCGGGGACCGGCCTCGGGCGGCCCCCGCGTCCGTGGGCCGGCGGCCCCCGCGCCCGTCGTTCTTACCTCTGGCCCTCTAGCCCTCCGCGTCCAGCGGCATCGGGCCGTAGATCTTCGTACCGTCCTCGGACAGGGTCACCTGGTCCGCGCCGCCGTCCAGGAGGTCGCGCCAGTGCTCACCGAGCCAGGATTCCGCGTCGCCCTGGGTGGTGAACTCCTCGGGGGTCACCGACGGGGTGACCTCGGTGCCGTCGGACTTCTCGAACCGCCACGTCCATGCCATGTCCGCCTCCGGATGATCGGTTTCCTGCCCGCAGCGTAGCCGGGCGCGCACCCCTCGCGGTGACGCGGGAGGATCTGAGCGTGGAACTGACACTGCTCGGCACCGGCGCGCCTCTCGGACTCCCCCGCCCCGGCTGCCCCTGCGCCGTGTGCGCGCTGTCCCGTGGGGAGCGGGCGCGGGCCGCGACCTCGCTGCTCGTGGACGGAGCCCTGCTGCTGGATCTGACGCCCGGGGCCGCGCTCGCGGCGGCCCGTTCGGGGCACTCGCTGGTCGGGGTGCGGCAGGTCCTGCTGACGCATCCGCACGACGGGCCCGCCGTGGAGGTGCCGGCGGGGCTGCCGACGGCCGGCCGGGTGCCGGACGGGCGGGAGCTGACGCTGATCAGCGGGCACACGGTCCGGGCGGTGCCGATGGACGCGCCGGGCACGGGGTACGAGGTGACCTCGGCGGACGGGGAGCGGTTGCTGTACCTGCCGCCGGGCGGCGCTCCCGCGGGCCTCGCCGACGAGCGGCGCGAGCCGTACGACATGGTGGTGGCGGACGTCGTGGGGCGGCCGGACGGGCTCGCGCGGCTGCGGGCGAGCGGGGCGGTCGGGGCGGGTACGGACGTGGTCGCCGTCCATCTGGACCATGACGCTCCGACGGGTGCCGAGCTGGACCGCCGGCTCGCGGCGGCGGGGGCGCGGGCGGTGCCGGACGGGACGACGCTGTACGTCGGCGAGTACCACGCCGTACCGGACGTGCCGCGGCGGACGCTGGTGACGGGCGGGGCGAGGTCGGGCAAGTCGGTGGAGGCCGAGCGGCGTCTCGAGACCTTTCCCGAGGTGCTGTACGTGGCGACGAGCGGCAGCCGGGAGGGCGATCCGGAGTGGGCGCACCGGGTGGGCCTGCACCGGGAGCGGCGGCCGGGCTCGTGGCGGACGGCGGAGACCTGTGATCTCGTGCCGCTCCTTCGGGAAGAGGGGCCCGCGCTGCTGATCGACTGTCTGTCGCTGTGGCTGACGGACGCCATGGACCGGGTCGGGGCGTGGGACGACGAGCGGTGGGAGGGCGGTGGCCGGGAGGCGCTGGCCGCGCGGGTCGCGGAGCTGGTGGCGGCGGTGCGGGCGACGAGCCGCACGGTGGTGGCGGTGACGAACGAGACGGGGTCGGGGGTGGTTCCGGCGACGGCGGCGGGGCGGCGGTTCCGGGACGAGCTGGGGCGGCTGAACGCGGCCTTCGGGGACGAGTGCGAGCAGGTGGTCCTGGTGGTGGCCGGGCAGGCGCTGGTGCTGCGCGGGTAGGGTGCGAGCCCCATGACCGTTGGCCCCAAGACTGTGTGATGCGTAGGTGGAACCCATCGTGAACCTCGACGACTTCTCCGATCTGATCGAGCGCCCCGACGGGGGGACACGGCGTGACGCCGAGGAGCGCCGGGCGCGGCTCGCGGTGCGGCCGGGTGCGCTCGGGCGGCTCGACGAGCTGGGCGAGTGGCTGGCGGCGGCCCAGGGCGCGGTGCCGGTGCGGCCGGTGGAGCAGCCGAAGGTGGTGCTGTTCGCGGGCGACCACGGGGTGGCCTCGCTCGGGGTGTCCGGGCGGGCGGCGGGCGGCGCGTACGAGCTGGTGCGGGCGGTGCTGGAGGGGGCGAGCCCCGTGGCGGTGCTCGCGCGGGCGCAGCAGGTGCCGGTGCGGGTGGTGGACGCGGGTCTGGACTGCGATCCGGAGCTGCTTCCGGCGGAGGTGACGCGGCGGCGGGTGCGGCGCGGTTCGGGGCGCATCGACGTGGAGAACGCGCTCACGGTGGAGGAGGCGCGGGCGGCTCTGGAGCTGGGCGTCGCCGTCGCCGACGAGGAGGCCGACTCGGGGACCGACCTCGTGGTGCTCGGGGACGTCAGCGTGGGCGGTACGACGCCGGCGTCGACGCTGATCGCGGCGCTGTGCGGCACGGACGCCTCGGTGGTGACCGGGCGGGGCGGCGCCGGGATCGACGACCTGGCGTGGATGCGCAAGTGCGCGGCGATCCGGGACGCGCTGCGCCGGGCGCGGCCGGTCCTCGGGGACCAGCTGGAGCTGCTCGCGGCGGTGGGCGGCGCGGACCTGGCGGCGATGACCGGGTTCCTGCTGCAGTGCTCGGTGCGGCGGCTGCCGGTGGTCCTGGACGGTGTGGTGGGCGCGGCCTGTGCGCTGGTGGCGCAGCGGGCGGCGTTCCGGGCGCCGGACTGGTGGCTGGCGGGTCAGGTGAGCGGGGAGCCGGCGCAGGCGAAGGCGCTGGACCGGATGGCGCTCAACCCTCTGCTCGACCACGGCGTCACTGTGGGCGAGGGAACCGGGGCGTTGCTCGCGCTTCCGCTCGTCCGAGCCGCCGCCGCGCTGGCGGCGGAGCTGCCGGAAGTGACCGTTCCGGACGCTGTGGCGGCCGAGGAGAGCTGAGCGAAGAGGATCACGGCACCGGGTGCGACGCGCGAGCGCCGCATCCGGCGCCGGTCCATGCGAAGCGATGCCCCATATGATCGCTTTTCATGGGAGAGGTCCGTTTGTCCACCGAAGGAGCGCCCCAGGGCACGGTCCGGTCGCGGCGCGGCGCCGCGTTCGCCGTCTGGTATCTGCGGGCCGTCACGTTCGTCAACTTCCTGAGCGCCGTGTGGGTCTCCTTCGGCCAGGACCTGCGCCGGCACAACGAGGACGACTACTTCACCCCGTACATGCTGACCGCCGGCTTCGCCTCCGGTGTCTTCACGCTCTTCCTGGCGATCACCATGCGCCGGCGCAAGCGGGCCGCGTGGATCCTCAACATGGTGCTCAGCGGCCTCTTCCTGCTGCTGTTCGCACTGGTGATGTTCTTCCCCGAGATCCGGCGGCACCCGCAGAACTGGATCTCCCTGGCCCTGACGGCCGCCTTCTTCGTCTCCCTGCTGCTCGGCCGCACGGAGTTCTACGCCAAGGGCGACCGCTCCAACCCGCTGCTCGCGACGGTGGTCGCGGTCGGCGGACTGCTCGTCACCTCGCTGCTCGCCGCCGGCCTGGTCACCCTGACGAACACCTCGGCCGGGCACTCCACCTTCCTGGAGCGCTGGCGGTACGGGGTGATGCGGCTGGTCACGCTCGCCGCCGACGACGCCCGCTTCCCCGGGATCGTCACGCCCGGCTGGGTCGACGTCGCCATCAACGTGATGTCCACCGTGCTGCTCTTCGCGGTGCTCTTCGCCGCCTTCCGCTCCCGGCGGGCGGTCGACCCGCTCACCGAGGAGGACGAGGACCGGCTGCGGGCACTGCTCGACAAGCACGGCGAACGGGACTCGCTGGGCTACTTCGCGCTGCGCCGCGAGAAGAGCGTGGTGTGGTCGCCGAGCGAGAAGGCGGCGATCACCTACCGGGTGGTGGGCGGGGTGTCGCTGGCCTCGGGCGATCCGATCGGCGACCCGGAGGCGTGGCCCGGCGCCATCGAGCCCTGGCTGGCCGAGGCCCGCGAGCACGGCTGGATCCCGGCGGTGATGGGGGCGAGCGAGGAGGCCGGCACCATCTACGCCCGGCACGGGCTCGACGCCCTGGAGCTGGGCGACGAGGCGATCGTGGAGACGGACGAGTTCGCCCTCGACGGGCGGGCCATGCGCACGGTCCGGCAGGCCTTCAACCGGGTCAAGCGGGCCGGGTACGAGGTCCGGATCCGGCGCCACGAGGACATCCCGGCCGACGAGATGGACGAGCTGCTGCGCAAGGCCGACGACTGGCGCGACGGGGCCACCGAGCGGGGCTTCTCCATGGCGCTCGGGCGGCTCGGCGACCCGAGGGACGGCCGGTGCGTGATGCTGGAGTGCACCGACGCCCAGGGTGAGCTGCGGGCGTTGCTGTCCTTCGTGCCGTGGGGGCCGAAGGGGCTCTCGCTCGACCTGATGCGCCGTGACCGTGACGCCGAGAACGGTCTGATGGAGTTCATGGTCATCGAACTCCTCCAGCGGGCCGAGGAGATCGGGATCACTCAGGTCTCGCTGAACTTCGCCATGTTCCGGTCCGTCTTCGAACGCGGCTCGAAGCTCGGGGCGGGACCCGTGCTGCGCCTGTGGCGCTCGCTGCTCAGCTTCTTCTCCCGCTGGTGGCAGATCGAGTCGCTGTACCGCGCCAACGCCAAGTACCGACCGATCTGGGAGCCCCGATTCATGCTCTTCGAGAAGAGCGCCGACCTGCTGCGCATCGGTGTCGCCGCCGGCCGCGCCGAGGGCTTCCTGGAGGCTCCGGGGCTCCCCAAGTGGCTGCACCGCAGACATCTGGAGGGCCGGCGTTGAGTCTCGGGGCCAAGGGCTTCGCCCGGCGGGAGTGGGGCCCGCTGTTCGGGACCGTACGGGCCGGGCTGGTGACGCGCGGATGGCGGGCGATCCCGATGACGCTGACGGCGGTCTGTCTGACCTCGCTGTTCCAGATCGTGCAGAACCAGGACTGGGGCTACCAGCCGGTGCAGGACATCGGCTCGGTCAGGGCCGAGGACCCGCTGTGGCTCGCCCTGCTGCGTACCCCGCTGTCGCTGTTCGTGCCGGCGCTCGACCTGCCGGTGTGGGGGGCGCTCGCGCAGATCCTGGTGGTCTTCGGGATCGCCGAGATCTGCCTCGGCCGGTGGCGGACCCTGGCCCTCGCGTACCTGGCGACGCTCGCGGGCACGCTGTACGCCCGGATCGGCATCGCCCTCGGGCCGGACGGCCCGCTCGGACTGCCCGCCTCCGACGCGCGGGTCGTGGACACCGGGCCCTCGGCGGCGGTGGTCGGCCTCGCCGTGTACGTGTGCTGGCGCCACCGCGCCTGGTGGACCGGGGGCCTCGTGATCGTGGCGATGGTGGTCGAGGTGATGGTCAAGAACAACCTGGCCGGCAAGGAGCACCTCGCCGCGATCGCGGCCGTGCTGCTGCTCGTCGGCTTCCGTGAGTGGCGGGAGCGGAGTCAGCGCGGCGGCGTGGAGCCGCGGCCCGGGACCCGCTCCTGGAAGCCGCCGATCAGGTCCTGAACCTTCCGTCGCACCCGGCTCCAGCGCTTGTCGTGCCGGTACGCGCGGACCTCGGCGCGGGCGCGCGTCCGGTGGCGCCGGGCGTAGAGGCGGCGGGCCCACCAGGAGCCGGGGCGGGCCAGCCGCAGGGCGCCGACGATCGCGACGAAGGGGATCAGGGTGCCGATCACGGCCATCCGGAACTTTCCCTTCATCAGGGTCACCAGGACGAGAAGGAAGTTCAGGGCGAGGGTCAGGACGAAGGAGACCCGGTCCTGCCGCTCCTGGGTGGTCATGTCGTCCACGCCGAGCGGCGAGAAACCGGCCAGGGTGAACAGCACCAGGGCGGCGGTGAGGACCACCACCTCCACGCTCTTGCGGCCGTCCTCCGACCAGTAGACGTCGTCGAGGTGGAGGATCAGCGCGAACTCGTCCAGGACCAGCCCGGCCCCGATCCCGAAGACCACGGCGAACACCGCCGAGCCGACGCCGTGGCGGCCGCTGGCGACCGCGCCGAAGCCGCCGAGCACCGTGAGGACGACCCCCGGCACCACGTGGTGGATGTGCAGCCCGCCCGAGGAGACGTTGCCGAAGGGCCCCTTGCCGGCCCGGATGAGCCGGGTGACGGTCCGGGTGGCCAGGAAGGTCAGGACGAAGGAGGCCAGGGCCAGGAACAGCGGGAGCTTCCCGGGTTCGACGATGTTGCGCGAGAACCAGTGACCCATGCCACCCTCTGCCGGTTGGTCAGTTTTCTGACAGTATGGCCGATTTGATCGTCGGGCCGGGGCACTACCCTGCGCGGATGGACGGCCTGCGTTTCGCCTTCGGCACCCTCACCGTGCTCCCCGCCCGCATCACCCGCTGGGACCGCGACACGGCACGCGCCGGGATGCTCTGCGCCCCGCTCGCGGGCCTGGCCGTCGGCCTGGTCGCGGCGGCCGTCGGCGGCGGCTTCCTGCTGCTCGGCTCCGGCCCGCTGCTCGCCGCCGTCCTCACCGTCGCCGTGCCCGCCCTGCTGACCCGCGGCCTCCACCTCGACGGCCTCGCCGACACCGCCGACGGCCTCGGCAGCGCGAAGCCGGCCGAGGACGCCCTGCGCATCATGAAGCAGTCCGACATCGGCCCCTTCGGCGTCATCACGGTGCTCTTCGCCCTGCTCGCCCAGGTGGCCGCGCTGTACGAGCTGTACGGGCGGGGCTGGGCGCACGGCGCGGCCGCCGCCGCCCTCGCCGCGACCCTCGCCCGCCTCGCCCTCACCCACGCCTCCCGCCACGGCGTCCCGGCCGCCCGCCCCGACGGCCTCGGCGCCGTCGTCGCCGCCACGGTCCCGCTCCGCGCCGCCGCCCTCACGACCGGGGCGGTCCTCCTGCTCTGCGCGGCGACCGGCGCGCTCTTCTCCTGGTACGACGCCCTGCACACCCTGCTCGCCGCCCTCGCCGCGCTCGGCGTGTCGGAACTGTTGCTGCGGCGGTGCGTGCGGCGCTTCGGCGGGGTGACGGGGGACGTCTTCGGGGCGGTGGAGGAGACGGCGCTGACGGTGGGGGTGGTGGCGCTGACGCTGGGGTGATCGTTTCCTGACCGCCGCGACAACTGACCGAGGACCAGCTCCGGCAAGGAATCAACGACGCGAGATCTTCGTGGCTCTCCTTCAGGTTCCCCACGGCTACCGCTGCTGAAGAGGTGGCTCCCGTGGCGGCTGCGAGCAGGCCCGCCGCCACGCCCCCAGCTCGTACTCCTTGCGCATCGAGCTCAGGCCGAGCCGGTGCGACTCGGGGCAGAACTCCTCCGGGTCCAGCTCGTACTCGACGTGGAAGACCGCCTTGCCGGCCCGGACGAAGGGGACGAGGAGCTCGCACTCGTCGTACTGGGCGCACTGTTCGTTGACCGCGAAGTCGAAGTCGTCGAGGAGTTCGGGGATCTGGTCGAGGTCGTTCTTCAGGGCGACGGCGAGGCCGCGGTCGTGGGCGAGGCGGGCGATCAGGCGGTTGTAGCGGAGCTGGTCGGCGGCGGTGAGGGGGAAGCCGGTGGGGTGGGTGTAGCCGTCCATGTTGTCGGG
This sequence comes from Streptomyces sp. NPDC126499, assembly GCF_040302485.1. NCBI lineage: Bacteria > Bacillati > Actinomycetota > Actinomycetes > Kitasatosporales > Streptomycetaceae > Streptomyces > Streptomyces sp. NPDC126499. The sequence continues at coordinate 93,976 of NZ_JBEOUO010000010.1, read as the reverse complement.
TTCCACCGCGTCGAAGCCCTTGGCGCGGCACATGTCGAGGCGGGCCGCCATCAGCGGGGCGAGGAGGTCGGTGCGGCGGATGTCGAGCCAGCGTTCGCCCGGCCAGCCGTTGCCCTTGCCGAGGAGGGCCTTCGGGAAGCGGCCGGCGTCGGGACGGAAGTCCTCCCAGGCACCGGTGGACAGGTAGCAGACCACCTTGCGGCCCCGGCGGTGCAGGTCGGCGACGGTGGCCGCCGGGTGGTCGAAGCCGTCGATGTCGTAGACGGGGACGTCCACCGACGGGTCGAGCCGTCCGCTGAGCTGCCACTGCCAGGCGAGGCCGGGCCGGGGCTGCCAGCGGGGCACGGGGCCTCGGTCGTCCGGGGCGGGTGGCGCGGTCGTGCAGGCCGCCGCGAGCACCAGCAGCACGAGGAGGGGCAGAAGGCGTCTCACCGGGCGGGCTCCAGGGTGTGCGGCAGCGTGCCCCAGGGGTGGGCTCCGGTGCCGGGGACCGCGCAGCCGACCGGGGTCGCGGGCCGGGCGTCGGCCGGGGCCGCGTACACCAGGTGGCAGTAGTGGTCGGCGACCGGCAGGTCCAGATCCCGGTAGGAGTCCCAGGGGCCCTCGAAGGTGACGAGCAGGTCGGCGACGTCCTCGTAACCCGGGGCCGGGTGGGCGCCGTGGTTCAGCACGAGGGTGCGCGCCCCGGCGGCCCGGGCGGCGACCGCGAGCCGCCGGTAGTGCGGCAGCGCGGACGGCTCGGTCGGCACCTGGTCGAGGAACGCGCCGTCGGCCCCGTACCAGTCGCGGTGCCGGAGCAGGTCGGCGACGACCTCGCGGTGCGGGCGCCGGCCGTAGTCGGTGTCCGCGTAGCCGAGGACCCGCACCCCGGCGTCCCTCAGCCGGGCCGCGACCTCCGCGAACGCGGGGTCGGGCGCCGGGCCCGCGCCGCTCGCCGGGTTGAGGACCACTCCGTACAGGGCGCGGGCCGCCGCGACGACGGCGGCCCACTCCTCGGGGCGGTCGGCGGGGTGCTCGTAGAACGGCACCAGGAGGGAAGGGGACGAGGAGGGCACGGGAGTCGTGGAGGGAGTCGTCGGGGAAGTCACAGTCCGGCCCCTAGAAACGGTGGGCGGTCGGTCGTACGAGCAGGGCACAGGTCAGCACGCCGAGCACGGTCGCCGCCGCGCCCGCGGCGACCGGGCCCGCGGCCGGGGCGACGGCCTGCGTCACGGCGGCCAGCAGACACACCACCGCGGCGCCCGCGACCGCGCCGAACGCCTGGAGCAGCAGCCCCAGCCACAGCACGGCACCGACGAGGAGCAGCGAGCCGATCCGCGGCACGGAGAGGGCGGCGGCGCCGGGCCACAGCAGCGCGGCGGCGACCGCGAGGACGAGCAGCACCGCCAGATAGCCGCCGAGGCAGCGGGCCAGCGTCGTCGTGACCGCGCGCCGGAACTCGCGCGCCGTCGTCAGCAGCCGCAGCCGGGCCAGGGTGGCGCCCCGGAAACGGTGCAGGAGCCATTCGGCCGGGCCCATGGAGAGCGTCAGCGCGATGACGGCATCGGCGCCCGCGTACAGCACGAGCAGCCCGCTGCCGAGGCCGAACAGGCCGTACGGAAGGGACGCCACGAGCGGCGGTCCGCCCCGGCCGGGTGCGGGGCGGGCGGTCCTGGGCCGCCGCGCTGCCGGGCGCAGCACCAGCGCCGCGAAGACGACCGTCGCGGTGAGCGAGACCAGCAGGAGGCACACCCGCAACGGCTCCGCCAGCTCGTACCGGAAGGCGGGCACCGCGCCGGCGAGCGGGAGCAGCGCGCACAGCAGGGCCCTCTCCCGGCCGAGGACGAGGAGGACGGTGGCGGCCGCCAGGTAGAGCGCCTGCCCGGCACCGAACAGCGCCGCCGCCCCCTCCCCCGGCCGGGCGGCGAGGGCCGCAACGGTCGCCCCGGCGAGCGCGCCCGCCGGGGCACCGATGAGCAGGGCACGGACGGCGACCCCACGGTCGCCGAGGCCGAGCCAGGTGTACGCGCGGTGGGCGAGGACCTGGTTCCACACCCAGCCCGTGACCGCCCCGGCGACGAGCGGCACGGCGCCGGGCGGCAGCCCGTGCCGGCCGGGTCCGGCGGAGAGCAGGGGGGCACCGAGGACGTAGGCCAGTCCGGGCAGCGCGAAGACCAGGCCCCGCAGCAGACACCCGGCGAGTCCGGCGTGCCAGGGCCCCGCGGGCGGGGCCTCGGGGGCGGGGTGGCGGCGCTCGGTCCTGGCGTAGAGGTCCTCGGCGAGCGCGAAGGAGTCGGCGCGGCCGTAGGTGAGGCGGATGTGGTCGTCGGTCATGCCGTCGGACTCGAGGATCGCCGCTATCTCGTCGGGATGGACGGCGACGGCGGTGAGCGCGTCGAGCCGTTCGGCGAGTGCGTCGAGGGGGTCGGCGGCGAGAACGGTGCCGCCTGCGGGGGTGGGGCCGGGGGCCGGGCCCACGCCGGGGCCGGAGGCCGGGCCCACGCCGAAGGCGGGACCAGCCGCCCCCACGCCGGGGCCGATGCGGGGGGCGATGCCCGGGGCCGGGCCCGCGCCGGGGCCGGAGGCCGTGACGGTGCCGCAGGCGGAGGCGGAGCCAGAGCCGATGCCGGAGGCCGGGCCGGCGCCGGTGCCAGGACCTGCCGGGCCCGCGCCCCTTCCAGGGGCGACGGCGTGAGCGGCGCCCGCGCCGCCGCCCGAGCCCAGCCCCGAGCCGGAGGCCCGTTGGCGCGGGATCGCCGGCAGAGCGTCCCGCGTCGTGCCGTTCGTCAGCCAGAGCGAGCCGCTCATGCCCACGCGCCTTCCATCAGGCCCGTACGCCACGGGTCGGTGAGGCGGACCGTCCAGTCCTCAGGTTCGGGTCGTTCGGGGGCGGGGCGGCCGGCGAGTTCGAGGTAGATGCGGCGGAAGCCGTCGACCGAGCGGTGGAGGGTGAAGCGGTCGACGACCCGCTGGCGGGCCCGGCGGGCGAGGTCGGCCCTGCGCTCGGCGTCGCGCAGCAGGTCGCTGAGGGCGGCGGCCATGACGGCCGGTTCGCGGGGCGGCACGACCAGGCCGGTGTCGGCGACGGCCTCGCGCACGCCGCCGACGTCCGTCGAGACGGTGGCCCGGCCGCAGGACATGGCCTCGATCAGGGAGAAGGGGAAGCCCTCGCTGATCGAGGAGAGCACGACGACGTTCCCGGCCGCGTAGGCCCCGGCGACGTCCAAGGCGCGTCCCTCGAAGGTGACGCCGTCGGTGACGCCGAGTTCGGCGGCCAGCTTCTCCAGGCGGGTGCGGTAGTCCTCGTTGCCGGCCGGGACCGGGCCGAACAACCGCAGCCGGAGCTCGGGCAGTTCGGCCCGGCAGATCGCGTACGCCCGGATCAGGGTCTCCAGGTCCTTGATGGGGTCGACGCGGCCCACCCAGCTGAGGGTGGGGATCTCCGGCTCGGGTCCGGCCCAGGGGAAGGCGGCGGGGTCGACACCGTTGTAGACGGTGCGGATGCGGTCGGCGGGGGCGCCGCCGCGTTCCTCCCAGCGCCGGTTGTACTGGTTGCAGGGGGTGATGAGGTCGGCCTTGCGGTAGCCGAGGGAGTTGAGCTCCCGGTAGAAGCCGAGCAGGAACGATTTGACGGGCCAGCGCTGCGGCTCGGTGCGATAGCCGAGGTAGCGCTCGCGCAGGTAGATGCCGTGTTCGGTGAGCAGGAAGGGCACCCCTTCGAAGTGCTGGGCGGCGAGCGCCGGGAGCGTGGCGAGTCCGCTGGAGACGGCGTGGGCGACGCGGCCTTCGGGGATCTTGGCGGCGAGCGGGCGCAGGGCGTGTTCCAGCAGGTCGGTGGCGGTGAGGGCGTCGTGGACGGTGGGCCGGGCCGCGGCCGTCGGCAGGTGCGGCATGGTCCAGATCCACATGAGCGAGCGCAGGGTCCGCTCGGAGCGCAGGGCGGCGGTGAGCCGTCCTTCGCGGGCGAGGGCGGCGAGCGCGTAGAGCCCTTCGCCGAAGTCGCAGCCCGCGGCGGGGTCGAGGAGGGAGAGCAGGAAGTGCTCGTAGGTGTCGAGGAAGCGGCGCCGCTCGCGGCCGCGCGGGGCCCGGCCCCGGGGCCGGGTGCCCCAGAGCGGGAAGGAGGTGTGGTCGGAGAGGTTGGGCGGCAGTTCCCAGGTGACGGGTTCGCGGCCGCTGCCGGTGAGGGCGAGGACCTGGAAGTCGACCTCGGGCATGCCCCGGATCAGCTGGTCGCACCAGGTGCTGACGCCGCCGTGGACGTGTGGATAGGTGCCTTCGGTGAGCATGGTGACGTGACGGCCACTGCTCGGCATGTGTGGTGTCCCCCCGGAACGTGAGCGTGCTGGTGGCGGCGGTCAGGTGGTGGGCAGGCGCAGGGTGATCGCGCTCTGGAGCGCCTCCGGCGTGGTCCAGGCGGACCGCGTGCCGGCGTACGGGCTGCCGAACGGCGCGGTTCCGAGGAGGAGTTGCTTGCGGGTGCCCTCGGGGGCGGTGAGCGGGACGGCGACGCCGGCGGGCGCCTTGACGGTGACCGTGGTGCCGACGCGGTAGGCGGTGACCTGGCCGGCGGCGAGCGCCGTCTCCCAGGCCGTACGGCGGCTCAGCTCGGCGCCGACGTCCCGCTGGCGGAGGTTGACGAGCGGGGTGTGGTCGGCGAACAGCTCACGGTAGTCGGCGAGGACCTTGTCGAGGACCGGGTAGAGGAGGCGTTCCTCGGCCAGGTTGGACTGGTGCGCGTAATGCGGCCGCGGGTCGTTGCCGAGGACGTGACCGAGGGCGGTGCGGGCCTCCTGCGGCACGATGTGGGCGGCGTAGCCGGTGGCGGTGTCGAGCGGCGCGGGCAGGCAGGTGGAGGCCGGGTCGTGCTCGCAGGCGCCGCTGCCGCCGTCGGCGCGGGAGGTGTGGATCCAGTTGTACTCGTCGGTCATCTCGGCGGCGGTGCCCACGTTGTAGTACACGTTCATGGGGTGGCGGGGCACGGTCCTCGCGGCGCCGGGCCCGGTGCCGACGGAACGCTGCCGCGGCTCGCGGGAGTTGTCGCTCGCGGTCCATTTCACGCCGTTGTCGGCGAGCGCCGGGGCGAGGTTCGGGTTGTCCACGGGCTGCTGCGGCAGGGTTCTGAGGCCGGAGTGCTCGCCGGTGACCAGTTCGCCGCGGTCGACGGGGATGCCCTTGGCGTACGCCCAGTCGAGGTTGTCGCGGATCTGGGCGGAGATCTCGGCGCGGCTCGTCCACTTCGTGGCGCCGGTGGCGTCCTTGGCGCAGGTCCAGGGGACGGTCCTGGTGTCCTGGACGCAGCCGAGGAAGGGGTGGGTGTAGGTGTGGTTGATCCACCGGTACCGGTCGCGGTCGGCGATCAGGCGGGCGGCGAGCGGGTCGGTGCCGCCGTGCTCGGCCTTCCACTGCTCGCCCTGGCCGCCGTTGTAGACCATGTCGAGGAGGAAGCCGGAGGACTGCTGCCAGGCGGCGGCGTACGCGGCGTCGTCGGCGGTCATCCGGATGGGGTCCCCGCCGGTCTCGCCGTCGCCGCCGGGGCAGTCCAGGTCGCCCGGGGTGCAGTCGCGCACCGGGTCCCAGCGGGCGTCGGGGGCGAGGACGTCGTCGACGTGGACGGAGAGGTAGTTGCGGCTCTGGCCGAGGTGGACGCCCTGGGTGAGCCATTCGACGATGCCGCGGGCGAGGACCCGGAACTGACGCTGGTGCGGGTTGGAGGCGAAGGTGACGACGAGTTCGCGCCGCCCGTCGTGGGCGTACTCGCCGATGAGGCTGATCCGGCCGCCGTCCGCGGCGGGCATGTCGAGGTAGCTGGTGTAGCCGGCGCGGGGGCGGCCCGCGTAGCCGTAGCTCTCGGAGACGTGCGGGTCGTTGTCCTCGAAGGTCAGCGTCCCGCGCAGGTCGCGGAAGGGGCCGGCCTTCCCGGCGGGTGTGACGTGGGCCCGGGCGCCGTCGAGGACGCCGGCCCAGCCGCCGTCCGAGGTGTAGTCGAGGCCGACGCCGGGATGGGCCCAGGTGGAGGCGTCGACCTGCGGGATGCGGTACGTCTTCTCGTACGCGACGAGCGCGGCCTGTTCGGCGGAGTCGGGGCCGAAGGCGGACTCGTGCGGCAGGACGACGCCCTGGTAGCGGGCGCGGGGCCGGCCGGTGGCGGCGTCGGAGGGCTCGCTGAGGAAGGCGGGGGTCAGCAGGGGCCGGCCGGGGTCGGTGAGGTCGAGGGTGCGGTACGGGACGCCGGAGCCCTTCAGTTCGGCGGTGATCGCGTCGATCGCGCTGCTGCCGTCGTCGACGACGAGCACCGTCAGGTCGATCCGCGGGACCGGCTCGGCGGCGCCCGCCCGCGCCGAGGGCACGACGGTGGCGAGCAGTCCGGCGGCGGCGAGGACGGCGAGCCGGGAGGCCCTGCGGGCGGGCCGGGGCGCCCGGCCCGTGGGAGAGGTGCGGGGCGGGCGGGCGGTGGTTCTGGGCGTACGGAATCGGCCGGAGTCCATCGGTGGGTGTCCCCCCTCGGCAGGCGCCGCCGACGGGCGGGCCCTGTGGAGTCGTCGCAGATGGCGCGAAGGGCGGTGGTCTCCCTTGCGCGGTTGAGGCGAGTCTGGGACGGGGCCGGCGGGCCCGCGTCGTAAACCCGAAAGAGACACCACGGATGAGTGAATCAACGCCGCTGTGAGCGAGGCCGCCGGGCGAGCGTAGGCTCATTACCGGCGCTCATCGGGCCGAAATACGATGCGGCGGGCACGGTCGGCCCATCCCTCGACCGCCACAGAACTCAACGGAAGCGAGAATTCACCACCGTGACTGCTCTCACTCTCAGCACCGCCGGAGCGGCGACGCTGCGCGCCGACGCCGTCGTGGTCGGCGTCGCGAAGTCCGGCAAGACGCTCGTCGTGGCCCCGGGCGCCGAGGCCGTCGACAAGGCCTTTGACGGCGGCCTCGCCGCCGTCCTCGCGACTCTGGGCGCCTCCGGTGCCGAGGGTGAGGCGACCAAGCTGCCTTCCCCCGCCGGCCTGAAGGCTCCCGTCGTCCTGGCCGTGGGCCTCGGCTCCGCCCCCGAGGACGGCGAGGCCTACCGGACGGAGGCCCTGCGGCGTGCCGCCGGCACCGCCGCCCGCGCCCTGACCGGCTCGAAGAAGGCCGCCTTCGCGCTGCCGATCGCCTCCCCCGCGGACGCCGGCGCCGTCGCCGAGGGCGCGCTGCTCGGCGCGTACGCCTACACCGCGTACCAGGAGAACGGCGAGGGCGCGAAGAAGCCGCTGGCCGAGGTCGCCCTGCTCGGCGCCAAGCCCCGGGACAAGGCCCACAAGGCCGCGGTGGAGCGCGCGGTCGCCGTCGCCGAGGAGATGAACCGGGCCCGCGACCTGATCAACCAGCCGCCGAACGACCTGACCCCGGCCGCGTTCGCCGCCGCCGCGCAGGCCGCCGGCAAGGAGCACGGCCTGAAGGTCCAGGTCCTCGACGAGAAGGCGCTCACCAAGGGCGGCTACGGCGGCATCCTGGGCGTCGGCTCCGGCTCGGCGAACCCGCCGCGCCTGGTCCGCATCGCCTACACGCACCCGAAGGCGGAGAAGACCCTCGCCCTGGTCGGCAAGGGCATCACCTACGACTCGGGCGGCATCTCCCTGAAGCCGGCCGGCCACAACGAGACGATGAAGTGCGACATGAGCGGTGCCGCCGCCGTGTTCGCCACCGTCGTGGCCGCCGCCCGCCTGGGCCTCGCCGTCAACGTCACCGGCTGGCTGGCGCTGGCCGAGAACATGCCGTCCGGCACCGCCGTCCGCCCGGGCGACGTGCTGCGCATGTACAGCGGCAAGACCGTCGAGGTCCTCAACACGGACGCCGAGGGCCGGCTCGTCCTCGCGGACGCGCTGACCAAGGCCTGCGAGGAGAACCCGGACGCGATCGTCGACGTGGCCACCCTGACCGGTGCCATGGTCCTGGCGCTCGGCAACCGCACCTTCGGCATCATGGCCAACGACGACGACTACCGCACCGCGATCCACGAGATCGCCGAGGAGGTCGGCGAGCAGTCCTGGCCGATGCCGCTGCCGGCGGACCTGCGCAAGGGCATGGACTCCCCGACCGCGGACATCGCCAACATGGGCGAGCGGATGGGCGGCGGCCTGGTGGCCGGTCTGTTCCTGAAGGAGTTCGTGGGCGAGGGCATCACCTGGGCCCACCTGGACATCGCGGGCCCGGCCTTCCACGAGGGCGCCCCCTACGGCTACACCCCGAAGGGCGGTACGGGCTCCTCGGTCCGCACGCTGGTGCGGCTCGCGGAGCTCACCGCCGAGGGCGAGCTGTAGCCAGGGTGTGATCCGTACGGCCCCGGGGACGCGAGCCCCGGGGCCGTACGCGTACCCGGGCCGTACGTACCGGGTCCCCGCGGGCGCATTGTTTCCATGGGCCCCGTTTCCGTGGGCCCCGTTTCCGTGGGCCCCGTTTCCGTGGCCCCGTTTCCCTTCGCCCCGTTTCCGTTCGCCGGCGACGAAATCCGTAGGTTCGTACGCCTCCGCCACCCGCCCGTACGGACGATCGGCCGTCTCAGTGCCCGGCCCCGCGTCCCGCCATCCGGCAACAAGTGCGAAGATGGGTTCTCGGCAGGACAGGGCCCCCACCACAGGGCCGAAGAAAAGCGGCCGGAACCAGCCGCCGCCCCGTCACCGAAGACGGGCGACGAGCGCACATGCATGGAGGACGTGACGTGGCGAACGACGCCAGCACCGTTTTCGACCTAGTGATTCTCGGCGGCGGTAGCGGCGGTTACGCCGCGGCGCTGCGCGGAGCGCAGCTGGGCCTGGACGTCGCACTGATCGAGAAGAACAAGCTCGGCGGCACCTGCCTGCACAACGGCTGCATCCCGACGAAGGCCCTGCTCCACGCCGGCGAGGTCGCCGACCAGGCGCGCGAGGCGGAGCAGTTCGGTGTCAAGGCCTCCTTCGAGGGCATCGACATCAAGGCCGTGCACAAGTACAAGGACGACGTGATCTCGGGCCTCTACAAGGGTCTGCAGGGTCTGGTCGCCTCCCGCAAGGTGACGTACATCGAGGGCACCGGTCACCTGTCCTCCCCGACCTCCGTCGACGTGGACGGCCGCCGCGTCGAGGGTCGTCACGTCCTCCTCGCCACCGGTTCCGTGCCGAAGTCGCTGCCCGGTCTGGAGATCGACGGCAACCGGATCATCACCTCGGACCACGCGCTGACCCTGGACCGGGTCCCGGAGTCCGCGATCATCCTCGGCGGCGGTGTCATCGGCGTCGAGTTCGCCTCGGCGTGGAAGTCCTTCGGCACCGACGTCACGGTCATCGAGGGCATGAAGCACCTCGTGCCGGTCGAGGACGAGAACAGCTCCAAGCTGCTGGAGCGCGCCTTCCGCAAGCGGGGCATCAAGTTCAACCTGGGCACCTTCTTCCAGTCGGCCGAGTACACCGAGAACGGTGTCAAGGTCACCCTGGCCGACGGCAAGACCTTCGAGGCCGAGGTGCTGCTCGTCGCCATCGGCCGCGGCCCGGTCTCGGCCGGTCTCGGCTACGAGGAGCAGGGCATCGCGATGGACCGCGGCTACGTCCTGGTGGACGAGTACATGCGGACCAACGTGCCCACGATCTCCGCGGTCGGCGACCTGGTCCCGACGCTCCAGCTGGCGCACGTCGGCTTCGCCGAGGGCATCCTCGTGGCGGAGCGGCTCGCCGGTCTGAAGACCGTCCCGATCGACTACGACGGCGTGCCGCGGGTGACGTACTGCCACCCGGAGGTCGCCTCCGTCGGCATCACCGAGGCCAAGGCCAAGGAGATCTACGGCGCGGACAAGGTCGTCGCCCTCAAGTACAACCTCGCGGGCAACGGCAAGAGCAAGATCCTGAAGACCGCGGGCGAGATCAAGCTCGTCCAGGTCAAGGACGGTGCCGTGGTCGGCGTCCACATGGTCGGTGACCGCATGGGCGAGCAGGTCGGCGAGGCGCAGCTGATCTACAACTGGGAGGCGCTGCCGGCCGAGGTCGCGCAGCTGATCCACGCCCACCCGACGCAGAACGAGGCGCTCGGCGAGGCCCACCTGGCCCTGGCCGGCAAGCCCCTGCACTCGCACGACTGACGCTCACGTCATCTACGGGCGCGACGACCACTTTCCGCAATTCGTGAGGAGCAACTGAAACCATGTCGGTTTCCGTAACCCTGCCGGCGCTCGGCGAGAGCGTCACCGAGGGCACCGTCACCCGCTGGCTCAAGGCCGAGGGCGAGCGTGTCGAGGCCGACGAGCCGCTGCTCGAGGTCTCGACCGACAAGGTCGACACCGAGATCCCCGCCCCCGCCTCGGGCATCCTGGCCTCCATCAAGGTCGCCGAGGACGAGACGGTCGAGGTCGGCGCCGAGCTGGCCATCATCGACGACGGCTCGGGTCCCGGTGCAAGCACCGGCTCCACTGGAGCGGCTGGCGCCGCGCAGCCTGCTGGCGCGCCGGCTCCGGCCGCCGAGGCCGCCCCGGCTCCGGCGCAGGAGGCCCCGGCCCCGGCCGCCCCGGCGCCGCAGGCCACCCCGTCCACCGAGGTCCAGGAGCCGGCCCCGGCGCCGACCGCCGAGGCCGCCGCCGGTGCGGGCTCCGCCCAGGGCACCGACGTCGTCCTTCCGGCGCTCGGCGAGTCCGTCACCGAGGGCACCGTCACCCGCTGGCTGAAGTCGGTCGGCGAGACCGTCGAGGCCGACGAGCCGCTGCTCGAGGTGTCGACGGACAAGGTCGACACCGAGATCCCCGCCCCGGCCTCCGGTGTCCTCCTGGAGATCGTCGTCGGCGAGGACGAGACCGCCGAGGTCGGCGCCAAGCTGGCCGTCATCGGCGCCGCGGGTGCCGCCCCGGCCGCCGCTCCGGCTCCGGCCGCTCCGGCTCCGGCGCAGGAGGCCCCCGCCGCGGCTCCGGCCGCCCCCGCCGCTCCGGCTCCGGCTCCCGCCCCGGCGGCTCCCGCCGCTCCGGCGCCCGCGCCGGCCCCGGCCCCCGCCGCGGCTCCCGCCACCCAGGCTCCGGCCCCGGTCACCCCGGCCCCGGCCGCTGCCGCCCCCGCCCCCGGTGCAAGCACCGGCTCCGCTGGAGCGGCTGGCGCCGCGCAGGTCTCTGCGCCGGCGGAGGACGGCGCCTACGTGACCCCGCTGGTCCGCAAGCTCGCCACCGAGAACGGTGTCGACCTGGCGGCCGTCAAGGGCACCGGCGTCGGCGGTCGTATCCGCAAGCAGGACGTCCTCGCGGCCGCCGAGGCCAAGAAGGCCGCCCCGGCCCCCGCCGCCGCTGCCGCCCCCGCAGCCGCGCCGAAGGCCCCGGCCCTGGAGGTCTCCCCGCTGCGCGGCCAGACCGTCAAGATGACCCGCATGCGCAAGGTCATCGGCGACAACATGATGAAGGCGCTGCACGGCCAGGCCCAGCTGACCTCGGTCGTCGAGGTCGACATCACCAAGCTGATGCGGCTGCGTGCCCGGGCGAAGGACGCCTTCGCCGCCCGTGAGGGCGTCAAGCTCTCCCCGATGCCGTTCTTCGTGAAGGCGGCGGCCCAGGCGCTGAAGGCCCACCCGGTCATCAACGCCCGGATCAACGAGGCCGACGGCACGATCACCTACTTCGACACCGAGAACATCGGTATCGCGGTGGACTCCGAGAAGGGTCTGATGACCCCGGTCATCAAGGGTGCGGGCGACCTCAACATCGCCGGCATCTCCAAGAAGACCGCGGAGCTCGCCGCCGCCGTGCGCGCGAGCAAGATCACGCCGGACGACCTGGCCGGTGCGACCTTCACCATCTCCAACACCGGTTCGCGCGGCGCGCTGTTCGACACGATCATCGTTCCGCCGAACCAGGTCGCCATCCTGGGCATCGGCGCCACCGTGCGCCGTCCGGTCGTCGTGAACCACCCGGACCTGGGTGAGACGATCGCGATCCGCGACATGACGTACGTCGCCCTGTCCTACGACCACCGCCTGGTGGACGGCGCAGACGCCGCCCGCTACCTGACGGCCGTCAAGGCGATCCTCGAGGCCGGCGAGTTCGAGGTCGACCTCGGTCTGTAAGGCGCGGGGCCGAAAGGCAACGTAACAAGCCTCACCTGCGGCGCCCCCGTCCGGATGTGTTTCCGGGCGGGGGCGCCGCCGTATTGTCTAAGTGTCCAGTGACTCCCTAAGGAGCGGCCTCCCATGACCATGCCCGTCGTCCATTCGCTGCGCGAGCAGATCCGCGAGCACATCGTGGAGGGCATCGTCAGCGGCCGCTGGAAGCCGGGCGAGCGCATCGTGGAGCGACGGATCGCGACGGAGCTGGAGGTCTCGCAGACCCCGGTCCGGGAGGCGCTGCGGGAGCTGGAGTCGCTGCGGCTGATCGAGTCGGCGCCCAACAAGGGCGTGCGGGTGCGGAATCTGACGGCGGCCGACCTGGAGGAGAGCTATCCCGTACGGGCCGGTCTGGAGCAGATCGCGGCGGAGCTGGCGGCGCCCCGGCTGTCGGCGGACTGCTCGGCCCTGGAGCCGCACGTGGCGGCCCTGTACGAGGCGGACGCGGTCTCCGACGGCACGGCGCAGGTGCGGCACACGGTGGCCTTCCACCGGGAGCTGGTGAAGGCGGCCGGCAACAGCGTGCTGCTGCACACCTGGGAGGGGCTCGGCATCGAGGTGTTCACGGCCCTGTCGATCCGCTGGCTGGGCACGGTGCAGAAGTCGTACGCGGAGGAGCACCAGGAGTTGGTGGAGGCGTTCCGCAGGGCGGATCCGCACATCGGGGCGCTGGTGAAGGCGCACGTCCTGGGCTGCGCCCCGCGCGCCTGACGCTCCTCGCCGGCGATGGATTCCGGCCATCGTACGAGCGGGTCCACCTCCTCCGGCGGGCCCGCTCGTTTGTGCGAGGGGGCTCTCAGACGCCGAGGCTCACCTGCGAAAACAAGGCACCGGGTGCCCGTTTTCGCGGCACCCTGTGCCGACTTTGGTGCTCCGGGCATCTTTTTCTCTGCGAAGCTTTGATCGATCATCGATCGGCGGCTTACAGTCTTCGGCGGGCCGTACCCCGGCCCACCGCCCTGTCCTGCCAGACAAGGCCCCCTTTATCTCCACCCCCACCTGTCCGGAAGGCGGCGATCATGACCGATCCCGTAGGCAAGATTCCGAGCGAGCTCGACCAGCTCCCGGACCGTGACACCGAGGAGACCGCCGAGTGGGCGGCCTCCCTCGACGCCGTCACCAAGGCCGCCGGCCCGCACCGGGCCGCCTACCTGATGCGCCGCACGCTCCAGCACGCCGAGGGTGCGGGCCTGGACCTGCCCAAGCTCCTGGAGACGGACTACGTCAACTCCATCCCGACCTCCGCCGAGCCGGTCATCGACGGCGACGAGGAGATGGAGCGGAAGATCACCGCCTGGAACCGCTGGAACGCGGCCGCCATGGTCACCCGCGGCTCCAAGCACGGCGTCGGCGGCCACATCGCCACCTTCGCCTCCGCGGCCTGGCTCTACGAGACCGGCTTCAACCACTTCTTCAAGGGCAAGGAGTCCGGCGACGCCGCCGGCTCCGGCGACCAGCTCTACATCCAGGGCCACGCCTCCCCCGGCATCTACGCCCGCGCCTTCCTCGACGGCCGCCTGACCGAGACCCACCTCGACAACTTCCGGCAGGAGGCCGGCGGCAACGGCCTGCCCTCCTACCCGCACCCGCGCCGCCTGCCCTGGCTGTGGGAGTTCCCCACCGTCTCCATGGGCCTCGGCCCGCTCTCCGCGATCTACCAGGCGCGCTTCAACCGCTACCTGACCAACCGCGGCATCAAGGACGTCTCCTCCTCGCACGTCTGGGCCTTCCTCGGCGACGGCGAGATGGACGAGCCCGAGTCGACGGCGGCCCTCGCACTGGCCGCCCGCGAGGGTCTGGACAACCTGACCTTCGTCATCAACTGCAACCTGCAGCGCCTCGACGGCCCGGTCCGCGCCAACTTCAAGATCGTGCAGGAGCTGGAGGCCCAGTTCCGCGGCGCCGGCTGGAACGTCGTCAAGTCCCTGTGGGGCAACGCCTGGGACGAGCTGTTCGCGCTCGACACCACCGGCGCCCTCGTCCGCCGCCTCCGCGAGGTGCCGGACGCGCAGGTCCAGACGTACCAGACCCGCGACGCCGCCTACATCCGCGAGGACTTCTTCGGCAAGGACCCGGCGCTCGTCGAGATGGCGAAGCTGCTGAGCGACGACAAGATCCTCGAGTGCTTCCACCTCTCCCGCGGCGGCCACGAGCCGCGCAAGGTCTACGCCGCGTACAAGGCCGCGCTGGAGTTCAAGGGCGCGCCGACCGTCATCCTGGCGCAGACCGTCAAGGGCTTCACCCTCGGTGAGGGCTTCGCGTCGAAGAACGCGAACCACCAGATGAAGAAGCTGTCGACGGACGAGTTCAAGAACATGCGTGACCTTCTTGAGCTGCCGATCTCCGACGCGCAGTTCGTCGACGGCGTGGTGCCCTACGGCCACCCGGGCGCCGACTCCCCCGAGGTCCGCTACCTCCAGGAGCGCCGCGCCGCCCTCGGCGGCCCCGCCCCGGCCCGCCGCGTGCACCCGCTGGCGCCGCTGCCGGCGCCGGCCGAGAAGACCTTCGCCGCCTTCGACAAGGGCTCCGGCTCGCAGTCCGTCGCCACCACGATGGCCTTCGTGCGCCTGATCAAGGACCTGGTCCGCGACAAGGAGACCGGCAAGCGCTGGGTGCCGATCGTCCCCGACGAGGCCCGCACCTTCGGCATGGAGTCGCTGTTCCCCTCGCTCGGCATCTACTCGCCGAAGGGCCAGACGTACGAGCCGGTCGACCGCGACCAGCTGATGTACTACAAGGAGGCCGTCAACGGCCAGATCCTGAACGAGGGCATCACCGAGGCCGGCTCCATGGCCGACTTCATCGCCGCTTCGACGTCGTACGCGACGCACGGCGAGGCGATGATCCCGTTCTACATCTTCTACTCGATGTTCGGCTGGCAGCGGACCGCCGACCAGATGTGGCAGCTCGGCGACCAGCTCGGCCGCGGCTTCCTCGTCGGCGCCACCGCCGGCCGCACCACCCTGACCGGTGAGGGCCTGCAGCACGCCGACGGCCACTCCCCGATGATCGCGGCCACCAACCCGGCGGCGCTGACCTACGACCCGGCGTTCGCCTACGAGGTCGCGGCCATCGTCAAGGAGGGCCTGCGCCGCATGTACGGCGAGGCGGCCGAGGGCGAGGACCGAGACGTCTTCTACTACCTCACCGTCTACAACGAGCCGATGCCGCAGCCGGCCAAGCCGGCCGGTGCCGGGATCGACGAGGGCATCATCAAGGGCCTGTACCGCTTCAACACGGCCGAGTCGGCCGGCCTGGAGCTGCCCGCGAACGCCACCCGCATCCAGCTGCTGTCCTCCGGCACGGCCATCCACTGGGCCCTGGAGGCGCAGAAGCTGCTCGCCGCCGAGTGGGGCGTGGCCGCCGACGTGTGGTCCGCGACCTCCTGGACCGAGCTGCGCCGCGACGCGCTGGAGGCCGACGCGGCCCTGCTGCGCGGCGAGGAGCGCGTGCCGTACGTCCGCCAGGCCCTGGCGGGCGTGGAGTCCCCGGTCCTGGCCGTGTCCGACTACATGCGCCAGGTCCCGGACCAGATCGCGCAGTGGGTCGAGCAGGACTACAGCTCGCTGGGCGCCGACGGCTTCGGCCTGTCGGACACCCGCGAGGCCGCCCGCCGCCACTTCGGCGTCGACGCCCAGTCGATCGTGGTCGCCGCCCTGGCCCAGCTCGCCCGCCGCGGCGAGGTCCAGGCGACGGCCGTGAAGGAGGCGCGGGAGCGCTACGGCCTGTAAAGGGTCACAGAAAACAAGTCGGTCGAGCGGCACGCATGATGGAGTCATGCGTGCCGCTCGCCTCATCAAGATGGTCCTGCTGCTGCAGAACCGCCCGTCCATGACCGCCGCCGAACTCGCCGCCGAGCTGGAGGTGTCGGAGCGGACCGTCACCCGCGACGCCCTCGCCCTCTCGGAGGCGGGGGTACCGGTGTACGCGGACCGGGGCCGGGCGGGCGGCTACCGCCTGGTGGGCGGCTACCGGACCCGGCTGACGGGGCTCGCGCGCGGCGAGGCGGAGGCGCTGTTCCTGTCCGGACTGCCGGGGGCGCTGCGGGACATGGGCCTGGAGGACGCCGCCTCGGCGGCGCGCCTGAAGGTGTCGGCGGCGCTGCTGCCGTCGCTGCGGGACGCTCCCCGCTCGGCGGCGCAGCGCTTCCACCTGGACGCGCCCGGCTGGTACCAGGAGCCGGAGACGCCGGAGCTGCTCGCCCCGCTCGCGGAGGCGGTCTGGGACGACCGGCCGGTGTCGGCCCGCTACCGGCGGGGCGACGGCGAGGTGGCGCGGGAGCTGGAGCCGTACGGGCTCGTGCTGAAGGCCGGTGTCTGGTACGTGTGCGCGCGGGCGGGCGCGTCGTGGCGGACGTACCGGGTGGACCGGTTCGGCGCGGTCGAGGTGCGCGAGGAACGTTTCGTACGGGATCCGGACTTCGATCTGGCGGCGTTCTGGTCCGAGCGGTCCGCCGAGTTCGCGCGCTCGCTGCTGCGGGCCGAGGTGGTGCTGCGGCTCTCGGAGGCGGGGGCGCGGCGGCTGCCGTACGTGACGGACCGGGCGGCCGCCGAGGAGGCGGTGGCGGCGGGGGTCCGGGAGGAGGACGGCCGGGTGCGGGTGACCCTGCGGGTGGAGAACGAGGAGGTCGCCTTCGGCCAGTTGCTGGGACTCGGGGCGGAGGCGGAGGTGCTGGCCCCGGCGGCCCTGCGCGAGCGGTTCACGGAGACCGCCCGCGCCATGGCCGACCGCTACCGGTAGGTCATTCCTCGTACCGGTGGTCCGTTCTCGTACCGCTGATTCGCCCTCCTGCCTGTGGTCCTCCTACCGGTAGTCCTCCACGCGGGTGTCGGGGTCGGCTTCCTTGGCCAGCATGTAGCCCCAGGAGTCGGGCCGGGAGCCGTCGGCGTCGGTGAAGCCGTACTCCCGCGCGAGCTGTCCGCTGTCGAGCGACTGTCCGTTCCAGCGCGCCCGGTCGGGGTCGGCGGCGAGGGCGGCGACGGCCCGGCCGACGTAGACGGGGGATTCGGAGACGGCGAAGTCGGGCAGCTGTTTCGTGGCCTCGCGCCAGTTGTCCTCGGTGACGCCGAAGTGGGCGAGCATCTGCTCGGACCTGAGCCAGCCGGGGCTGATCGAGACGGCCGTGCCGGCGGCGTCCGCCAGCTCCTTCGCGAGGCCGAAGGCCATCCGGATCGGGGCGTTCTTGGCGAGGTCGTAGAAGAGGTTCTCGCGGTAGTGGGTGCCGTTGTACGCGGTGGTGCCGTCGGTGACCTCCACGACGAGGCCGCCGGGGTGGCGGGTGAGCAGCGGCAGGAGGGTGTGGGAGGTGACGAGGTGGGTCTTCACGCCGAGTTCGAGCATCCGCAGGCCGTCGGTGAGGTCGATGTCCCAGGTCTTCTTGCCGAAGGTCGTGCCGATGAGGTGCTCGCCGCCCCAGACGTCGTTGACGAGGACGTCGAGCCGGCCCTGTTCGCGGTCGATGCGGTCGGCCAGGGCGCGGACCTGCTCGGGCTCCAGGTGGTCGGTGGGGACGGCGATGCCCCGGCCGCCGGCCTCGGTGACGAGTTCGGCGGTCTGTTCGATGGTCTCGGTGGCGCGGCCGACCTCGCTGATCCGGTCGCGGGTGGTGCGGCCGGTGACGTAGACGGTGGCTCCGGCGGTGCCGAGCTGGACGGCGATGGCGCGGCCGGCTCCTCGGGTGGCTCCGGCGACGAGGCAGACGTGGCCGGTGAGCGGCTTCGTTTCAGCGGTCATGCGAGGAGCCTGGCAGGAAAGTACGACATCCTCTGTCCGGATTGTTTTCGGCCGCTTCCGGGTGCGTCGCCGGGCGTGACCCACGATGCTTGGTCCCGTGATGGACGAGACGGAGTTCTGGGAGATCATCGACTCCACCCGGGAGCGCGCCGAGGGCGATCCGGAGGAGCACGCCGACCTGCTCGTCGAGCGCCTGACGCAGCTCGATCCGGACTCCGTGGTCGACTTCGCCCGCCATTTCGAGGCCCGCTACAACCGCGCGTACACCTGGGATCTGTGGGGCGCGGCGGCGGTGCTGCTCGGCGGGGCGAGCGACGACGCCTTCGACTGGTTCCGGTGCTGGCTGATCGCCCAGGGCCGGGAGGTCTTCGAGGGCGGGGTGCACGATCCGGACGCGCTGGCGGAGCTGCTGGACGACTTCGACGAGGAGATCGACGGGGACGGCGAGGAGCTGGGCTTCGCGGCGGACGAGGCGTACGAGCAGCTGACCGGCGCGGAGACGCCGGACCTGGGGATCCCGCCGCCGGGGGCGGAGCCGGAGGGCACGCCGTTCGACCTGGACGACGAGGCCGTGCTCGCGGCCCGCTTCCCACGGCTGTGGGCCCGGTTCGGCCCCGGGTAGGGGGTACGGAGGGGCCGAACCGGGCGGTCTGTGTCCTCGTCGGGGAGCTCAGAAGTGGGTGCCGCCGTCGATGCGGACCTCGGTGCCGGTGATGAACTTCCCGTCCTCGCTGGCGAGCATGGCGACGACACCGGCGACGGTCTCGGGGCCGGCGAAGCCCTGGCCGAGGGCGGGGGCGAGCTTGGCGAAGAGGGACCAGTCGGTGTCCTCGGGCAGGCCGGGGCCCATGGACTGCCCGCTGGCTCCGGAGCCGTCGGTCATGCCGGAGGAGATGGAGCCGGGCTGCACGGCGGTGAAGCGGATGCCCTGCTTGGCGTACTCGGCGGCGAGGGCGTGCGTCATGGACTGGACGCCGCCCTTGCTGGCCGCGTAGGCCGCCATGTAGGGGTGGGCGAACATCGCCGAGGTGGAGGAGAAGTTGACGACGGCCGGGTCGTCGCCCTCCAGGAGCGCCGGTATGGCCTCGCGGATGACGAGGAAGGTGCCGGTGAGGTTGATCCGGATCACCTGCTCGAAGGCGTCGAGTGCGGTCTCGTGGGTGTGCGAGGAGCGCAGGATGCCGGCCGCGTTGACGAGCACGTCCAGACCGCCGAGGGCGGTGACGGCGGCGGCGACGCCCTCGCGTACGGAGCTCTCGTCGGCGATGTCCACGACGAGGGTGGTGAGGCGGCCGGCGGAGTCCCCCGCCTTGGCGACGGTGTCCTTGAGGCCGGCCTCGCTGATGTCGGCGGCGACGACGGTGCCGCCCTCCGCGAGCATGCGCAGCACGGTGGCCTGGCCGATGCCGGAGCCGCCGCCGGTGACGAGTGCGCGACGTCCTTCGTAACGGGTCAGCTGGTTCATGCGGCAACCGTACGCCTAAGTGACACGTTTTGCCATAGCTGCACGGAGTGCACGCATGGCAGCCGCGAGCGTACGCTGGGTGGGGTGAGCACCAAGCCCCCCTCCCTGACGGAGCGCCGCAAGGCCGCCACCCAGCTCGACATCGCCCGCGCCGCCGCCGAGCTGTTCACCGAGCGCGGCCCCGACGACACCACCGCCGAGGACATCGCCCAGCGGGCCGGGGTCGCGCTGCGCACCTTCTACCGCTACTTCCGCTCCAAGCAGGACGCGGTCGCCCCGCTGCTCGCGGGCGGCGCCGACCGCTGGCGCGCCGAGCTCGCCGCCACCCCGCCGGGCACGGACCTGGCCACCGCCCTGGAGCGGTCCGTCGCCGACTCCCTGACCGCGGCCGACGACGAGGCGGCGGAGGGCCTGCGCTGGACCCGCGGCCTGCTGCGCGCGGCGGAGCACGACCCGGCCCTGCGGGCCGTCTGGTACCGCGTCAACCAGGAGTCCGAGGAACGCCTCCGCGAGGTCCTCACCGCCCTCGCCCCTCCCCACGCCGACCCCCTCGCCCTCCGCCTCACCGCCGCGGCCGCCACCGCCGCGATCCGCCTCGCCCTGGAGACCTGGGCCCCGACGGACGCCCCGGCGGCGGGCGAGGGCGGCCCGGCGGCGTTGGCGGTGCGGTGCCTGCGGGAACTGACGGCGGGGGTGGGCGGGTTGACGGGGGGCGGGGAGGGCTGACGCGGGGCCGGTTGCGCGCCCACGACGGGGGGCGTGCGAAGGCCCCGCGACCGGGCCGGGGGGTGGCCCGCCCACCGGCACCCGGAGGCATCGTCGGCACCGGGCGCGAACCGAGGGGCACGCGGGACAGAGGCGCGGCGCGACGGCGGAGGGCGCCGGGTCAGTCCGTCAGGGACCGGCCCATCAGGATGTCGTCCACGTACGCCCCGTCCAGGAAGAACTCCCCCGGCAGGACGCCCTCCACCCGGAAGCCCTCGCTCTCGTAGAGGGAACGCGCGGGGTCGTTGGGGCCGAGGACGCGGAGGGTGAGGCGGGTGGCGCCCTGGGTGCGGGCGCGGGTCGCCGCGGCGCGCAGCAGGGCGCGGGCCACGCCCCGGCCGCGCGCGGCGCGCGAGACGGCGAGGCCCTGGATCTGGCGCACGTGGGCGTTGCACGCCAGCGGGGTGGGCGGGACGACCCGGACGTAGCCGACGACCGCGCCCCCGAGCTCCGCGACCAGGTGGTGCTCCGGCCGGTGCCGCTCGTCGTAGAAGGGCTGCCCCGGCTCCGGCGCGGGGATCACGGCGTGAAGGGGCGACCAGGTGGTGCGGTCCAGCTCGGCGAGGGCGGGCTCGTCGGCGGCGCGCGCCTCGCGTATCCGAATCTCCGGCACGATCATGCGGACCACTGTGTCACGGCCGGGCGGCGAAGGGCAGGATGAGCACCATGCAGCACACCTCGCAGCGGCACTCCGAGCAGCCGGACCCGTCACACCGCCGCCCCTCGCCCCCGCGCGCCCCCCGCCGGCGCGTGGCCGTCACCGGGGCGTCCGGGCTCATCGGCTCCGCGCTCGTGCGCTCCCTGCGCGCCGACGGCCACGAGGTCGTGCGGCTGGTCCGGCGGCCCGCCAGGACCGCCGACGAGGTGGAGTGGGACCCGGCCCGGCTGTACGTGGACACCGCGGGACTCGTCGGGGTCGACGCCGTCGTCCACCTCGCGGGCGCCGGCGTCGGCGAGCGGCGCTGGAACGACACGTACAAGCGGGAGATCCGCGACAGCCGCGTGCTCGGCACGCGCGCGGTCGCCGAGGCCCTCGCCTCGCTCGCCGACCCGCCCGAGGTGCTGGTCTGCGGGACCGCCCTCGGCTGGTACGGCGACACCGGCGACCGGGCCGTCGACGAGAGCGCGCCCGCGGGCGAGGGCTTCCTGCCGTCGGTGTGCGTGGAGTGGGAGGCCGCCGCGGCGCCCGCCGAAGCGGCCGGCATCCGCGTGGCGTACGCCCGTACGGGCCTGGTGGTGGCCCGCGAGGGCGGGGCCTGGGGCCGGTTGTTCCCGCTGTTCCGGGCCGGACTCGGCGGGCGGATGGGCGACGGCCGCCAGTACTGGAGCTTCATCTCGCTGCACGACGAGGTGGCCGCGCTGCGGCACATGGTCGACACCCCGTCCCTGTCCGGCCCCGTGAACCTCACCGCGCCCGAGCCGGTCACCAACCGGGAGGTCACGGCGGCGATGGGGCGCGTGCTGCGGCGCCCGGCGTTCCTCCACGTGCCCGCGCCCGCGCTGCGGGTGGTACTCGGGGAGTTCGCGCGGGACGTGCTCGGCAGCCAGCGCGTGCTGCCGGGGCGGCTGTTGGAGACCGGCTTCGACTTCGCCTTCCCGACGATCGACGACTCGGTACGGGCCGCCGCCCGCTGACCGCCCGTCGCCCGGCGAGGCCCCTCACCTCTCTTTACCGCGCGACTTCCTGACGGCCCGTCGCGCCCAGGCCCTCGACGCCCCGCCGTACCGCGGCTCCCGGACACCCCGCCGTACCGCGTCTGCCCGACACACCGCCGTTTCTCGCCCGCCGCCCCACCCGTTCGCCCCCGTGTGCTCCCCCGTGCTGCCCGCACGCCCGTCGCGCGCGGCTTCCCGGCGCCGGGGCAGTGCCTAGTCTCTTGCGAACTCGGGCATTCCGGGGGCTGCTTGGGGGCATAGGCCTCCACACAGCGCGACCGACCTGGGGAGGGGCACGTGCTCGACAACGCGGACGTCGTCGTCGTGGGAGCCGGGATCGCCGGCCTCGCGACGGCTCATCAGCTGACCGCTGCCGGTCTGTCGGTCAGGGTCCTGGAGGCCGCGCCGCGAGTCGGCGGCCGGATGGCGACGGACGTCGTCGACGGCTTCCGGCTCGACCGCGTGGGCCCGCTGTTCACCACACCGGAGCTGGACGGCGTGGCCATGCGCCCGTTCGCCCCCGGGGTGCTCGTGCACAGCGACGGACGGTACGGGCGGTGGGGCGCGCCGCACACCCCGTGGAGCGTCCCGAGGGGCGCGGGGGCCTCACGGAGTACGGGACGGGGTGCCCCGCACGCCCCCAGAGGCGCAGGGGGCGCGGGGGGCGCACGCGGAGTGGCGCGCGCCCTGGCCGGCGCCCCCCGCAATCCGGCCGTCTCGCTCGACCAGGCGCGTCTGGGGGCGTCCCTGGTGCGGCTCGCCACGACCCCGGCCCCGCGCCTGCTGGCCCGTACGGAGCGGGCCGCGCGCGAGGCGCTGACGGCCCGACTGCCGGCCCGTACCGTGCAGGGGGTGTTGCGTCCGCTGCTCGCCGCGCTGCTCGGTGACCCGGACCTGACGACCTCCAGCCGCCGGGCGGATCTGGCGCTGCGGTCCTTCGCCCGGGGCCGGCTCGGGGTGCCCGAGGGAGGTTCCGGGACGCTGCCGGAGCGGCTGGCGGCCGGGCTGCCACCGGGCACCGTACGGACCGGGGTCCGGGTCACGGAGGCGTCGATCTCGCGGGTGACGACGGCGGAGCACGGGGTGTTCGGCTGCCGGTCGGTGGTGCTCGCGACGGGCGGGCGGACGGCGGCCGAGCTGCTGCCGGGCCTGCGGGTCCCCGACTACCACGCGGCGACCGTGCTGCACCACACGGCGCCCGCCCCGCCGTCCGCCGATCCGATGCTGCTGGTGGAGTCCGACGCGGGCGGCCCGGTGGCGCACACGGCGGTGATGAGCGCGGTCGACCCGAGCCGGGCGCCGGCGGGCCGGACCCTGATCACCTCGACCATCCTGGGCGACCCGCCGGACGACACGGAACGGCGGGTCCGCAAGCACCTGGCCACGCTGTACGGGGTCTCCACGGACGAGTGGGAGCTGCTCGACCTGCACCACACCCCGCACGCCTTCCCGGCGATGCGGCCGCCGTTCGACCCCGAGCGCCCGGTGCGCCTGCTGTCCGGCCTGTACGTGTGCGGGGACCACCGCGCCACCGGCACCCCCGTCGGCGCGCTCGCCTCGGCGCGCCGCACCGCCGCCGCCCTCCTGGCGGACCTGGGCCTGCGGGCCCCGGAGACGACGGCCGCCGCCACCCCGGCGGAGAAGGCCGCCTGACAGCCGCTCGGCGGGGGGCCGGCCAGCCGGCAGGGGTCGCCCCCCGGCGGCGGCAGGGCCCTTCCGCGACCGGGCTCAGCCGAGGGCGGCCACCCGGTCGCGGTAGGTGCGGACGGCGGGCGCGTCGCGGTAGGGCTCCAGGCGGCGTTCGAAGTCGCGGACGTACTCGACGGCGCGCGCCGAGCGCATCTCGGCGGCCTGCTGGGCGGCCTCGGCGCCCAGGGCGCAGGCCTGGTCGAGCTCGCCGAGGGCGAGCCGCGCGGTGGCGAGGACGACCCGGCAGAACAGACGGCTGCGGGCGTAGCCGGGGGCGCGGAGCTGGAGGGCGCGCTCGGCGTGCTGGGCGGCGGCCCGGTACTGCTGGAGGTCGCGGTGGCAGTGCCCGAACTCGTCGGCGAGCTGGGCCTCGTCGAAGGACCTGGCCCAGTACGGCACCTCGTCGCCGGGCCGGGCCGCCTCCAGGGCTCGTTCGGCCCGGGCGAGGGCGGCGCCGCAGGGCCGGGACTCGCCGAGCACGGCGTGCCCGCGGGCCTCGACCGAGTGGAGCAGGGCCTGGACGACGGGCGGCGCGGCGGAGCCGATGCCCTGCTGGGCGACCCGGGCGAGCTGGACGGCCTCGCGGCCGTGGCCGAGGTAGACGGCCTGGTGGCTCATGGTGACGAGGACGTACGAGCCGTAGGCCCGGTCGCCGGCCGCCTGGGCGAGCCGCAGCGCCTGGACGAAGTACCGCTGGGCGAGGCCGTGCGCGGCGATGTCGTACGAGGTCCAGCCGGCCAGCCGGGTGAGGTCGGCGGCGGCGGCGAAGAGCCGGCGTCCGATGTTCTCCCCGTACGTGCCGCGCAGCATCGGTTCGGCCTCGTGCTCCAGGTACCGGACGAGGGCCTGGCGGGCGTGGCCGCCGCCGTAGGCGTGGTCGAGGGTGCGGAAGAGCTCGCCGACCGAGCGCAGCGCGGCGATGTCCCCGCTGGAGACCCGCTGCCCCGGGCCCCGGTCGGTGCCGCGCTGGCGGGGGACGGAGAAGCGGCCCTGGGCGGGGACGCGCGGGTCGCCGCCGTCGGAACCGGCACCGCTACCGGCCTTGGCACCCGCGACCGGTCCGCCGACGGGTTCCCCGCGCGCGACGCGCTCGTCGGCCCGGCCGATCAGCCAGTCGCGGCTGGGGACGACGAGGCCGGCCGGGGTGAAGGCGATCTTCCGCAGCTCGGCGTGGCTCCCGGAGTCCTTGCGCCACAGCCCGCTGACGATGTCGACGGCCTCCTCGGGCGTGGCGGCGAACTCGAGGCCCGCGTAGACGGGCGCGCAGGCGTCGAGCCCGAGGTCCTGCGCGGAGAGCCGGCGGCCGAGGCGGCGGGTGAAGACCTCGGCGATCAGGGCGGGGGTGGTGCCGCGCGGCTGCTGGCCGCGCAGCCAGCGGGTCACGGAGGTCTTGTCGTACCGCAGGTCGAGGCCGTGCTCCAGGCCGAGCTGGTCGACCCGTCGGGCGAGACCCGCGTTGGAGAAACCTGCTTCGGCGATGAGCGCGGCGAGCTGGCGGTTCGGGATGCGCTGCGGGGGTCGTTCCGTCATCAGCTGTGCGGTCTCCTGCCTTCCGGGCCGGGGTGGCAGCCCGTATCGACCCTCATGACCCTCATGGAACGGCGTGAATTTAACGGTAGGAACCGCCCCGACCGCCGCCTTCGCCCCACATTCATCCGATCGTGTGAGGAACGGATGGAAGGGTTGCCGACGGCCGGTGACCAGCGGCAACCCGGGGTGCGGACGGCCGCGAGGCGGGGACGGCAGAGGTGACGGTAGGGACGGCGCGGCAGGGAGAACCGATTCTCCCGACGGGGACACGCCGTGACGTTCCGTATCCGTACCACCGGCCGCCACGACCGTACGTCACGCACCCCGTCACGCCCGCCCGCGCCCGCGTACACCTGCCGGACGGCTGTTCGCGCCACCGCCGTACAGTGGCATGGGCGCGAATGACGCATGGTGCCGAGCCGGCTCCCGCCCCGGGACGATCCCCGGAACCCGGCCCCCGGCACCCAGGAGGAGGCATTGCCGTGAGTGAGCTGCGATTCGTCCGTCTGGGCTTCGGCGAGAACGCCGTCGACTACCAGGTGGCGTGGGACAAGCAGCGCGAGGTGCACGCCGCCCGGTTCGCCGACGAGGTCGAGGACACCTGTCTGCTCCTGGAGCACCCGCCCGTGTACACCGCGGGCCGGCGCACCGAGGACAGTGAGCGCCCGCTGGACGGGACGCCGGTCGTGGACGTGGACCGCGGCGGCAAGATCACCTGGCACGGCCCCGGCCAGCTGGTCGGCTATCCGATCCTGAAGCTGCCCCGGCCGGTCGACGTGGTCGCCCACGTCCGCCGCCTGGAGGAGGCGCTGATCCGCACCGCCGCCGACTTCGGTCTGGAGACCACCCGGGTGGAGGGCCGCAGCGGGGTCTGGGTGCTGGGCGACCCGATCGAGCAGCGGCCCGCGCTCGGCGGGCTCTCCCTGGACTTCGACCCTCGGCTGAACGACGAGGAGTTCGACCCGCGGCTGAACGGCCCGGAGTACGCGCCCTCCAACGCCGGGCAGCGGCGCGAGGACCGCAAGCTCGCGGCCATCGGCATCCGGGTCGCCAAGGGCGTCACCATGCACGGCTTCGCCCTCAACGTGAACCCGGACAACACCTGGTTCGACAAGATCATCCCGTGCGGCATCCGGGACGCCGGCGTGGCCTCCCTCGCGGGCGAGCTGGGCCGGGACATCACGATCGAGGAGGTGCTGCCGGTGCTGGAGAGGCATCTGCGGGACGTCCTGGAGAACGCGGAGCTCAAGCCGCGGGAGATCGAGCGGGCCTCGGCCTGAGGAATGCCGAGCTCTGGCCACGGGTTGGCCTGAGCGTCAGGGCATGAGAAGCCATGGGCGTACCCTGGTGTGCGCCGAAGAATCGAAGCTACAGGAGCCGATGTGTCCGCAGTCGCACCCGACGGACGCAAGATGCTGCGCCTGGAGGTCCGGAACAGCCAGACCCCCATCGAGCGCAAGCCCGAGTGGATCAAGACCCGGGCGAAGATGGGGCCCGAGTACAACAAGCTGCAGGGCCTCGTGAAGAGCGAGGGGCTCCACACGGTCTGCCAGGAGGCGGGCTGCCCCAACATCTTCGAGTGCTGGGAGGACCGCGAGGCGACCTTCCTCATCGGCGGCGACCAGTGCACCCGCCGCTGCGACTTCTGCCAGATCGACACCGGCAAGCCGCAGGCCCTGGACCGTGACGAGCCGCGCCGCGTGGGCGAGTCCGTCGTCACCATGGACCTGAACTACGCCACCATCACCGGCGTCGCGCGCGACGACCTGGAGGACGGCGGCGCCTGGCTGTACGCGGAGACCGTGCGCCAGATCCACCAGCAGACCGAGGGGCGCGCCGCCGGCCGCACCAAGGTCGAGCTGCTCGCCCCCGACTTCAACGCGGTGCCGGAGCTCCTGGAGGAGGTCTTCGCCTCCCGCCCCGAGGTCTTCGCGCACAACATCGAGACGGTGCCGCGGATCTTCAAGCGGATCCGTCCGGGCTTCCGTTACGAGCGGTCCCTCGACGTCATCACCAAGGCCCGGGACTACGGTCTGGTCACGAAGTCCAACCTCATCCTCGGCATGGGCGAGACCCGCGAGGAGGTCAGCGAGGCGCTTCGGCACCTGCACGACGCGGGCTGCGAGCTGATCACCATCACCCAGTACCTGCGTCCGTCCGTGCGGCACCACCCCGTGGAGCGCTGGGTGAAGCCGCAGGAGTTCGTGGAGCTGAAGGAGGAGGCCGACGAGATCGGCTTCTCCGGCGTGATGTCGGGCCCGCTGGTCCGTTCGTCGTACCGGGCGGGAAGGCTCTACCAGCAGGCGATCGAGCAGCGCAGCCGAGCCGGAGCGTAGGTCGGGGGTCCGCCCGAGGAACGAGGGTGGGCACCCGGCCGCAGCGGTGGCGAGGCGGAGCGCGACCAGAAGCACGAGCAGCGCAGCCGAGCCGGAGCGTAGGTCGGGGGTCCTCCCGAGGAACGAGGGCGCGTACACGAGCTTCGTCGCGGCCGTCCGTACGTCGTACGGACGGCCGCATCCGCTTGTCATGAGCTTCATGCGTGTTTGACCACCGGGTCACGCCCTGGTAACACCAATCTGTGAGGCTGTTCTCACTCACCGCCATCAAGCGCTCACGGAGGCCCTCGCCCATGCAGGCCGCGCACATCCGAGCCCATGCGATTCCGTCCGTCACCGACGCCCTGAAGGCCGTCGAGTCCGTGCTGCTCGCCCGCGGGCACCGCACCGCCCGGCGTAACGCCTGGACCTCGGTCCTGGAGGACCGCCGCCGTGCCAAGGACCGGGTGGAGGCCCAGCACGTCATGGAGGCCGTGGCGGGCCGGGCTTCCCGGGCCACGTAAACTTCAGGACATGGCGAGGAAGGCAAACACGGGCGGCGCTGACGCCGCGAACCCCGGGCGACTGAAGCAGATCGCCCTCACGTACAAGATGACCCGGAAGGCCGACCCGAAGGTCGGTCTCGTCGTCGCGGGCGTGGGCATCGTCGTACTCGGTGTCCTCCTCGCGATCGGCTTCCTGATCGGTCACCCGGTCTACCTGGGCATTCTCGGTTTCGTTCTGGCCTTCCTGGCGATGGCGATCGTCTTCGGCCGGCGTGCCGAGAAGGCGGCCTTCGGTCAGATGGAGGGCCAGCCGGGCGCGGCCGCGGCGGTGCTGCAGAACATCGGGCGCGGCTGGACGACGACTCCGGCGGTGGCGATGAACCGCAACCAGGACGTCGTGCACCGCGCGGTCGGCCGCCAGGGCATCGTGCTGGTGGCCGAGGGCAACCCGAACCGGCTGAAGACGCTGCTCGCGGCCGAGAAGCGGAAGATGGCCCGGATCGTCCCGGACGTGCCGGTGACGGACATCATCGTCGGCAACGACGAGGACTCCGGCCAGGTGCCGCTCAAGAAGGTCCGTACGAAGATGCTGAAGCTGCCCCGGGTGCTCGCCGGGCCCCAGGTGACGGCGACGAACGACCGGCTGCGGGCGATGGGCGACCTGATGAGCAACATGCCGCTGCCGAAGGGTCCGATGCCGAAGGGCATGCGGATGCCGCGCGGCGGAAAGATGCGCTGAGGCCGCGCCTACGAACGAGGGTGCCCCGGACCGATCGGTCCGGGGCACCCCCTTTTTTTCGCTTTTTCGCTCGTCTACGGGTCAGATCCGGACCTGGACGGCGCCGGAGAACCGGTCGTGCAGTCCGCGGCCGTCGCGGTCCCAGATGAGGGCCGGGAGGGCGAGGCAGACGAGGAGGCTGCGCACGGCGACCCGGACCAGGCCGAGACGGCCGCCGTTCACGGAGACGACCCGGAGTCCGAAGAGCCGCTTGCCGGGGGTGGAGCCGATGGTGCCGATGGTCAGCACGCTCAGGACCAGCAGGATGAGCAGGGCCCAGTTGCCGGTGGCCTGGCGGTAGCCGTCGGTGATCAGGCCGTATGCGATCAGCATGCAGAGGGCCCAGTCGACGGCGAGGGCGCCGAGGCGGCGGCCGGGGCGGGCGATCGAGCCGGGGCCGTCCTCGGGAAGGCCGAGCTGCTGCCCCCGGTAACCGAAGTCCACGCCGGCTTCCTCGGCCGCGGCGCGCGGTCCGGAGAGCCATGATCCGAGTGCTTGCCTGTTGTCCACCCGACCACGGTACTGCGCCCGTTTTTGATCACTTCGGCCTGGGTCGGGCTCGGGCGGGCGGGAGGGCGGGGGCCGGGGCGGGGCACCCGCGCCGGTTAACTTCGACGAAACAAATGGGTCATGCTTGAGAAATCCCGTCTGCCTATGGTCGGGTCCTGCGTGGGCCACCGCACTGGCCGCACGACCGAACTGCAACCCCGCCCCTCCCCGGGCCGGGAGTAGGAGGAGTTGGATGTTCCAGAACGCCGACGAGGCCAAGAAGTTCATTCAGGACAATGACGTCAAGATGGTCGATGTCCGGTTCTGCGACCTTCCGGGCGTGATGCAGCACTTCACGATCCCGGCGACGGCGTTCGACCCGTCCGAGGAGCTGGCCTTCGACGGTTCGTCGATCCGCGGCTTCCAGGCCATCCACGAGTCGGACATGGCCCTGCGCGCCGACCTGTCGACGGCCCGCCTGGACCCGTTCCGCCGCGACAAGACGCTGAACATCAACTTCTTCATCCACGACCCGATCACGGGCGAGCAGTACAGCCGTGACCCGCGCAACATCGCGAAGAAGGCGGAGGCGTACCTGGCCTCCACCGGCATCGCCGACACCGCGTACTTCGGCCCCGAGGCCGAGTTCTACGTGTTCGACTCGGTCCGCTTCGAGACCTCGGCGAACCAGGGCTTCTACCACATCGACTCCGAGGCCGGCGCCTGGAACACCGGCAAGGAGGAGGACAACCGGGGTTACAAGGTCCGCTACAAGGGCGGCTACTTCCCGGCCCCGCCGGTCGACCACTTCGCCGACCTGCGCGCGGAGATCTCCCTGGAGCTGGAGAACGTCGGCCTCAAGGTCGAGCGCCAGCACCACGAGGTCGGCACCGCCGGCCAGGCGGAGATCAACTACAAGTTCAACACGCTGCTGGCCGCGGCCGACGACCTGATGCTCTTCAAGTACATCGTGAAGAACGTCGCCTGGCGCAACGGCAAGACCGCGACCTTCATGCCGAAGCCGATCTTCGGCGACAACGGCTCGGGCATGCACGTCCACCAGTCGCTGTGGACCGGCGGCGAGCCGCTCTTCTACGACGAGCAGGGCTACGCGGGCCTCTCGGACACCGCCCGCTACTACATCGGCGGCATCCTGAAGCACGCCCCGTCGCTGCTGGCCTTCACCAACCCGACGGTGAACTCCTACCACCGTCTGGTCCCGGGCTTCGAGGCGCCGGTCAACCTGGTCTACTCGCAGCGCAACCGCTCCGCCGCGATGCGCATCCCGATCACGGGCTCGAACCCGAAGGCCAAGCGCGTCGAGTTCCGCGCGCCGGACCCGTCCTCGAACCCGTACCTCGCCTTCTCGGCCCTGCTCCTCGCGGGCCTCGACGGCATCAAGAACAAGATCGAGCCGGCCGAGCCGATCGACAAGGACCTCTACGAGCTCGCCCCCGAGGAGCACGCGGGCGTCGCCCAGGTCCCGACCAACCTCGAGGCCGTCCTCAAGGCCCTCGAGGAGGACAACGAGTACCTGCAGGCCGGCGGTGTCTTCACCGCCGACCTGATCGAGACCTGGATCGACTACAAGCGCACCCACGAGATCGCCCCGATCCAGCTGCGCCCGCACCCGCACGAGTTCGAGCTGTACTTCGACCTCTAAGCCGGAGCTTTCGAGCCGGACCTTCCGAGGCCCGTCGCCCCTCCCGGGGCGGCGGGCCTCGCCGTTTCCGCGGTTCGGATACACAAGGTGACGAGCAGGTGAACGACTGACGAACAATCAGTTGTACCGTCGGGTAGGAGTCTCACGCTCCGCGACTGATCGATAGCTTGTCGTCGTCGCGGCCGCCACACCCGGAGCACAGGGCTCCGCTGGGACTAGTTGGCGCGATGAGGACTTCCGAACGTGACTCAGGCGGCATATGCCCCTGCCGAGACGCTCCGACTCCAGCCGTACACCGACCACTGCCGTGTCATCGCCGAAGAGGGTGCGCACGTGGTCATCGGCGTCTCACCGGGAAACAGTTATTTCACCGCCCAGCGCCTGCGCGATCTGGCGCGCTGGGGGCTCGACCACTTCGACCGGGTCGATCTCGTCTACACCGATCTGCACGTGGCCGACATGTACGAGGCCCTCGGGTACGGGGCCGACGAAGCGCGGCGCAAGGCCGTGAAGAACCTGCGAGGGGTACGGGCGAAGGTCGGCGCCGCCGTCGCCGAGACCGATCCGACGGGGGTGCGGGTGCGGGCCCGGGGGATGTCGGAGTTCGGGGCGATACCCGCGTATCAGGAGCTGCACCGGCGGGTCGTGGCGGCGGTGGCCGGCGACCCGGTGGTGCGGGAGACGTGTGACGCCCTCGCCGGAATCTTCCTGGCCGGGAAGCTGACGCCGGGGCAGGAGATCAGCGAGCGGCAGCGGCAGGTGTGCCGGGCGTACATCTGCGCCGAGGTGCCGCTGTTCCTGGACACGCCCGCGATCCTCGGGGTGCCGTCCTCGCTCAACTGCTACCACCAGGCACTGCCGTTGGCCGACCTGCTGTACGCCCGGGGGTCCGGGCTGCGGGCCTCGCGCAATCAGGGGCACGGCATCCTCACCCCCGTCCCGTCCGCCGAAGGAGACGCACGATGACCCGTCCCACCGTCGACCTGCCGGCGTTCCCCTTCGACTGGAACGGTACCCGGCTGCCCGCCGAGATCGAGGAGCTGCGGGCCGAGCCCGTGCGGAAGGTGCGGACCATCGCCGGGGCGGAGGCCTGGCTGGTCTCCTCGTACGAGCTGTGCCGCCAGGTGCTCGACGACCCGAGGTTCAGCCTGAAGGACACGTCCGCGCCGGGCGTGCCGCGGCAGTACGCGCTGACGATCCCGCCGCACGTGGTGAACAACATGGGCAACATCACCGGTGCGGGGCTGCGCAAGGCCGTGATGAAGGCCATCAACCCGAAGGCGCCCGGTCTGGAGGAGTGGCTGCGCGTACGGGCGGGGGCCCTGGTGGACGCCATGGTCGGCGAGGGGGCGCCCGGGGAGCTGCGGGGCTCGTTCGCCGATCCGTACTCGGCGGGGCTGCACTGCCGGATCCTCGGGATTCCGCAGGAGGACGCGCCGCGGCTGCTGCGCAGCCTGGACGTGGCGTTCATGAACGCGCCGCGCGAGATCGAGGCCGCGCGGCTCAACTGGGACCGGGACATCGCCTACATGGTCGAGCGGCTCGACGATCCGGCGACCACCGGGCTGATGGCGGAGCTCGCGGCGCTGCGGGAGGATCCCGACTACGCGCATGTGACGGACGAGATGCTGGCCACGGTCGGTGTGACGCTCTTCGGGGCGGGGGTGATCTCGACCGCCGGGTTCCTGACCATGGCGCTGGTGTCGGTGCTGACCCGGCAGGACGTGCGGGAGGCGCTCGCCGGGGGCGGCGGGGTCGCCGGGGCGATGGACGAGCTGCTGCGGGTCAACCTGTCGATCGGCGACGGGCTGCCGAGGCTGGCGCTCGAGGACATGTGGCTGGGTGACGTGCTGGTCCGCGCGGGCGAGCTGGTGCTCGTGCTCGTGGAGGCGGCCAATCACGATCCGGAGCGCTTCCCCGATCCGCTGGCCTTCCGGCCGGACCGGGAGAACGCCTCGGACCATCTGTCCTTCGGCGGCGGAGGGCACTACTGCCCGGCGACCGCGCTCGGCAAGCGGCACGCCGAGATCGCTCTGGAGACGCTGCTCGAACGCCTGCCGGGGCTCCGGCTCGCGGTGCCGGTCGAACAGCTGGTGTGGCGCACCAACTTCATGAAGCGGCTGCCCGAGCGGCTGCCCGCCGCCTGGTAGCGGCGCCCGGTGAGCCGTCTCGCTGAGCGTCGGTGAGGGGGCGCTGCCCGGCGTGGGCCGGGCAGCGCCCGGACGTCAGCGGCCGTAGCGGATCAGGGCGCGGACCATGTGGCAGGTGGTGTCGGAGGGCGGGTGGATGCCGAGCTGGGTGGCGGTCGTGCGTATCTTCGCGTTCGTGGCGCGGGAGGGCAGGTAGACGCCCGCGTCGAGCAGGGCGATCGCGAGGCGCATGGCCTTCAGTCGGCGGTTGTGGGTGACGTACCACTCGCGGGGGCGGCCCGCGGGGAGCGGCTTCTTCTGGAGGGGCTTCCAGGGTTCGAGGGACGGTGTCCGGATCATGGCGACTGCCATGGGCGACCTCCTGGCGAACGGTGGGCGGGGGCCCTCCCCGGGACCCTCACCTTCACCCTCGATTTTAGTGGCGACCACTGACAATCGTCCCTGGCCAGAACGGCTTTCGCAGGGGGTGGGGGCGGTACGTTGGGAGGCATGGAGATCTGGATCAACCCCGCCTGTTCCAAGTGCCGTGGCGCGCTGACCCTGCTGGACGCCGAGGGCGCCGACTACACCGTGCGGCGCTATCTGGAGGACGTGCCGTCGCCCGAGGAGATCCGGGAGGTGCTGGACCGGCTGGGCCTCGAGCCGTGGGACATCACGCGGACGCAGGAGGCGGCCGCGAAGGAGCTGGGCCTCAAGGAGTGGCCGAAGGACGCGGAACACCGGGACCGCTGGGTGGAGGCGCTGGCGGCGCACCCGAAGCTGATCCAGCGGCCGATCATCACCGCCGACGACGGCACGGCGGTCGTCGCGCGGACCGAGGAGGCCGTGCGGGACGCGCTGTCCCGCTGATCCTCCGTCAGGCGAAGTGGCGGGCGGTCCAGACGCCGTAGGAGTGCCCGACGAGACCGACCGGGCCCGGCGCCGGGCCGGCCGCCGCGCCGCAACTGACCACCCTCATGGGCGTCTTTGACGTCCCTCATTCCCGGTCCGCGTGGTCGGCAGTGGCCGGCACCCTGCCCCTGCCCGTCAGACCGTCACCATGGGAGCCGCGGCCTCCGCCTCCGCCAGGATCTCGGTGAGCCGTGCCCCGAACCGCACGTCGCAGGAGTGCGGCTCGCCGGTCCGTATCGCCTCCAGGAGGGCGTCCACCGCACCGCCGAAGGCGTCCAGGGCGCCGTCCCAGTCGGGCATCGCCGACCGGCCCCGCTCCCCGTACAGCGAGAGCGCGGCCTCGGCGGCGGCGGGCGGGGCACTGAGGGTGAGCGTGGCCGTGCTGGTGGCGCCGGAGGTGTGCCGCAGCACCAGGTGGCGGGTGTCGGCGGGGCCGGCCGCGCAGGTCACGGCGGTGACGTCGCCGAGGACCGGCAGGAACACGGACAGGACGTGCGGGCCCACGTCCCACAGGCCGCCCTTCTCGCGCCGCCAGGGCGAGGCGGCGTAGGCGCTGGCGGAGCCGGGGGCGAAGAGGGAGCCGAGCCAGTGCGCCTCGCCCAGGAACCAGCCGCCCGCCGCCGCCTGTTCGTCGATCCAGCGGGCGGTGGCCGGCGCGAACCGCAGGGTGCAGAACACCACGGACGCGACCTGGGCCTTGGTCACCGCGTCGGCGAGCTCGCGGGCCGTCGCCACGGAGGTCGCCACCGGCTTGTCGAGGATCACATGGCAGCCGGCCGCGGCGGCCCGCGCGGCCAGCGGGGCCTGGACGTCCGGCGGCAGGGCGAGGGCGACGGCGTCGCTCGCGGCGAGGAGGGCGTCCACGTCGTCGTACGCCCGCGTGCCGCAGGCGGCGGCCAGCGCGGCGGCCGGCTCGGCGCGTCTGCCCCACACTCCGCTGAACTCCACGCCCGGGTGGGCGGCGAGGGCGGGCGCGTGGGTGCGCTCGGCCCAGGGGCCGGTGCCGAGGAGACCGATACGGGGCTTGCCGCCCGGGAGCTTCGTCATGCCCACCAGTCTGCCGGGCCGCCGCGGCTCCCGGCTCCGGGATCCCCCCGAGCAGCCCCTGGTCCGCCCCGGAGCGCACGCCCGGGGCGCTCCCCGCGCCCCGGCCGAGCTGATCACGCGCCCCCACCGCGCCCGGCCCGCCGAGCGCCCTTCGCCCCGGTCCGCCGAGCGACCCCACGATCCCGCGCCCCCGTCCCACCACCGCCCCACCACCGCCCGCCGGATATCCGGTGGACCCGCTCCCCTCCCCCGGTGTTAGCGTTCCCGGGCCGGCCGCGGGACTCCGGTGCGACTTCCGGGACCTGCCTCTGAAGCAACGTATTCGCTGTTCGCGCCCCCATTCCCCGGCCGGCACCCGTGAACGGAGAGAAGGAATGTCGTCCGACCTCGTCGCCGCCGAGGACGTGCTCCTCTTCGTCAACGCGGCCGTCACGGCCACCGGTCAGCGGGAGTTCCGCGCCACGGCCGAGGAGCAGCGGCTCTCCCTCGCGTTCCTGCACGAGTACGTGCGGGTCAACTACCGGCCGCTGTACGCCGCCGCGCTCGCCCTCGACGTCAACGACCACAACGCCGCCCTGATCGTCGAGGCGCTGTTGCGCACGCCGGCGGAGGCGGATCCCCTGGAGGGGCGGCTGATCGCGGCGCGGCTCGCGGCGATGCCGCCGCAGCGCGTCTACCGGGTCTTCCGGGCCCTGCGCGCCGCCGGGGTGAACAACCGGCGCACCCGGGCGATCGTCCGCGACTGGCTGGCGGGCCGCCCCGATCTCGCGCACGACGCCGTGAAGTACCGGTCCGGTCTCAAGGCCGCCGCCCGGCACGCCCATCTGCCGCTGCCGGGCGGCCCCGACGGCGAGCACGACGGCGAGACCGGCGACTTCCTCTTCGCGCCGGGCCGCCGCGCCCGCTACGCGCAGCCCGTCCTGGAGGCGTTCCGCCGGGCGCGCCATGAGCAGGGGGCGCTGTACGAGCTGCCGTTCACGGTGGCCGAGGGGTTCGCCGCCCGGCACGGGATACCGCGCGAGGTGTTCCTGGAGCGGATGGCGCCCCGGATGACGCGCCTGGAGCGGCTGCGCAGCCGCCCGGCCGCGACCGGGACCGACCTGTCCGCGATGCCGCTGACCCGGCTCGCGCTGTACGTCCTGTCCCTCCCCTTCGGGGAGAGGAGGGAGCGCCGCGCGGAGCTGACCGGGGCGCTGCGGGCGGCGGCGCGGCGCGTGGCCGGGCCGCACGCGGGCGGCTGGGGCCGGGTGGCGGCCGTGCTCGACGACAGCTGGTCCTCGTCCGGTTCGGCGGTGAAACGGCGCCGTCCGCTGGCGGTCGCGCTCGGCTGCCACTTCCTCCTGGAGGCGCTGGCCGCGCCCGGCGCGTACACGGCGCACTGGACGTCCGGGGCGCGCGATCCGCTGCTCGTACGGCCCTTCGGGGCGACGCCGCTCGGGATGCGGATCGTCGACGCCCTGGAGGACGCTCCGGAGCGGCTGCTGATCGTCTCGGACGGCTGGGACAACGCGCCGCCGGGACTGGCGGGAGAGGTGCTGCGGGTGTGGCGCTCGCGCCTCGATCCCGAGCGCCGGACGAGCGCGGTCCATGTGAACCCCGTATACGACGCGGAGGTCTTCGACGTGCGCCGGCTCGCTCCCGGAGTGCCGACGGCCGGGATCCGGGACGCGGAGGACCTGCCGGCGCTGGTGGAGATCGCCCGCTTCGCGGAGGGCCGCGAGGGGCTCGCGGAGCTGCGGGCGTATCTGGACCGCCGGGTGGAGCTGTTCCTCGGCGGGTCCGCCGGGGCCCGGGACGGATCCGCGGCCGGGCCTGGGGTCGGTCCCGGGGAAGGAGGCGGGCGGTGACCCGGATCGATCTGGCGGGGCTGCGGGTGCGGCCCGCGCAGGTGTGGGGCGGGGTGCGGCTCGTGCCGCTGGTGCGGGACGAGCCGGTCGAGGGCCTGCGGCTGCACCGCGAGGTGTACGCCCACTGCGGCACCGCCACGGTGGACGTCGGCGACGGCACGACGTACACCTCCTACATCCCGCACGGCCTCGTCGCCGACTGGTCGGAACCCGGCACGGATCCGGGCACGGCCCCGGGTGCGGCCGACGGCACCGGCATCGGCACGCGCGCGCGTGGGGAGGCCGCCGCGTACGGGACGCGGCTCGGTGGCGGGGTCCCCGCGGCCGCCGTGCCCGTACGGCGGCTCGCGCGGCGCCGGCACGGCGAGCCACGGCTGCGGTTCCTTCCGCTGCACCTCGCCCTGGAGGGCTATCTGGCGCTGCACTTCGGCGGGCCGTCCGTCGTCTGGGACGAGTGGTCCCGGCAGGCGGTACGGCGGGGCCTGTCGCCGCGCGCGGAGGCCGCGTACGCGGGGTGGCAGGTGCCGGGGCTCACGGAGGCGCTGCGGGTCTTCGAGATCCACCCCGGGCAGTGCGGCATGCTGCTGTACGTGGCCGACGCCCTCGCCGCGGCCTTCGTCGTCCCGCACCCGGAGGACTACCGGGTGCTGCACCCGACGCTGGTCGAGGACCTGTTCGGGGAGCTGGTGCACCAGTACGGGCTGTACGGCGGTCCGGTGCCGGAGTTCACGGCCGCCCTGGACGGCGAGCGCGTGCACTCGCTCGCGCAGCTCCGGGCGGCGGCGGACGCGCAGGCGCGGGAGTGGGCGGCGGCGCACGACGACCTGATGGCGCGGGACCTCCTGGGGACGTCGTACGCCTTCGAGCGGGTCTACCGGGCCGGGCGTTTCGGTCTGTACCGGTTCCTGCCTCCGTTCCTGCGCTCGGGGCAGGAGCAGCACATCGGCGAGCTGATCACCGACCACCGGGGCCGGACGGCCTACCTGAAGACGTTCCGGCTGTCGGAGGCGCAGGTCAGACGGGGGTACCTGCTGCGCAGGCTGGCGGACTGCGACTGGCACCCGGGCCGTACGGCGGAGGCGCTCGGCACCTCGTACGCGGAGCTGATGGCGCGGATCCGCAGGGCCGGTCTGGGGGAGCTCCTGGAGGCGCACGTGGTCGCACGGCGGCTGCGGGAAGAGCGGGAAGGCTGAGTAACACGGGGTTCACAATCGGGCAATCGACGGGAAATCCCGTGTTGCGAAGCTGCGTGCGCGCAGACACGCCACCGCAGCCCTCGCGACGTCGCGAGCCGCCGCCCCGCCAGCACCCGCAGCACCACGCCAAAGGATGAGGCCCGTGACCTTCAAGGCTGAGTACATCTGGATCGACGGCACCGAGCCGACCGCCAAGCTCCGTTCCAAGACGAAGATCATCCCGGGCGAGGGCCTTCCGCTGGAGGAGCTGCCGATCTGGGGCTTCGACGGTTCCAGCACCAACCAGGCCGAGGGCCACGCCTCGGACCGCGTCCTCAAGCCGGTCTTCTCCTGCCCGGACCCGATCCGCGGCGGCAACGACGTGCTGGTGCTGTGCGAGGTGCTCAACACGGACATGACGCCGCACGCGTCCAACACGCGCGCCGCGCTGGTGGAGACCTACGCCAGGTACGCCGACCAGGAGCCGATCTTCGGCATCGAGCAGGAGTACACCTTCTTCGAGGGCAACCGTCCGCTCGGCTTCCCCGTGAACGGCTTCCCCGCCCCGCAGGGCGGCTACTACTGCGGTGTCGGCGTGGACGAGATCCACGGCCGCCCGATCGTCGAGGCGCACCTGGAGAACTGCCTCAAGGCGGGTCTGGGCATCTCCGGCATCAACGCCGAGGTCATGCCGGGCCAGTGGGAGTTCCAGGTCGGCCCGCTGGCGCCGCTGGAGGTCGCCGACCAGCTGTGGGTGGCCCGCTGGCTGCTCTACCGCACGGCCGAGGACTTCAACGTCGCCGCGACCCTGGACCCGAAGCCGGTGAAGGGCGACTGGAACGGCGCGGGCGCGCACACCAACTTCTCCACCAAGGCGATGCGCGAGGGCTACGACGCGATCATCACCGCCTGCGAGGCGCTGGGCGAGGGCTCGAAGCCGCTCGACCACGTCAAGAACTACGGCGCGGGCATCGACGACCGCCTGACCGGTCTGCACGAGACCGCCCCGTGGGACCAGTACTCCTACGGCGTCTCCGACCGCGGCGCCTCGGTCCGCATCCCGTGGCAGGTCGAGCAGGACCGGAAGGGCTACATCGAGGACCGCCGTCCGAACGCCAACGTGGACCCGTACACGGTGACCCGCCTCCTTGTGGACACCTGTTGCGAGGCCCTGGAGAAGGCCGGCCAGGTCTGAGACCGGGCCGGGGACCGCGACCACGTCCGGGACCGGGTCCGATCCGCACCTTCCGAGGAGGGGGTGCCCGCCGTGACGGCGGGTGCCCCCTCCTCGCGTTGTCAGTGGGGTCTGCCATCGTGAACGCATGCTCGACATCACGGTGAGGACCGAGAACGGGGAGAGGCACGTCCGGCCGTCCGAGGAGGACCTGGCCGGGCTCGTGCGGCGGATCGGCGCGGAAGGGGACCGTTTCCTGATCGTGCAGCGGATACCGGACCTGCCGGCCGTGTTCGCGCAGGTCTGGTACGGCGACGGCGGCCCCTACCAGGTGGAGCACCGGGCCGGGGCGCCCGAGCTCCACTTCGGGACGCGGCTCGACGAGCCGGCCCGGGTCGCGGAGGTCCTCATGGCGTGGGCGCGCGGCGCCGCCGACTTCGCCGCCGCCGGCGAGGACACGGGGATCGTGTGGGAGAACATGGGCTTCCCGCCCGAGCCCGCCGCGCCCGAACTCCCCGAGGAGATACGGGTGCGGCTGGAGGCCCGGGTGCGCGAGCTGCTCGTCTGCGGCTACGACGACCGGGAGCGGCTGGCGGAGACGGCGGAGGACTACCTGACCACGCGGGACGGGCGGCCGGTGTCGCGGCGTCAGGCCGAGGAGCTGGTGGACCGGCTGTGGCGGGAGCGGGTCGCGGAGACGGCCGGCTGGGAGGGCACGACGGACCCGGAGCGGATCACGGCCGCGTTCACCGCGCTCGACGCCGCCGGGATCGTCGCCCGCGAGCACTTCACCTGCTGCCGCTCCTGCGGCCTGTCGGAGATCGGCATGGAGGACGGCGCCGAGGAGGCACGGGGGTTCGTCTTCTTCCACACCCAGGGCACGGAGAGCGCCGCCTCGGGCGGGCCGCTGTACCTGCTGTACGGGGGATTCGACGGGTCCGAGGAGACGACCGCGGCGGTCGGCGGGGAGGTGGCCGAGGCGCTGCGCGGGCAGGGCCTGACGGTGGAGTGGGACGGGGATCCGGGGCAGGCGGTGAAGGTGACGGGGCTGGACTGGCGCAAGCGGCTGACGGGTTGAGCCGTCGTCAGCCGTAGGCCGCCGGCATCCTTGCGGGGCGGTGTGACGTATCAGGGGCTGCCCACCGCACTTCCCTCCTGGTTTAATAGGGATATGGCCAGCATGCAGAACGACACCGCGACGGGTCGCCCCGACCTCGAGCCGTTCTGGCCTTCCCGCCAGCACCACGACTTCGACCGGTGCTGTCGGCGCGTGAGGAACGCGTCGGCCCTCTAAAGCCGCGACCGGTAGGTTCCGGTCCTTCC
Source organism: Streptomyces sp. NPDC126499 (assembly GCF_040302485.1). Classification (NCBI taxonomy): domain Bacteria; kingdom Bacillati; phylum Actinomycetota; class Actinomycetes; order Kitasatosporales; family Streptomycetaceae; genus Streptomyces; species Streptomyces sp. NPDC126499. The sequence continues at coordinate 53,726 of NZ_JBEOUO010000010.1, read as the reverse complement.
GGCCTTCGGCCGACGCGCATGACGTACGTACGACGCCCGACCGTCCGTCCGTGACCCGCGCGAAAGAGCTGATTCCTCATGGCCCACACCCAGGCTGCCACCGCCACCCTGACCACCGCCCGTCCCCGCCTGCGCGCCGTCGACCCCGACGAGGCCGCCGGTCTGGCGCGGGTCGCCGACTTCCTGCCGCCCGGCGCCACGCTCCTGCCCGCCCCGCAGCACACGCTGCCGGCGCTGCCCGGCCGGCCGCCGATGGTCGGCTACCTGGTGCTGCTGCCCGCCGACCAGCAGCCGCCGGCGCCCGCCGGGGCGCCGGCGACGGGCGCCGCGCAGGGCCCGGTCGTCATCGACGGGGCGCAGCGGATCGCCCGCGTCGACGGGCGGGCGCTCGACCTGACGTATCTGGAGTTCGAGCTCCTCGCCCATCTCGTCGCCCACCCGCACCGGGTGCACAGCCGCGACCAGCTGGTCACCACGGTGTGGGGATACGGGCACGTGGGCGACGGCCGGACCGTCGACGTCCACGTGGCCCGGCTGCGCCGCAAGCTGGGCGCCGAGCACCGCCACACGATCCAGACCGTGCGGCGGGTCGGCTACAAGTACGCGCCCTGAGCGGGCGGCCGGCGGTCGGCCGGCCGACGGTCAGCCGGCCGGCGCGCCCGCCTTCTCCTCAGCCCTCGCCTTCGCCCGTGCGACGAGCCCGAGGGCGAGGTCGACGGCCAGGAACGCGACCAGGCTGATGCCGAGCAGCGGCACGAACCAGCCGGCCAGCGCGGTCGCGGCGAGCAGCGGCAGCAGCAGGGGCGCCGGGACCTTGCGCCACGCCCCGCGCGCGGCCGGGCGGCCCGGGCGGCGCAGCCACCACATGCGGTAGCCCCAGACGATCAGCAGGATCAGGGCGAGCGCGAGGGCGGCGAGCGCCAGCTGGTTGAACAGGCCGAGGAAGACGCCCATGTGGGCGTCGATGCCGATCCGGGTGAGCTTCGCGAGGAGCGGGTACTCCGCGAAGCGGAGCTCGTCGAGGACGGTGCCGTCGGCCGGGTTCAGGGCGACGGAGTCCAGCTCGACCGGAAACTGCTTGTCGGTCTCCTTCACGACGTAGCCGGCACCCTCGGCGGGCGGCGCGACGGAGATCGACGGGCTGTCGATCCCGGCCGCGCGGGCGGCCTCGACGGCCTTGTCGATGCCGATGTCCGTGCCCGGGGCGGGATTCGGCGGCGCCGGGTGGTGGCCGGCACCGTGCCCCGCGTGCTCACCGCCCGCGCCCCCTCCGGTGCCGGCTCCGGCGTCGAGGGCCGCGGACAGCGCGGGGGTGGCGCCGCCGAGCCGGTCCTGGACGCCGCCGATGTTCTCGCCCGCGTACTTCGACCAGGTCAGACCGGTGGCGGAGAGCGCCACGAGTCCGGTCACGGCCCACAGGCCCACCGCTCCGTGCCAGGACAGCGTGCGGCGGCGGGACTTGGGCCCGCGCTCGGGCAGGAAGAGGTCGCGGCGGTTCTTCCGGCGGCGGCCCAGCCACAGCAGCAGACCGCCGAGCGCGACCACCCACAGCCAGCTCGCGGCCAGTTCGCTGTAGTTGCGGCCGAGCTCGCCGAGGTGCAGGTCGACGTGGAACCGCGAGATCCAGGTGCGCAGCGGCAGCGCGCCGCTGCTGCCGTAGCTGGGCAGCTGTCCGCGTATCTCCGCGGTGTACGGGTCGACGAAGACGGCCATGGAGGCGCCTTCGGGAGCGTCCGGGTCGGCCATCAGGACGCGGGTGGTCGCACCGGGTTCGGCGCCGGGCCAGACGGCGGTGACGGTGCCGTCGGCGTTGGCGGCACGGGCGGCCCCGACCTGGCGCGAGAGCGGCAGGGCGTCGGCGCCGTCCGGCACCGGGACCTCGAGCTCGTGCGCGTACACCAGCTTCTCGGCCGGGTAGGAGAGCGCGTACAGCAGGCCGCTGACGGCGGCCACGAGGAGGAACGGGGCGACGAGGACGCCCGCGTAGAAGTGCAGGCGCAGGACGAGGGGGCGCAGGGCCGCCCAGCCGCGCGGCGATCGGGCGGGAGTGCCGGGGGTGTCGGTGGTCCCGGCGGTTTCGGTGGTTTCGGTGGTGGCGGGGGTGCCGGCGGTTTCGGTGATGCCGGCGGTTTCGGTGGGGCCGGCGACGGGTGTCTCCCCGGTCTCCGGGCGTGGCAGGTCGTCGATGGTCATGACAGTCCTCGGACGTGTGTGTCGACATGGGGAAGCGACCCCCGGTCGATCCACGTCAGACGTGTGCTCCGAGGGCCGTGGCGCGGGGTGCGGGCGGGCGGGGCGGGCCGCGCCGGGAGACGGAGTGGGCGAGGACGACGCCATGGAGCCGGCGGGTGTGCGCGCGGGGGCGCACGCGGCGCGGGGCGGGCGGTACGGGGACCAGGAGCCGCCCGGCGGCGAGGAGCAGCCGCAGCGGGGCGGCGGCCCGGGCGCCGGCGGTCCGCGCGAGGGCGAACAGCGCGGCCTCGCCGCGGGCCAGCCAGAGCCCGCAGACGAGGGCGGCGAGCAGGTGGGCGGCGAGCATGCCGGCGCCGGACCCCGCTCCGGCGGAGCCACCGCCCATGGCCATGCCGTGCGTCATGCCGTGCGTCATGCCGTGCGCCATGTGCTCCGCCTGCGCGGCATGGGCGGCGGCCTGCGCGGCGTGGGCCGCGTGCGTCAGGTAGGGGTCGGCGAGCACCTCGGCCGGGATCCCGGCCTCCGAGCCCCCGCCGTGCTCCCCCGCTCCGAAGATCAGGTGCAGCACGCCCTGGACGGCGGCCAGGCCGGTCGCGATGGCGAGGGGGCCTCGGCGGCGGTCCGCGGCGCTCCAGGCGAGGGCGGCCGTCACCGCGAAGGCGGTGAGGAGGGAACCCGCCGGGATCGCGTGGGCAGACATGGACGAATGCCCCATGGCGGCCAAAGTCACGCACACCGCCGCGAAGAGTGCGGCACGGAGGGCGCGCAGCGGCGACCGGGTGTGCGTCATGGTGGCGCCATCGTTTCATTCCGCCGCCGCACCCGTAAGACCGCCTGCCGGGGTATCAGCTACGGTTCGTGGAAAAGCATGATTTGTACCGTTTTCGGAGGAGTCGCCGCATGCCCGCCATCCCCGCCGCCAGCGTCGCCAACCTCCGCGATCTCGGCACCCTTCCCCTCGGTGACGGCCGCAGTGTCCGCGAGGGGCTGGTCTTCCGCTCCGGGCAGCTCGACCGGCTGGACGCCGCCGAGCCGCTGGTGTCCGCGCTCGGGATCCGTACCGTCGTCGACTTCCGCACCGCCGCCGAGCGGGCGGAGCGGCCCGACCGGGTGCCGCCGGGCGGGCGGCTGCTCGTCGCGGACGTGCTGGCCGACTATCTGGCGACCAGCGGTCTGCCGCCCGCCGCCCGGCTCAAGACGCTGCTCTCCGATCCGGCGCTCGCCGAGAAGCACCTGGGCGGCGGCCGGGCCCAGGAGGCGTTCACCCGGACGTACCGCGCCTTCGTGACCAGCGAGTCGGCGCGCGCCTCCTACCGGGCCTTCCTGACCGAGCTGGGCGATCCGTCGGCGGGTCCGCTGCTCTTCCACTGCACGGCCGGCAAGGACCGGACCGGCTGGGCGGCGACGATCCTGCTCTCGGTGCTCGGCGCGGACGCGGAGACGGTGATGACGGAGTACCTGGCGGTCAATCCCGGAGTGCGCCTGGCCTTCGCGCCGCTCATCGAGGGGTTCACGGCGCAGGGCGGCGACCCGGATCTGGCGCTTGCGCTGATCGGGGTGGTGCCGGAGTACCTGGAGGCGGCGCTGGACGAGGTGGCGGTGCGGCACGGGTCGATGGAGAAGTACGTACGGGAGGGGCTCGGCGTGCCGGAGGAGGTCACCGACGTGATCCGCGAGCGCCTGACGGTGTACGCGGCCTGAGGCGGGGCCCGTCGCCGCACGCGGGCCGGGCCCAGGCGGCGGGCCGGCCCGCCGGGGTGACCATCGCATCATTCGCTCGTTCTGCTGAACGTGAGCACCCAGGAACTCGCCCCCGCCCCCGGCTCGCCCGGTCCGGTCGACGTCGAGCAGGCCGAGGCCGCGCTCGTCGAGCACTATCCGCGGCTCGTCCGGATCGCCTATCTGGTGCTGCCGCCCTCCCTGGGGCGCAACCGCCGGGTGCTGACCGCGCACGCCCTCGTGCAGCGTTCGCTGCCGCGCCGCCGCGTCTCCGGCGCCGCCGGGGCGCTGCCGGGGGCGCGCCGGGCGGCGGAGGACGCCGTGGACCCGGGGTACGCGTACGTGCGGGGCGAGGTGCTGCGGCAGGCGCTGGCCGCCGGGCTGCCGCTGCTGCGCCGGGCGCTGCCGCGGCGGGCGCAGTTCCCGCCGCTGCTGCCGCAGGTGTGGGGCCTCAGGCTGTTCCCGCGGGCCGGCGGCGCCGACGAACTGGCCCTGGACCAGAGCCTGTCCGCGCTCTCCGGAGCGGGCCGGGCGGCGTACGTGCTGCGCGGTCTGGAGCGGCAGGGCGACCCGGAGGTGCTGCGGGTCCTGGCGGCGGCCGGGGCCCCGGACCCGGAGGCGGCGCTCGCGGAGGCGGACGGGGTCGAGGCGCCGGGCGGATTCGGCGGGGCCGTGCTCCTGGAGTCGGCCGAGTTCGACCCGTGCTCGCTCCAGGCGCGGCCGACGGATCTGATGCGGCGGCGCCAGCACGGCAAGGCGGCACTGGCGGCGGCAGCTGCGGTCGTGGTGTGCGGGACGCTGCTCGGGCTGCCGGGCGACGGGTGGGGCAGAAACGGTGCTGCGGCGCCCTCGTACGCCCGTAACCCGGCCGCGGAGGCGGCGCTCGACCCGGAGGGGCTGAAGCGGGTCGGCGCGTCGGCCCGGCAGATCTCGTCGCGGACGGACTTCTCGGTGTGGCCGGTGCGCGGCGACCTCACGGACGACGCGGCGCTGCTGCGCAGGGCGCTCGCGGTGTGGGCGCGGCCGGGGCCGACCGTGCGGGCCTCGGCGACGCCCGGGACGCCGCCGGGGCCGCCGATGGGCTCGCCGCAACTGCTGTACGCCGGGCGAATCGACGCGGCGAACGTGGTGCTGTTCTTCGACGGGCTGCGGGTGGTGCGGTACGCGGAGCCGGCCGGGAGCACCGGCGGGGCGGCGCTGGACTTCGCGCGGACGGACGGGGCGGACGCGGTCGGCTCGGCGGCGCTCGTGGTCTCCCGGGCAGCGGGCAACGTCCGCTATCTGACGGCGCCCTGGGTGCGGGAGGCGGCGGTACGGGACCTGCTGCTGCCGGACAAGGAGCCGCGGGTCCTGGCGCGGGACGCGCACGGGGTGACGGAGCCCCTCCCGAGCCCGGTGACGGCACCGGGCTGTACGCGCTGGAGCGTGCTCCAGGTGCGGGACGAGACCGGGACGCGGCTCCTGACCGACCTGGGCGAGCTGGCCCCGGCCCGGCTGACCTCGGGCCCGCCCGGCCGGCCCGCCGACGTGACGGGCGCGGCGGCGCGGGCCGAGTGGGCGCGGGTGGCCTGCCAGTTGGCGGCCATGCGCTCGCACGGGGTGCGGGCGGTGAACTCCTGGGTGTACGCGACCCAGCGGCTGCCCGAGGGCGCGGGGCGCGCGCAGTGGCTGTGCGCGCGGGCGGAGACCTGGCGGGGCACGGGCAGCCGGACCCTGGCCCTGTTCGGGGCGCCGGGCGCGACCGGCCCGGCGGCGCTCGCGGCCCGCTCGGAGGGCTCGCCCGCCTGCGGGCCCCGGGAGCCGCGGGTGCTGGCCGGAGCGGTGTGGCAGGCGAGGAGCGGACAGTGGTACGTGCTGGCGGCGGGCGCGGAGGACTTCGCCTCGCTGGAGCTGTCGGGCGGGGTACGGGGGGAGGCCGAGGGCCATGTGCTGGCGGTGAAGGGGACGCCGGGGAGCCGGGCGGTCCTGACGGGCACCCTGGAGGACGGGACGCGGGTGGGGGCGCTGCGCTGACCTCGCCGCCCGGCGCGGGGGCCGCCCCTGGGCCGCGCCCCACGACGGACCCGCCAGGGGCCCTTGGCCGACGCCCTGCCACAGGCACCGGACCCGGCCCTGGCCGACGCCCTGCCACAGGCACCATGCCCGGCCCTGGGCCGCGCCCCACGACGGGCCCGCCAGGGGCCCCTGGCCGACGCCCTGCCACAGGCACCGTGCCCGCCCCTGACCCGCGCCTCACCGCTGACCCCTGACCCACGCCCTGCCACAGGCGCGAGGCCCACTCCCGGCCCGCCCCGTCACGGGCGCCGGACCCGCACCCCGCCACAGGCGCGAGGCCCGCCCCTGGCCTACACCCCGCCACGGGCCCCTGCCCCACGCCGTGCCACCGGCAAAAAGCCCGTGCACGCCCCTGGCCCCCTCGTCTACCCCTCAGTACATTGACGCCATGTCTAATACGCAGCCCGCACCGGTGGCGTCGGAGCACATCGAACTCAAGGCCCGCAAGGTCTCCTTCGACTGGGAGGGGACACCGCTCCACTGGGTTCCCGGCGACCCCTTCACCACCCACACCATCAACGTGCTGCACCTGCTCCTGCCCGCCGGCGAACGCTGGTTCGTACACGTCTACCGGCAGGTCCTGCCGTACATCACGGACGAGCGGCTGCGCGCGGACGTCATCGGGTTCATCGGGCAGGAGGCCGTCCACTCCCAGGCCCATGACGACGTGCTGCCCCATCTCAGGAAGCTGGGGCTCGACCCGACCCCGTACACCGCCCAGGTGGACTGGTTCTTCGAGAAGCTGCTCGGCGACCGGACGCTGCCGCCGGGCCGGCCGCGCCGCTGGTGGCTGATGGAGCGGGTCGCGCTGATCGCCGCCATCGAGCACTACACCGCCTTCCTCGGCAACTGGGTACTCAACGCCGAGGCGCTCGACCGGGTCGGTGCCGACCCGGTGATGCTCGACCTGCTGCGCTGGCACGGCGCCGAGGAGGTCGAGCACCGCTCGGTCGCCTTCGAGCTGTTCCTGCACCTGGACGGCACCTACCGGCGGCGCGCCCGCACCTGGGCGACCGCGTTCACCGCACTCGTCTTCCTGTGGCAGCGCGGGGTCCGCTTCTTCATGGAGAACGACCCGACGCTCCTCGACGCCAAGCCGTGGGTCGGCCAGCTGATCCGCAAGGGCCGCGAGGGCGTGCTGCCGTCGACGCCGGACATGCTCCGTTCGATCCCCCGCTATCTGAGCCGGAGTTACCACCCCTCGCAGGAGGGCTCCACCGCGCAGGCCGTCGCCTACCTCGCGAGCTCCCCCGGCGCGGGCGGAGGCCGGCACTGATGGGCCGCACCCGACTCCGTACCGTCCTTCTCGTCACCGGAGCCGCGCTGCTCGCCAAGCGGGCGCTGCGGCGCCGGATCGCGGCCTCGCCGCTGTGGCCGATGCCCGCGCTCGACGAGCCGGTCTCCGGCCGCGGGCGGCAGGCCACCGTCACCCGGCGCGTGCTCGTCGCCGCGCGCACCGAGCCCGCCGAGGGCGTGGTCCAACTGCGCCTGGAGGGTACGGATCTGCCCGCCTGGCAGCCCGGCGCGCACCTCGACCTCGTCCTGCCCTCGGGCCTGGTCCGCCAGTACTCGCTGTGCGGCGACCCGGCCGACCGCGACGCGTACACCGTCGCCACCCGCCTCATCGAGGCGGAGGCGGGCGGCCGGGGCGGCTCGCGCGAGGTGCACGAGCAGCTGCACGTCGGCACGGAGATCGAGATCCGCGGCCCCCGCAACCGCTTCCCGCTCGTCCCCGCACCGGCCTACGTCTTCGTCGCGGGCGGCATCGGCATCACCCCCGTCCTGCCGATGGTCCGCGCGGCCGAGGCGGCCGGTGCCGACTGGCGGCTGCTGTACTGCGGGCGCAGCCGGGCCCGCATGCCGTACGCCGACGAGCTGGAGCGGCTGGGCGGCGGCCGCACCACCGTGGTGGCCGAGGACGAGGACGGCCTGCCCGACCTGTCCTTCCTGGCCGCGACCCCCGCCGAGACGGCCGTCTACTGCTGTGGCCCCGAAGGGCTGATGGACGCGGTGTCCGCGGCCCTGTCGGAGGGCCGGGTGCCGCGTCTGGAGCGCTTCTCGGCCGCCCGCACCGAGGGCGGCACGCCCTTCGAGGTCGAACTGCGGCGCAGCGGGAGGACGTTGACGGTGGCGGCCGACCGGTCGGTGCTGTCGGCGGTCCGCGAGGCGGTGCCGGACGTGCTCTACTCCTGCCGGCAGGGCTTCTGCGGGACCTGCCGGCAGCGGGTCCTGGAGGGCGAGGTCGACCACCGGGACGAGCTGCTCACCGACGCCGAACGGGCAGACTCCATGCTGATCTGCGTCTCGCGCTGTACGGGTGAGCGGCTGGTCCTCGACCTGTAGGCACGCACGCTCCTACGGCAGGACGAGCCAGTCGAGGGCGAGCGCCGTGAGCAGGCCGCCCGCCAGGAGCCAGGTGGCCAGGCGCGTACGGCCGTTGCGGGAGAGCTCGATCACGACCCCGCACAGGATCATGGCGAGCCCGTAGACGCCGACGACGAGGACGGAGGTGTGGGCGGCGAGGCGGACGACCAGGACCACGCCCATCACCACGAGCAGGACCGCGCCGACGACGACGCGGAGCAGCCGGGCCTGCCGGGGCGTGAGACCGGTGCGCTCGGCCAGCTCGTCGGCCTCGGTGCCGGGCTCGGGCGCGGCCTCGGTGCCATCCCCGGCCTCGGCCTCGGTCGCGGCCTCGGTGCCGGCGGCGGACTCGGTGCCCGCCTCCGTCACGGTGCCGGCGGCGGTCTTGGTGCCGGCCTCCGTCGCGGCAGCCGTCTCGCCCGGCTCGACCGCACCGCTGCCGGTCACGGCCCGCGCACCGGCCTCGGTCCCGGTCCCGGCCCCGGTCTCCGGCTTGTCCTGCTCAGAAGCACTCATGTGCCGGGAGCGTAACGGACTCCCGTACGCTGTTCGCATGACGACCGGGGTGCGCCGCAGGATGGGCGTCGAGGAGCGCAAGCGGCAGCTGATCGGGGTGGCCCTCGAGCTGTTCAGCCACCGCTCCCCCGACGAGGTCTCCATCGACGAGATCGCCGCCGCCGCGGGCATCTCCCGGCCGCTGGTCTACCACTACTTCCCGGGCAAGCAGTCCCTGTACGAGGCGGCGCTGCGCCGCGCGGCCGACGAGCTGGCCGGCCGGTTCCTCGAACCGCCCGAGGGTCCGCTCGGCGCACGCCTGCTGCGGGTGATGGGCCGGTTCTTCGACTTCGTCGACGACCACGGCCCGGGTTTCGCGGCGCTGATGCGGGGCGGCCCTGCGGTCGGCTCCTCCACCACCAACGCGATGATCGACGAGGTGCGGCAGGCCGCCTACGAGCAGATCCTGGCCCATCTGGAGGTCGGCAAGCCGTCCGCGCGGCTCGAACTGGTCGTCCGTTCCTGGGTGTCGCTCGCCGAGTCGACGGCGCTGCTGTGGCTGGACGGGCGCCGGGTGCCGCGCGCGGAGCTGGAGCTGCAGCTCGTGCACGACTTCGCGGCGCTGGCCGCGGTCAGTGCCGCGTACGACCCGGAGATGGCGGAGATCCTGGTCCGTATCCTCGCCGACGAGCCGGCCGACGGCCCGTTCGGCGACCTGGTGGGCCGGCTCGTCGCCCTCGTCCCGCGGGTGCCGGGTCAGCGCTTGGCGTAGGAGGGGTCGAGGTCCCGCACCTCGGCGGAGATCCGGACGCCCTCCCGCTCCTTGAGGTGCTCGGGCACCAGGGCGAGCACGCCCTGGACGAGCCGCGCCTTGGCCTCGTCGGTGCGGCCCGCGAGGAGCGCGATCTCCACGTGGACGACGGTGTCGTCGGTGGCGCCGTCGCCGACGACGAGCTCCTCCACCTCGCGGAAGCGGGTCTTGCAGGCCTCGATCCGGGCGTCGACCGTCTCCACGACGAGCCCGTGCAGGGCGAGGGCGAAGCCGCGCCGGTCGAGGGGCGCGGAGTAGTCGACGGTGATCTGGGGCATGGGGTCGCTCCTCGGGGTCGGGACACCCGGGTCGGGGATGTCGGGGCCCACCCTTACGGGAAGGCTCGGGCGGCACAAGTGACCATCCGGCAGGCGGACGGCCGCGATCTCGACACATCGGTGAAGCCGCGCGCGGACGCCGCCGGTACGTGGTGACGCTCATGGAGAAGGCCCTGGTGCGAGGGAGGCGTCCCTCGCACCAGGGCCTGGCGGCCGGGGCCCCTAGCGCGCCGTGAAGACCGCCACCGTGCGGGCCGGGACCGTGAAGGTGCCCGAAGCCGTGTCGTAGGCGGCGGACCGCACCGTCGGGTCGGAGCCGTTCGCCTGGACGGGGTGGAGGCGGTGGCCCTTCCCGGCCAGGGCGCCGACCGTCTGGCGCTGCGTCTGCGGGGTGGCGTTGAAGACGACGACCAGGTCGCCCAGGCGCATGGTGATGACGCCCGGGGTCTCGTCGCGGCCGGAGAGCGGGAAGGACAGGGTGTCCTGGACCCGGTCGGCCGTGTCGAGGGAGAAGACCGGCTCGGTGGTGCGGATCGTCTGCAGGTCCCGGTAGGCGGCGGAGGCGCCGTCGATCTCGGCGCAGCCGACCGTCAGGTCGGGGTCGGTGAGCAGCGGCTTGCCGTAGGCCCACTTGGCCTTGTTGTCGGCGGCGGGGGGAAGCCCGCGGCCGAAGCCGTTGCCGTCGCCGCAGTCCCAGTGGATGGCGTTGAACCAGTCGCCGCTGTCGTACGAGTTGCGGTCGAGGGACTTGGAGCGGAGCAGGTCGCTGCCGGCCTGGGAGAGCGCCGGGCCCTGCGAGAGGGTCGCGGTCGCCATGGCGAGGACCTGCATGCGGGCCCGGTCGGCCGGCGAGGTGTCGGCCGGCAGCTTGAAGGCGAGGGCGTCGTAGAGGGTCTCGTTGTCGTGGGCGTCGGCGTAGGCGAGGGCGTCGCCGGGGGCGGCGGCGTAACCGGCCGGGGCGCCGTTGTAGTCGACCTCGGAGCCCTTGACCGTACGCCCGGAGGTGTCGGTGAAGGTGTAGGAGGCGAGGTTGCCGGACAGGCCGACCTTGATCAGGTCCTGGTAGTGCAGGAGCCGGGCCTTCTGCTGCTCCGGGGTGCCGTTGGCGCGGGAGGTGTTGGGGTCGGTGTAGAGGCCGGAGGCGAAGCCCTGGACGCCGGGGTCCTCGTCGAAGGGGCCGCCGCCGCGGACGGCGTCGCGGGCCCGGTCGGAGAAGGTGGCGATGCCGGTGCCGGCCATGTTCTTCTGGGTGGCCTGGACGAAGCGGGCGTCGTCGGCGATCTCGCCGAAGTTCCAGCCCTCGCCGTAGAGGACGATCGCCTTGCCGTCGACGCCGTCCTTCTCCACGGTGAGGGCGTCGAGGGCCTCGCGGACGGCGAGGATGTTGTCCTTGGGGTGGTGGCCCATGAGGTCGAAGCGGAAGCCGTCGACCTTGTACTCCTTGGCCCAGGTGACGACCGAGTCGACGACGAGCTTGCCCATCATGGCGTTCTCGGGCGCGGTGTTGGCGCAGCAGGTGGAGGTGGCGACGCTGCCGTCGGCCTGGAGGCGCTGGTAGTAGCCGGGCACGATCTTGTCGAGGACGGACTTGTCGGACTGTCCGGCGGCGAAGGTGTGGTTGTAGACCACGTCCATGACGGTGCGCAGGCCCTGGCCGTTGAGGGCCTGGACCATCTGCCGGAACTCGACGGTGCGGCGGGTGCCGTTCGGGTCGGTGGCGTAGGAGCCCTCGGGGACGGTGTAGTGCAGGGGGTCGTAGCCCCAGTTGTAGGCGTCCTTGGCCGCGGCGGCGGCGACGCAGGCCTGCTGCGCCTCGGAGTCGGGGGCGTAGACCTTCAGGTCGCAGGCGGGTTCGGTCCGCTCGGACTTCTTCTCCGGGATGGTGCCGATGTCGAAGGCGGGGAGCAGGTGGACGTAGGAGGTGCCGGAGTCGGCGAGGGCCTTGAGGTGGCGTGAGCCCTTGCTGCCCTTGTCGGTGAAGGCGAGGTAGGTGCCGCGGTGTGCGGGGTTCGCCGTGCGGTCCGCGACCGAGAAGTCGCGGATGTGGAGTTCCTGGATCTGGGCGTCGCGCAGCGGCACGGCGGCGGGCTTCTTCAGGGTCTTCCAGCCCTGGGGCGCGAGCCGGGCGTCGGTGAGGTCGACGGCGAGGCTGCGGGCCGAGTCGGTGGTGAGGGCGGTCGAGTAGGGGTCGGTGACCTTGTTGACGACGACCTTCTGGACGCTGGGGGCCCAGACCTTCACGACGTACCGGTACGGCTTGCCGGTCCAGGCCCTGGTGCCGGTGACGGACCAGACGCCGGAGGTGTCGTCGCGCCGCATGGGAACGGTCTTGCCGTCGAGTTCGAGGGTGACGGACTGCGCGGTGGGCGCCCACAGGGAGAGGGTGGGGCGGCCGGCGCGGAAGACGGGGCCGAGGGCGGCCTTCGTCGCCTTCGCCGCGTACAGGTCGTCGAGGACGCCGGCGGTCTGGACGCCGGTGGCGGCGAGCAGGGCGCCGTTGGCGGCGCGCTGGGTGGCGATGAGCTGGCCGCGCAGGGAGGCGCGGACGCGGTCGGCGTCGCGCGGGTCGACGGTGAAGGCGGGGTGGTCCTTGAGGTGCGGGAAGCGCGCCTTCTGGGCGTCGGTGAGCGCGGCGGGGTTCAGCCGCAGCCAGCGGCCCTCGTCGCTGAGGGCGCCGTCGGTGACGGTGATGCCGCCGTCCTCGGCGTGGACCAGCTGCTGGCTGGTGGCGTCGGTGGCCTTCACCTTCCAGACGACGGTGGTGCGGTCGATCCACTGGGCCTCGGCCTTGGTGAGGTCGAGGTCCGGGGTGCCGCCGGCCATCGGCAGCAGGTACTTCGGCTGTCCGGCGAGCAGCCACACCTCGTGGCCGTGGGTGGCGAGGTCGAGGGACTGGTCGGTGGGCAGGTCCTTCTGGTCGCCCTTGTGGAGGATGTACGACAGGGAGGTCGCGCCCTCGGCGAGCGGCACCTCGTAGACGGCGCCGTAGGAGTCGACCCGGGCGGGCATCAGGGGCCGGGACCAGTCGGTGGGCTGGGCGGCGCCGGTCCACAGGTGCAGGCCCCAGCCGTCGTAGTCGCCGTCGGCGCGCTGGTAGTGGAGGACGACCTTGCCCTTGTCCTGCGGCGCCGGGGCCGGGGCGGTGTCGGACTGTCCGTCCTGGCCCTGCGTGATCCAGACCTCGCCGGTGCGGGCGAGGGTGATGCTTCGCTGCGGGCCGTCGGCGGTGCCGTCCTTCTCGACGGTGTACGGGACGGTGGAGGCGCCCTCGGGGACGCGGACCCAGGCGAAGGCGCCGTGGGCGTCGCGTCCGGTGAAGGCGGCTTCCTGGCCTGCCGCCTTCAGCTTCCAGCCGTCGTAGTCGCCGTCGGGGCGCTGGTAGTGGACGACGGCGTGGGTGCGTTCGACGGCGACGGGCTTCTCGGGTGCCGGGGCCTGCCCGGCGGTGGTCGTGGCGAGGGCGCTCGCGGTGCGGCCGGCGGAGTCGACGACGACGGCCTTGTAGCGCAAGGGGGTGCCCGCGGGGGCCGTCACGTGCTGGGTGACCTTGTAGGGGGCGTGGTCGGCGGTGCCGAGGGTCTGCCAGCGGCCGTTGCCGACCTGGGCGGCGAAGACGACCCGGTTCAGGCCGCCGCCGGTGACGTCGGCGGAGATCTCCACGGTGCCGGTGGCGCCGGCGGCCGGGGCCTTCAGCGTGACGCCGGGCGCGGTGGCCGGGGCCGGGAGCGGGGCGTCGGCCTTCAGGACCAGGGAGGACAGGGCGGGCACGGTGACGGTGACCTCGCCGTCCTTCGCCGTGACGGCGCCCTTGCCCCCGTACAGGGTGTGGAAGGCGGCCGAGTCGACCGGGATCGTGACGGTCTTCGCCTCGGTGGCGCTGTTGGTGGCGACCAGGTACTCGGTCCTCGCCTTCGGGTCCGTACGGGAGAAGGCGTAGACGGAGCCCTCGGCGAGGCGCTCGCGCTGGACGCCGTCGCGCAGCGCCGGGTGCTCCTTCGTCAGCTTCGACAGCCGGGCGATCCCCTGGTAGAGCGGGTGCGTGGGGTCGTACGCGTCGGAGGCGTGGGTGCGGTCGGTGCCGAGCTGGTCGTCGTCGAGGTAGTCGGCGGTCTTCGAGGCGAAGAGGGTCTGGCGGGCGTCCTTGTCGCCGCCGGCGCCGGTGAAGCCCTGCTCGTCGCCGTAGTAGACGACCGGGTTGCCCCGGGAGAGGAACATCAGCTCGTTGGCGAGGCGGGCCCGCTGGAGGAGTTCGGTGTCGGAGGCGCCGGGGCGGTCCTGCTTGAGGAAGGTCCCGATGCGGCCCATGTCGTGGTTGCCGAGGAAGGTGACCTGCTCGTAGGCGTTGGCCTTGTCGGTGGTGTAGCGGTAGTCGTCGGCGAAGACCTTCGCGAGCTTGTCGGCGCCGGCGCCCTGGGAGGCGTAGGCGCGGGCGGCGTCCTGGAAGGGGAAGTCGAGGGTCGCGTCGAGCCGGCCGCGGGTGACGTAGGGGGCGGTGACGGTGGTGTCGGCGGAGTAGACCTCGCCGAACATGAAGAAGTCCTCGCGGCCCTGCTTCTTGGCGTACGCGTCGAGGGCGGTGGCCCACTGGGTCCAGAAGTCGAGGTCGACGTGCTTGACGGTGTCGATGCGGAAGCCGTCGATGTCGAAGTCGCGGACCCACTTCTCGTAGATCCGCTTCATGCCCTCGACGACCTCGGGGCGCTCGGTCCACAGGTCGTCGAGGCCGACGAAGTCGCCGTACTCGGCGGACTCGCCGGCCCAGGTGGAGTCACCCCGGTTGTGGTACATCGTCGGGTCGTTGAGCCAGGCCGGGACCTTGGTCTCGCGGCCCGGTGCGACGGTCGGGGTGTACGGGAAGGAGTCGCTGTCCACCGTCGCCGGGATGCCGGCCCGGTCGTCGAAGGGGCGGCCGGTGGAGTCGAGGTAGGGGTGGGCGCCCTTGGGGCGGTAGCCGTACTTCTTCTCGGCGTAGTCGACGGTGTCGGCGGTGTGGTTGGTGATGACGTCGAAGAAGACCTTCATGCCCTTGGCGTGGGCGGCGGCGATCAGCCTCTTCAGGTCGTCGTTGGTGCCGAAGTGCGGGTCGACCTGGGTGAAGTCGGTGATCCAGTAGCCGTGGTAGCCGGCGGAGGCGTCCTTGCCCTCGCCCTGCACGGGCCGGTTCTTGAAGATCGGCGCCATCCAGATGGCGGTGGTGCCGAGGCCCTTGATGTAGTCGAGCCGCTGGGTGAGGCCCTTGAGGTCGCCGCCCTGGTAGAAGCCCTTGTCGCCCGGGTCGAAGCCGGTGGCGGTGCGGGAGCCGGTGAGGCCGCCGCGGTCGTTGCCGGTGTCGCCGTTGGCGAAGCGGTCGGGCAGCACGAAGTAGAACTGCTCGCGGGTCAGGTCGTGGCGGGCGGGCGTGGCGGCCAGGGCCTTGTCGGAGGGCGGGGCCGGGGGCCTTTGTGCGGCCGTCGCCGGGAGGGCGGGCACGAGGGCGGCGCACAGGGCGGCGGCCAGCGCGACCGCCGTTCTCTTGCGTATCACGGGGGTGCTCCCAGGAGGTACGGGAAGAGAGGGCCGCCCCGGGCGGGGCGGCCCTTGCGGTGGGAGGGGCCTTAGTTTCGGAAGGTGTCGTTCAGGACGATCTGGCCCGAGGCGGGGACGGTCGCGGTGCGGTTGGCGCCGGACTCCCAGGTGACGTTTCCGGCGGCGTCCTTGCGGAGGTACTTGTACTCGAAGGCCGTGCCGGCGGGGAGGCCCACGGCGAGCTTCCAGACGGGGTAGGCGGCCGGGTCGAGCTTGAGGGCGGCGGTGGTGGACCAGTTGCCGAGCTCGGGGCGGTTGCCGGTGACGTAGATGTTCTGGCCGACCGTGGTGGTGGCGGTGACGTTGAAGGAGGCGCCGGCGGTCGCGGGCTGGGAGCCGCAGTCGGTGGCGTTCACGTGCAGGGCGAGGGCGGTGTTCGCGCCGAGGGTGGCCGTGAACTGGCCGGAGGCGTTCACCGTCACGGGCTTGCCGCTCTGCACGTCGCAGTAGGTGCCGGCGGGCAGCTGGGTCTGGAAGGTGCGGGTGAGGGCGGAGGACTCGTGGTTGATGGCCACGTACGCCTTGCCGCCGCGGCCGAACGCGATCGCGTTGTTGCCGTTGTCCCACCAGTCGGTGACGCCCTGGCCGCGGGCGGTGTTGCGGAAGGCGACCATGGAGGCGATCTCGCGCCAGGCGTGCTGGCACTTCCAGCCGTTGCTGTAGCAGGCGGTGACCTGGTGGTTGTTCGGGGCGCCGGCGTCCTTGTCGGTCCACTCGTAGCCGGAGTGGACGTCCGGGGAGCCGTAGGGCCAGGCCAGCATGAAGACGGAGGCGAGGGTGTAGTTCGCGCCGTCCTTGTAGCTGAGGGTGTCGCCGCCGCGCTCGGTGTCGTGGTTGTCGACGAAGACGCCGGACTGGCCGGAGGGCATGTAGCCCCAGGCCTCGCCGAAGTTCTTGAGGTAGGCGAGCTTCTCGTTCTGCAGGACCCGCTTGAGGTCGCGGGCGTAGCGGAACTCCTGGACGTCGCCGTTGCCGAGGTACTCGCTCGGCGAGACGGCCTCGCCGGCGCCGAAGATGGCCTCCTGCTTCCAGTAGACGGAAGGATTCGTCAGCCGGGACTTGATGTCGGCGAGGTCGGCGGCCGGCATGTGCTTGGCGGCGTCGACCCGGAAGCCGTCGACGCCGAGGGACAGCAGGTCGTTCATGTACGCGGCTATCCGCCCGCGCACCCAGTCCTCGCCGGTGTCGAGGTCGGGCAGGCCGACGAGCTCGCAGTTCTGGACGTTGGCGCGGTCCTGGTAGTTCGAGATGACGGCGCGGCAGTCGTCCATGTCGGCGCCGGAGTAGAGGCCCGGGTAGGCGTACTTGGAGAACGAGGTCCCGCCCGTTCCCGTGCCCGAGGAGTTCGCCATGTGGTTGACGACGGTGTCGGCGACCACCTTCACGCCGGCGGCGTGACAGGTGTCGACCATGCTCTTGAAGGCGGTCCGGTCGCCCAGCGGGCCGGCGATCTTGTAGCTGACGGGCTGGTACGCGGTCCACCACTGGGGGCCCTGGATGCGCTCCTGGGGCGGGGAGACCTGCACGTAGCCGTAGCCGGCGGGGCCCAGCTGGTCGGTGCACGCCTTGGCCACGGAGGCGAAGTTCCACTCGAACATCACGGCGGTGACGTCCTTGGGGCCGGGCGCGGCCGCCTGCGCGGCGGGCGGTGCCGTGACGGCCACAGCGGCTCCGGCCACAAGGGCGAGTGCAGCGGCCACGGTCTTTCTTGCCATGCTTCCTCCTGTACGACGTCCCTGTCGCCAGAGCGGCTCGCGAGAGCCTGTTCGCAAGAAGTTGCCGAAAACATCAGCAACTGTTTTCAGCCGCGACCGTAGGCCCGTACAGACGTGCGGTCAAGACTTCAAACACAGCGATGCAAGGAGTTGTGCAAGGAGTTACCAACGGACGGGCCGTCAGATGACCGGACAGCCGGAACCGTCGGACCGCCGGAGCCGTCAGGCGGCCGGACCGCCGGAGCCGTCAGACGGCCGGCTGCGGCGGCTGCGCCGTGGAACCGCGGACGACGAGCTCCGGCTGGAACACGAACTCCGTGCGCTGGACCGGGTTTCCCTCGATCTCCTCCAGGAGCGTGCCGACCGCCGCCGTCGCCATCGCCTGGACCGGCTGGCGCACGGTGGTCAGCGGCGGATCGGTGAACGCGATCAGCGGGGAGTCGTCGAAGCCGACGACCGACACGTCCCGGGGCACGTCCAGGCCCCGGCCGCGGGCCGCCCGGACGACCCCGAGGGCCATCAGGTCCGAGCCGCACACGATGCCGGTGCAGCCCTCGGCGAGCAGCAGGTCGGCGGCGGCGTGCCCGCCCTCGACGCCGAACAGCGTGGGCCGTACGAAGCGTTCGGCCCAGACGCGCTCCACGCCCAGCTGCTCGCGCAGCTCGGCGACGAAGCCCTCGGCCTTGCGCCGCGAGGGCACGTAGCGGGTCGGTCCGATGGCGAGCCCGATGCGTTCGTGGCCGAGTTCGAGCAGGTGCCGTACGGCCATCCGGGCCGCGGCCCGGTCGTCGGGCGAGACGAAGTTGGCGTCGACGTGCTCGTTGAAGCCGTTGATGAGGACGAACGGCACCCCGCGCGCGGCGAGCCGCGTGTAGCGCACCGGGTCGGCGCTCGCGTCGGCGTGCAGCCCGGACAGGAAGAGGATGCCCGAGACCCCGCGCTCCACCAGCTGCTCGACCAGCTCGTCCTCGGTGGCCCCGCCCGGCATCTGCGTGCACAGCACCGGGGTGTAGCCGTGCCCGGCCAGGACCTGCTCGATGACCTGCGCGAAGGCCGGGAAGATGGGGTTGGTCAGCTCGGGCACGACCAGGCCGATCAGACCCGCGCTGCGCCGTTTGAGCCGTACCGGACGCTCGTAGCCCAGCACGTCGAGGGCGGCGAGCACCTTGTGCCGGGTCGCGCCGGCCACCCCCGCCTTGCCGTTGAGGACCCGGCTGACGGTGGCCTCGCTCACCCCGGACTGGGCCGCGATGTCCGCGAGCCGCGGGGCGCCCCCTCCGGCGCCCCGCGGCAGGGGGATCGTCACACCGCCCACCAGGCGGTGGTGTCGGCGGGCACCAGGGCCTCATCGTCGACGATCCGGATCTCCTCGCCGGAGGAGAGGAGCAACCGGCCGGGCAGCGGGACGGTGATGGCCCGGCCGGTGGTGTTGGCGGTGCAGACGAATCCGCCGCGGCGGAAGGAGAGCACACCCTCGGGTGCCTCCAGCCACTCGACGGACTCGCCCGCACCGAGTTCGGGGCGCTCGCGGCGCACGGCGAGCGCGCTGCGGTACAGCTCCAGGGTGGAGGTGGGGTCACCGGTCTGCGCCTCGACGCTCAGGCGCCCCCAGGTGGCGGGCTGCGGCAGCCAGGAGCCGCCGGAGCCGAAGCCGTACGAGCCGCCCTCGACGGTCCACGGGATCGGCACCCGGCAGCCGTCGCGGAAGCCGTCCTGGCCGGTGGCCCGGAAGAACGACGGGTCCTGGCGGACCTCGTCGGGCAGGTCGGTGACGTCGGGCAGGCCGAGCTCCTCGCCCTGGTAGACGTAGGCGGAGCCGGGCAGCGCCAGCATCAGCAGGGTCGCGGCGCGGGCCCGGCGCAGACCGAGCTCGCGGTCGCCGGGGGTGCGCAGCTGGGTGCCGAGGCCCGCCGGGTTGGCGAAGCGGGTGGCGTGCCGGGTGACGTCGTGGTTGGACAGCACCCAGGTGGTGGGTGCGCCGACCGGGCGCATCGCGGCGAGCGAGGCGTCGATGACGGTCCGCAGCTCGGCCGCGTCCCAGTGGGTGCCCAGGTACTGGAAGTTGAAGGCCTGGTGCATCTCGTCGGGGCGCACGTAGTTCGCGGTGCGCTCGACGGTCGGGGTCCACGCCTCGGCGACGAGGATGCGCTCGCCGTCGTATTCGGACAGCACCTTGCGCCAGGAGCGGTAGATCTCGTGGACGCCGTCCTGGTCGAAGAACGGCATGACGTCGTTGCCGAGCAGCTTCAGCTGGTCGTGGGCGCCGATGTCGGGCAGCCCGTCGGCCTTGACCAGGCCGTGGGCGACGTCGACGCGGAAGCCGTCGACGCCCATGTCCAGCCAGAAGCGCAGGATCGAGCGGAACTCGTCGCGGACGGCCGGGTGGTCCCAGTTGAAGTCGGGCTGCTCGGGCGCGAAGAGGTGGAGGTACCACTCGCCGGGGGTGCCGTCCGGGTTCCGGGTGCGGGTCCAGGCGGGGCCGCCGAAGATGGACTCCCAGTCGTTGGGCGGGAGTTCGCCGTTCTTCCCCTTGCCGGGGCGGAAGTGGTAGCGCTCGCGCAGCGGGGAGCCGGGGCCCTCGCGCAGCGCGCGCTGGAACCACTCGTGCTGGTCGGAGGAGTGGTTGGGGACCAGGTCGACGATGATCCGCAGGCCGAGCTCGTGGGCCTCGCGGATGACGGCGTCGGCGTCGTGGAGCGTGCCGAACATGGGGTCGATGGCCCGGTAGTCGGCGACGTCGTAGCCGGCGTCGGCCTGCGGGGAGGCGTAGAAGGGGGAGAGCCAGACGGCGTCGACACCGAGCTCCTTGAGGTACGGAAGCCGGCTGCGGATGCCCTCCAGGTCGCCCATGCCGTCGCCGTTGCCGTCGGCGAAGCTGCGCGGGTAGACCTGGTAGATCACCGCGTCTCTCCACCAGTCCGACTGCGTGCCGGTGGCGGGGGCGGCGTCGGCGGGGGCGGCGAGGTGCTGGGTCATGTCTTCCTTGCGTCGTAAGGACATTCGTACGCGGACTCGGGTGCGGGGCCCGGTGGAGGGCTCAGCCCTTGACGGCGCCGGCGGACATGCCGGTCACCAGGTGGCGCTGGGCGAAGAGGAACACCAGGGCGGCCGGGACGGCGATGAGCACGGAGGCCGCGGTCATCGGGCCCCACTGGGCGCCGTACTGGTTGACGAACTTCTGCAGTCCGCCGGCGAGGGTCATGTTCTCGTCGCCGACCATGAAGGCGGAGGCGTAGGCGACCTCGCCCCAGGCGGTGATGAAGGAGTAGAAGGCGGTCACCGCGATGCCCGGCTTGGCGAGCGGCAGGATCAGCCGCCAGAAGGTGCCGAACGGGGTGAGGCCGTCGACGTATCCCGACTCGTCGATCTCCTTCGGGATGGTGTCGAAGAAGCCCTTCATCATCCACGCGCAGAACGGGACGGCGATGGTCAGGTACGTGATGACCAGGCCGGTCGACGTGTTGAGCAGGCCCATCGACGACATGATGTTGTAGATCGGCACGATGAGGACGGCGACCGGGAACATCTGGGTGATGAGCAGCGTCCACATCAGTCCGCGCTTGCCGGCGAAGCGGAAGCGGCTGACGGCGTAGCCCGTGGTGGAGGCGACGAAGACGCCGAGCACGGTGGTGAGGGCGGCGACGAGCAGGGAGTTGCCGAACCAGGTGAGGAACGGGGTGTCGCTCAGCAGGTTCGTGTAGTTCCGGAGCGTCGGCTCCTTCACGAAGTCCGTGGTGGTGGCGAACTTCGCCGGCTTGAGCGAGGTCAGCAGGACCCACAGGACCGGGAAGACGGCGATCACGGAGGCGACGATCAGGGTGAGGTGCAGCCCGGCGGAGGCGAGCGGCGAGCGGCGGCCGCGGCGCGGGGCGCGGGCCGGGGCCTCGGCCGGCTTCCCGGCCGGGGCGGGGGCGGTTGCGGTGGTCACCAGACTTCTCCCTGCTTGCGGAGGACCCGCCGGTAGACCGCGGCGAAGACCATCAGGAGGATCAGGATCAGCACGCCCCAGGTGGAGGACTGGGCGTAGTCGCGCGGGCTGATCTCGAAGGAGAACTTGTACGCCTGGGTCACCAGGATCTGGGTGGCCTCGCCGGGACCGCCCCGGGTGAGCAGGAAGATCACCGGGAACATGTTGAAGGTCCAGATGGTGCTCAGCAGGATCACCGTCGTGGAGACCGAGCGCAGACCGGGCAGGGTGATGTGCCGGAAGCGCTGCCAGGCGTTGGCGCCGTCCATCTCGGCGGCCTCGTACATCTCGGTGGGGATGGACTGCAGACCGCCGAGCAGGGCGACCATCATGAACGGCACGCCGAGCCAGACGTTGACGGCGATGACCGAGAACTTGGCCCAGGTGGGGTCGTTGAGCCACGGCACGGCGTCGATGCCGCCGCCCGCGAGCAGCTGGTTGAGGATGCCGCGGCGCTCGTCGTAGAGGAAGCGCCAGGCGAAGACGGAGACGAAGCCGGGGACCGCCCAGGGAAGGATGAGCAGCATCCGGTAGACGGAGCGGCCGGCCATCTTCCGGTTGAGCATGTTGGCGAGGGCGAGGCCGAGGGCGAAGGTCACCGAGACGCAGGAGACCGTCCACACCAGGGTCCAGCCGAGCGTGCCGAGGAACTGGCTTCCGGTGAGCGCGTCGGCGTAGTTCTCGAGGCCGACGAACTCGTAGCTCGCGGGAATGTGGTTGACGCCGATGGACCGCTCGACGTTGCGCTCGTCGGCGTCGGTGAGCGACAGCCAGATGCCGCGGACCAGCGGATATCCGATGATCACGCCGATCACGACCACGACCGGGGCGACCATCGCCCAGGCGTACCAGTGGGTGGAGAGGGATCGCTTCACCGGTCCCCGCCGGTGGCCAGTTCCGCGGCTCCGGCCGCGGGCGACGTCGTCGCCCGCGGCCTTCGCCACCGACTGGCTGCTGGTGTCCACAGCCATCAGGCGGTCTGCCTTCCTTCCCGCTTCGGTGTTACTTCCAGTCCTTCAGGAGCTTGCGGTAGGAGTCGCCCGCCGTCTTCGCTCCCTGCTCCGGGGTCGTCTGGTTGGTGAGGACCTTGGTGTACTCGGTGACCAGCGGGGCGAAGAGGCTGCCGGTCTCCGGGATCCAGGGGCGCTCGACGGCCTTCTCGACGACCGGCTTGAAGAAGCTGATCATCGGGTTCAGGGCCACGTCCGACTTGCCGTAGACCGAGGTACGGGTCGGGAGCAGGCTGAGCTCCTTGGCGAACTGGGCCTGGACCTCGGGCGAGCTCATGTACTCGACGAAGGCGTAGGAGGCGTCCAGGTTCTTGGAGCCGGCGTAGACCGCGAGGTTGTGGCCGCCCTGCGGGGCGCCCTGGCCGGCGGAGCCGGCCGGGACCGGGGCGATGCCCAGGTTCGCCTTGTCGGCGAACTCCTTGCCCGTGTAGGTGTCGGCGACGGCCCACGGGCCGTTGATCATCATCGCGACCTTGCCGTCCTTGAAGGCGGCCTGCATGTTGTCCCAGCCGTTGGTCGCGTCGGTGATCGCGGCCTTGGAGTCCACCAGCTCCTTGACGGTCTTCATCGCCTTGACGCCGGCGGCGTTGTCGATGGTGACGGTCTTGGTGTCGGCGTTGACCAGGTCGCCGCCCTCGCCGTACAGGAAGGAGAGGAACCAGTAGGCGTCGTCGCCGCGCAGGTAGAGGCCGGTCTTGCCGGTCTTCTGCTTGATCTTGGCGGAGACGGACTTGAGCTCGTCGACGGTCTTGGGGACCTCGACACCGGCCTCCTTGAAGATCTTCTTGTTGTAGAAGATGCCCATGGAGTCGATGACCTGCGGCACGGCGTAGGTCTTGCCGTTGTACTTGGTGGAGGCGGCGGCCTGCTTGAGGAAGTCGTCCTGGTCCTTCAGGGCGGGGGTGCCGTCCAGCGGGGCGAGGTAGCCGAGGTTCGCGAAGTCCGGGGTCCAGGCGACCTCGGCGCGGATCACGTCGGGGGCGCCGGAGCCGGACTGGGCGGCGTTCTTGAACTTGTTCTGGGCGTCACCGAACGGCACGTTGACGTACTTGACCTTCACCTTGGGGTGCTTCTTGGTGAAGTCCTCGGCGATCTTCTTGAAGACCTTGTCCTCGGAGCCGACCGTGGAGGTGTCCCACCAGGTGACCGTGCCGGAGAGCTCGCCCGAGCCCTTCGTGCCGCCGCCGGTGGATCCGTTGTCGCCCCCGCACGCCGCCAGGGTCACGCCCAGGGCCGCGACCAGCGCGGTGGCCGCTATGCCACGCCGCATGTGAACTCCTTCGAATGGTCCCGGTGAGAACGAGGGGCTGAACACCTTCCTCATGCGACCGCTCCCTCGCGGCGCGCCGGGTTGGCAGGAACGTAACAGGGATGAAAACGAGCCGAAAGACCTTGCGGGAAATTTCTGCAAGACCCGGGGATCGTTACATCCACGTGTCCCGAAGGTTGCCGACGAGCCGCTTGACAGTCACGGAACCATGCCGTCTCTTGCAAGAACTTGCGCAAGCCCGCCGAAGGCGGCCGGAACGCGCGCGAGGTGGGCAAGGGGACGCCCGACCGGTACAGTCCACTCCCATGACCGCGCGGCTCGCCGACATCGCAGCCCAGGCGGGGGTCAGTGAAGCCACAGTCAGCCGCGTGCTCAACGGCAAGCCCGGTGTGGCCGCGGCCACCCGTGAATCCGTGCTGGCCGCGCTCGACGTGCTCGGTTACGAGCGCCCGGTCCGGCTGCGCCAGCGCAGCGCCGGCCTCGTCGGGCTCATAACCCCCGAACTGGACAACCCGATCTTCCCCGCGCTCGCGCAGGTCATCGGGCAGGCCCTCACCCGGCAGGGATACACCCCCGTGCTCGCCACCCAGACCCCCGGCGGGTCCACGGAGGACGAGCTCACCGACATGCTCGTGGAGCGGGGCGTGGCCGGGATCATCTTCGTCTCCGGCCTGCACGCCGACACCACCGCCGACACCACCCGCTACGACCAGCTGCGCGGCAAGGGCGTCCCGTACGTCCTCATCAACGGCTTCTCGCCCAAGGTGCAGGCCCCCTTCGTCTCCCCCGACGACCGGGCCGCGATGGTGCTGGCCGTGACGCACCTGGCGGCGCTCGGGCACACCCGGATCGGCCTCGCCGTGGGTCCCAAGCGGTTCGTGCCGGTGCTGCGCAAGATCGAGGGCTTCCGCAAGGGCATGCAGGAGCGGCTCGGCTTCGCCCCCGAGGAGGCCGAGGAGCTGATCCAGCACTCCCTCTACACCCTGGAGGGCGGCCAGGCCGCCGCCGCCGCGCTCATCGCCAAGGGCTGCACCGCGATCGTGTGCGCCAGCGACATGATGGCGCTCGGCGCGATCCGGGCCGCCCGGCAGCAGGGGCTCCAGGTGCCCAGGGACGTCTCCGTCGTCGGCTTCGACGACTCCCCGCTGATAGCGTTCACCGACCCGCCGCTGACCACCATCCGGCAGCCGGTGCAGGCCATGGGACAGGCGGCCGTACGGGCCCTCCTGGAGGAGGTCGGCGGGACGCCCGCCCCGCACAGCGAGTTCGTGTTCATGCCGGAACTGGTGGTGCGCGGCTCCACCGCGTCGGCGCCTTCGACCCCTACGGCACCCCCTACGCCTTAAGGCGGACCGGGTGCGCCCCGTACCCGACCGAGGGATGATCGGTCGAGGGGACGGGATCTGGCAGACTCTCGACCTATGGGTGAAACGACCGTGAAGACCTCGGAAAGTCGGACGACCCCGTCGTCACCCATCGTGGCCGGCGGCGGCTGGGCGCGGCTGCGCGTCCGTGCGCCCCGGCGTCCGAGGATCTGGTTCGAGATCCTGCTCATCGCGGTCAGCTACTGGATCTATTCGCTCATCCGCAACGCGGTGCCCGAGCAGAAGGCCCAGGCGCTCAGGAACGCCGACTGGATCTGGCAGGCCGAGCACTCGCTCGGCCTCGCTTTCGAGCAGACCGTCAACCACGCCGTGAACTCGGTGACATGGCTGATCGTGTCGATGAACTACTACTACGCCACCCTGCACTTCATCGTGACGATCGGCGTGCTGGTGTGGCTGTACCGGGGGCAGCCGGGCCGTTACGCGGCGTTCCGCACGGTCCTGTTCGCCACCACCGGTGTGGCGCTTGTCGGTTACTACCTGTATCCGCTCGCTCCCCCTCGGCTGATGAGCGGCCAGAACTTCGTCGACACCGTCCTCGTGCACCACACCTGGGGCTCGATGGCCTCGGGCAACCTGAAGAACATGTCGAACCAGTACGCGGCGATGCCGTCGATGCACATCGGCTGGTCGCTGTGGTGCGGCGTGACCATCTTCCTGCTGGCCAAGGCGCCCTGGGCGAGGATCCTCGGCCTGCTCTACCCGGCGGCGACGCTGGTCGTCATCGTGGCCACCGCCAACCACTTCTGGCTGGACGCGGTGGGCGGCGTGATCTGCCTGGCCTTCGGCTTCGCCGTCAGCTACGTCTGGTACGGCTCGCGCCCGCACAAGCTGCCCAAGCTGGTGGGGCAGGCCGCGGCCCCGGCCGCCCCGGACGCCTCGGCCCCGCAGGGGGCCGTCCCCGGTGGTCCGCCGCCGGTTGCGGTGGCGGACCGTGACGGGGCCGGGAAGACCGAGGAGACCGAGGACGCTCCGGAGCCGCTCAGCTCCGCCAGGTGATCCGGCCGCCCGCGACCGTGAGCCGGACCGGGGCCCCGGCGGTCTCGTCGGCCGGGGCGTCGACCGGGTCGACGGCGAAGGCGGTGAGGTCCGCCCGGTAGCCGACGGCGATCCGGCCCGCGAGGTGCTCCTCCCCCGCCGCGCGCGCCGCGTGCGTGGTCATGCCCTCCAGCGCCATCGCCCCGGTCAGACCCGGCCGGGCGGAGGCGGCGCCGCGCGGGGAGCGGGCGGTGGCGAGCACCTGACGGGCGTCGTAGTGGGCGATGGGCCAGTCCGAGCCGAGCGCCAGCCACGCGCCCGCCTCCCTGAGGTCCCGGCAGCGCCAGGCCCGCTCCGCCCGCTCCTCGCCGAGCCGCCTGGACCACTCGTCGGTGTGGTCGGCGCGGGTGTACGCGGTGTGCGGGGGCTGCATGGAGGCGACGACGCCGAGCGCGGCGAAGCGGCCGAGCTGGTCGTCGGGGACGGTCTCGATGTGCTCGATCCGGTGCCGGGGCCCCGGGCCGCCCAGGGTCTCCACGGTGTCGAGGACGTGCCGGACGGCGGCGTCGCCGATGGCGTGGGTGGCGGTGCCGACGCCGGCGCGGTGCAGGTGCCGTACGGCGGCGGTGTACGCGGCCGGGTCGGGCCAGAAGGCGTCGGTGCCCTGGCCGTGGCAGTCGGCGTGCTCCAGCCAGGCGGTGCCGCCCTCGACGGTGCCGTCCATGAAGAACTTGACCCCGCCGATCCGCCACAGCCGCCCGACCCGCTCCTGGAGCCGGACCAGCTCGTCCAGCTCCTCGGTGCTCGCGCCGGGCATGCACCAGGGCGCGAGGCGCAACCGCAGCGGCAGGTCGCCGTCGGCCTCGATCGCGGCGAGCAGGCCGGGGACGTCGTGGCCGCCGAGGTCCATGACGTGGGCGCCGGTGAGTCCGGTGGCGGCCATCGCGGACAGCAGCTCGACGAGCCGGTCGCGGCGCTCGGCGTAGGGCTGGGCGGGCAGCACGGGCGTCATCAGGTCCATGGCGGCGTGCTCGTTCAGGTGCCCGGTGGGGCGGCCAGCGGTGTCGCAGACGACCTCGGAGCGCTGGGCGAAGGCGCGCGGCCCGTCGATGCCGGCGGCCGCGAGGGCGGCGGCGCTGGCGAGCGCGGAGTGTCCGTCGTACAGCCGGAGGAAGGCGGGGGCGCCGTCGAGGACGTCCTCGATCAGCTCGTGGTGGACGGGCCGGCCGGCGAAGACGTTGTGGTCGAGGCCGAAGCCGAGGACCCAGCCGTCGCGGCGCTCGGCGCCCTTGAGGGCGGCGCGCAGTCCGTCGAGGTCGGTGACGGCGGACAGGTCCGTGCCGGTGAACATCTCCAGGCCCCACACGGGGTGGCTGTGGGCGTCGGTGAGTCCCGGGGTGAGGGTGGCGCCGGCGAGGTCGACGACCTCGGTGCGGGGGCCGCGCCAGGCGCGGACGTCGGTGTCGTCGCCGACGGCGGTGATCAGTCCGTCGCGGACGGCGACAGCGGTGTGGCGGGAGAGTTCGGGGTCGCGGACGCGGGCGCCGGCGAGGACGAGGTCGGGTGCTGCGGACACGAGGGATCTCCGGAAGGCGTGGGTTCGGCGGCGAAGCGGGCGTAGACCTCGGGGCGGGTGCGGCGCAGCCGGGCGGCGAGCAGGAGCCCGAGGACGAGGACGGCGGGGACGACGGCGACCAGGACCGTGTTGACGGTGGGCGAGGCGCCGGTGAAGAGGGCGACCTTGCTGGTGACCAGCCAGAGCGCGACGGCGAGCAGGACGGCGGCGGTGACCGGGGCCACGAGGGTGCGCAGGGCGCCCTCCTGGTGCGGGACGCGCCGGAAGTAGCGGACGACGGCGAGGGCGGCGAGCAGCATCAGCGCCATGAGCCCGAGCATGCCGGGGGTGTTCACCCAGAGCAGCAGCTGGGTGTACGGGTCGGCACCGGCGGCCGCGAAGCCGAGGACCACGACCGCGCCGAGTACGGTCTGGGCGAGGCCGGCGATGTACGGGGAGCGGTGGCGGGGGTGGACGCGGCCGAGGGCGGCGGGCAGGACGCCTTCCTCGGCGAGGGCGAGGGCGTAGCGGTTGATCGCGTTGTGGAAGGCGAGCAGCGAGGCGATGATGCTGGTCACGATGAAGACGTGCATCAGGTCGGCGGCCCAGGACCCGACGTAGGTGGTGATCGCGGCGAAGAAGAGTCCGCCGGTGTCGTCGGCGGCGGCCTGGACGACCTTCTCGTCGCCGAAGGCCTGGATGACGGTCCACACGACGAAGGCGTAGAAGAGGCCGAGGAAGCCGACCGCGATGTAGGTGGCGCGGGGGATGGTGCGGGCGGGGTCGCGGGCCTCGCGGCGGTAGATCACGGTCGACTCGAAGCCGGTGAACGCCGAGAAGGCGAAGGCGAGGACGGCCGCGGTGCCGGGCACGAGGACGTTGCCGGGGGCGAAGGAGGCGAGCGAGAGCCCGTCGGCGCCGCCGTCGAGGAGCACGCCGCCGGCGAGGAGCACGAGGATGCCGGTCTCGGCGACGAGCAGGACGCCGAGGACCTTGGCGCCGAAGTCGATGGAGCGGTAGCCGCCGTACCAGATGAGCAGCAGACCGGCGAGGGCGACCGGCAGCCAGGGCACGTCGATGCCGAGCAGGGCGTGGGTGGTGTCGGCGGTGGCGGAGCCGAGGAGTCCGTAGACGCCGATCTCCATGCCGTTGTAGCCGACCATCGCGATCAGGGCGGCGGCGATGCCCAGCGGCTTGCCGAGGCCGCGGGTGATGTACGCGTAGAAGGCGCCGGCGCTGCGGACGTGCCGGCTCATGGCGGTGAAGCCGACGGCGAAGATCGCGAGGGTGACGCCGGCGAGGAGGTAGCCGGCGGGGGCGCCGATGCCGCCGAGGACGAGGGCGATGGGGGCGACTCCGGCCATGACGGTGAGCGGGGCGGCGGCGGAGACCACGAAGAAGGAGATGTCGGCGGTGGTGAGGGTGCCGGTGCGCAGGCCGGGTGGCTCGTCGGGGGCGGGGGAACGGGTGGAGGACATGCGGGGAGAGCCCTTCCGGAGGGACGGGGGAAGCGGAAACCTAAAGCCTTTCGGTTGACTGGTGTGGCGCAATGTAGCCTCGGGTCCGACGATTCGGGAAGACCTGAACTGGGAGAAGACCTGCATGGGCCGGCCGCGCACGCCCCTCCTCGACCGGGAGCGCATCACCACCACGGCACTCCAACTCGTCGACGAGCAGGGCGACTTCAGCGTCCCGCAGATCGCGCGGCGGCTGGGTGCGCAGACGGCCTCGGTGTACCACCATGTGGACGGCCGGGACGGCATCGTGGAGCTGCTCCGGGAGCGGGTCTGCGACGCGATCGACGACGCCGCCCTCGACCTGGACCCCTGGGACGCGGCCATGGCGGCCTGGGCCCGCTCCTACCGGGCCGCCTTCGCCGCCCACCCGCGCGCCATCCCCCTCCTGACCACGTCCCCGGTGCGCGCGCCGAAGGTGCTCCTGCAGTACGAGAAGGCCGTCGCCCGGCTCCTGGCGGCGGGCTTCCCGCTCGCGGACGTCATGCCGGTGATCATCGGCCTGGAGAATCTGGTCCTCGGCTCGGCCCTCGACATGGCGGCTCCCGAGATGATGTGGGAACTCGCCGACGAGACCGCCACCCCCCGCCTGGCCGCCGCCCTCGCGGCGGTCGCCGGCGGCCGCTCGGACGCGTCCTTCGAGCTGGCGCTGGACGGCTATCTGGCCCGGTGCCGGCGGCTGCTGGACACCTCGGCCTGAGAGGAGGCAGCGGGCCATGCGCCCCGGCGCCGAGGGCTGACGGTCGCCTCCGCCTGAGACCAATGGGGCGCGACTACCACCGGGTCTACGCCCCGGTACCGGCGGCTCCTCCGAACCTCCGCCTGGGATCATGGATCCGACCACCGCCGGGCCGCACCCGGCGGGCATCAGCGAAGGGGGACCCCCATGACCCTGCTCATCCTGTCCGGCATCCTCGTCCTCGTCGTGGCGGGCTGCGCGTGCGTCGTCTGGGCCGCCCGCGGCGGCCCGCGCTGGACCCGCGGCGTGGCCCGGGCGACGCTTGCGGCCGGCGACGCGGCCCGCGCGGTCCAGCGGGCGGACCGCAAGGGCCGGAACGGCAACGACACGACGGCGGCGGGCGGCGGGGACGGCGCCTGAGCCCGGCGGCGGTGCGGGCATTCGCCCGGCCCGCGCTCGCGTGCGGGCCGCCGCCCCCGCCCGTGGGGGGCACCCGCCCACCTCCGCGTGGGCAATCGTCCCCACCCACCCCCGCGTGGCCCGTCGCCCCTCCCCGCCGCCCGCCGTGTGGGCAGTCGTCCCGCTTGGGGGTCCCCCCAGGGCGAAGCCCTAGGGGGAGGGACGGGTGGGCACACGGGACGGCGCCCTCTGCGGGCGCCTCCGCTCCTTGTTCCTGCCCGCACCACAAGGGCGCTGCGCCCCGGTGGTGACCGTTACCGCAAGGAGCCTGGGCCCGGCAAGGGGCGCCGTCCGTTGTGCCCACCCGTTCCGCCTGGGGGCACCCCCGGACGAAGTCTGGGGGAGGAACGAATGCCCACAACGGGGTGGACGAACGGCACCGCACCGGCGGGGCGAAGGCCCACAACGGGGGGGCGGCCGGCGGGCGCCGCGTCAGCGGGGCGCAGGGGCACCGTGGGGTGGAGGGCGCGAGCCGGACGGGGCCGTGGCAGCGGGTCAGGCCCCGTAGAACAGCTCCTCCACCACCGCCCGCGCCCGGCGCGTGATGCGGCGGTAGTCGTCGACCATCTCGCCGACGTGGCCAGGCCCGTAGCCCAGGTAGCGCCCGACCGCCGCCAGTTCGCGCGGTTCGGAGGGGAAGGTGTCGCCGGGCCGGCCGCGGACCAGCATCACCGCGTTGCGGACCCGGGTCGCGAGGACCCAGGCCTCGTCCAGGGTCTGCGCCTCGTCCGCGCCGATGAGGCCGGCCGCGAGCGCGGCCGCCAGGGCCGCGCGCGTGCGGGTGGTCCGCAGGCCCGGCTCGGCCCAGCCGTGCCGCATCTGGAGCAGCTGCACCGTCCACTCGACGTCGCTCAGCCCGCCCCGCCCCAGCTTGGCGTGCAGGGTCGGATCGGCGCCGCGCGGCAGCCGTTCGTTCTCCATCCGGGCCTTGAGGCGGCGGATCTCGCGCACCGCGTCCTCGCCGAGCCCGTCCGCCGGATAGCGCAGCGGGTCGACCAGCTCGATGAACCGCTCGCCCAGCTCCCGGTCCCCGGCCATCGGTTCGGCGCGCAGCAGCGCCTGGCTCTCCCAGACCAGCGACCAGCGGCGGTAGTACGCCTCGTAGGACTTCAGGGTGCGCGTCAGGGGACCGTTCCTGCCCTCCGGGCGCAGATCGGCGTCGATGAGCAACGGGGGGTCGGCGGTGGGCAGTTGGAGGAGCCGGCGCATCTCGGTGACGACCTGGTTCGCGGCCCTGGCCGCCTCCTGCTCGTCGACGCCCTCGCGCGGCTCGTGCACGAACAGGACGTCGGCGTCGGAGCCGTAACCGAGCTCGTGTCCGCCGAAGCGGCCCATGCCGATCACCGCGAACCGGGTCGGCAGCTCCTCGCCCCACTCCGCCCGTACGACGGCCCGCAGCGCGCCCGCGAGGGTGGCGGCGTTGAGGTCGGTGACCGCCTGCCCGACCCGGTCGACCAGGTCGCCGGGGTCGGCGGCGCGGGGGCTGTCCTCCGTGCCGTACGAGCCGATGAGGTCGGCCGCGGCGGTACGGAACAGCTCCCGGCGCCGCACCCCGCGGGCCGCCACCACCGCCTGCTCGGGACCCTCCGCCCGGCCGACCGCGGCCAGCACCTCCTGCTCCAGGTGGTCGCGGCCGCGCGGCTTCAGGCCCTCGGGGTCGCCGAGGATCGCGACCGCCTCGGGGGCGCGGAGCAGCAGGTCGGGGGCGAGCCGGCCGGCGGACAGGACCCGGGCCAGGTTCTCGGCGGCGGCGCCCTCGTCGCGGAGCAGGCGCAGGTACCAGGGGGTCTTGCCGAGGGCGTCGGACACCTTGCGGAAGCCGAGCAGCCCGGCGTCGGGGTCGGCGGAGTCGGCGAACCAGCCGAGCAGCACCGGCAGCAGCGTCCGCTGGATGGCGGCCTTGCGGCTGACCCCGGAGGACAGTGCCTCCAGGTGGCGCAGGGCGGCGGCGGGATCGGCGTAACCGAGCGCTTCGAGCCGCTGCCCTGCGGCCTTGGGGCTGAGCCGGATCTCGCCGGGGGCGAGCTGGGCGACGGCGTCGAGGAGGGGCCGGTAGAACAGCTTCTCGTGCAGCCGGCGCACCACGGCCGCGTGCCGCCGCCACTCGCGGCCGAGCTCGGCCACCGGGTCGGTGCGCAGCCCGAGGGAGCGGCCGAGGCGGCGCAGGTCCTCCTCGCCCTCGGGGACGAGGTGGGTGCGGCGCAGCCGGTGGAGCTGGATGCGGTGCTCCATGGCGCGCAGGAAGCGGTAGGCGTCGTCGAGCTGGGCGGCGTCGGCGCGGCCGACGTAGCCGCCGGCGGCGAGGGCGGCGAGCGCGTCGAGGGTGGAGCCGCTGTGCAGGGTGGCGTCGCTGCGGCCGTGCACCAACTGGAGCAGCTGGACGGCGAATTCGACGTCCCTGAGGCCGCCGGGGCCGAGCTTCAGCTCGCGGTCGACGTGGCCGACGGGGATGTTGTCGACGACCCGGCGGCGCATCTTCTGCACGTCGGAGACGAAGTTCTCGCGTTCGGCCGCCTGCCAGACGAGCGGGGAGACGGCGTCGATGTACGCGGCGCCGAGCTCCGGGTCGCCGGCCACCGGCCGCGCCTTCAACAGGGCCTGGAACTCCCAGGTCTTGGCCCAGCGCTGGTAGTAGGCGAGGTGGCTGGACAGGGTCCGCACCAGCGGCCCGTTGCGGCCTTCGGGGCGGAGGTTGGCGTCGACGGGCCAGATGGTGCCCTCGACGGTCGTCTCGGAGCAGATCCGCATGAGGTGGGAGGCGAGCCGGGTCGCGGCCTGGAGGGCCTGGGCCTCCTCGGTGCCGTCCGCCGGCTCCCCCACGAAGATCACGTCGACGTCGGAGACGTAGTTGAGCTCGTTGCCGCCGCACTTGCCCATGGCGATGACGGCGAGCCGGCAGCGGGCGGCGTCCTCGGGCGCGGCGGCGCGGGCGAGGGCGAGGGCGGCGCGCAGGGTGGCGGTGGCGAGGTCGGCCAGTTCGGCGGCGGTCTGGGCGACGTCGATGGTGCCGCAGACGTCGCGGGCGGCGATGGCGAGGAGGCAGCGGCGGTAGGCGACCCGCAGCGAGACGGGGTCGGTCGCCTCGGCGAGCCCGCGTTCGAAGTCGGCGACGCCCGGGTGCAGATCGGCCGCCTCGTACGTGACGAGGGCCTGCCAGTCGCGCGGGTGCCGGGCCAGGTGGTCGGCGAGCGCCTCGGAGGTGCCGAGCACGCCGAGCAGCCGGTCGCGGAACGGCTTGGCGGACAGCAGCGTGGTGGTCAGGCCCCGCCGCTCGGCCTCCGGCTGTGCCTCGACGAGCCGTACCAGGCCGCGCAGGGCGAGGTCGGGGTCGGCGGTGGCGCCGAGGGCGTCCAGGAGCACGGAGTCGCCGCGCAGGGCGGCCAGCTCGGGCAGGTCGAGCAGCCGCTCGGCCGCCGACGGATCGGTGAACCCGTGCCGCAGCAGCCGGCTGAACGTGCTGCTCCTGCGTCCCGGCACCGTCATTCCGCCGCTCCCTCACCGGTCGTCTCCGTCCGGCGTCGAGCCTATCCGGCGCGGGGTGCGGGGGCGCCCCGGGGCGGGGACCGATGAGTTCGTGCCCCGGGCCGGGTCTGTACCCGTGGACGAGGTGAAAGGAGCGGACGATGCCGACGGACATCCCGGTGGAGACCACGTTGGATCCCCGGTTCAGCGAGCCGGAGGCGGAGGCGACGCCGTGGGGCGAGGCGGTGCGGCGGCTGGCCGCGGCCGAGGTCTACTGGCTGACGACGGTCCGCCCCGACGGCCGCCCGCACGTCACCCCGCTGATCGCGGTGTGGTGGGAGGGCGCCCTGCACTTCTGCACCGGGCCGGACGAGCGCAAGGCCCGCAACCTCGCGGTGAACCGCCGGGTCGCGCTCACCACCGGCGCGAACGCCCTGGCGGAGGGCTTCGACCTGGTGGTCGAGGGCGAGGCGGTCCGCGTGACGGACGAGGAGGCGCTGCGGGCGCTCGCGGAGGCGTATGTCGACAAGTACGGGGAGGAATGGCGTTTCGGGGTGCGCGACGGCGGCTTCGTGAGCGACGGTGGTACGGCCCTGGTGTTCGCGGTGTCTCCGAGGACGGCGTTCGGCTTCGCCAAGGGCACCCCGTACGGCCAGACCCGCTGGCGCTTCACCGAGGAGAGCTGACCTGTGAACTGGACGCTGGAAGTGGTCCCCGTCCCTGTGAGCGACATGGACCGGGCCAAGGAGTTCTACGCGGACACCTGCGGCTTCAAGGTCGACCTGGACCAGGAGGTCGCGCCCGGCATGCGGATCATCCAGATCACCCCGCCGGGCTCCCGCTGCTCGATCGCCCTGCTGGAGGGCATGCCCCCGTTCCCGGGCAGCCGCGACATGGCCCCGGGCACGCTGCACGGCCTCCAGCTCTGCGTCACCGACATCGAGGCGGCGCGCGAGGAGCTGGTGGAGGCGGGCGTCGACGTGTCGCCGGTGATGCACGTGGGCGAGCGGGGCTGGGAGGAGGGCAAGGGCGAGACCTGGAACTCCTTCATGACCTTCACCGACCCGGACGGCAACGGGTGGGTGGTGCAGGAGGCACCGTCGGAGCTGTCGGAGCGCTGAGGCCCGGCGGGGGGCGGCGGCCAGGGGGCCGGACCGGGCGGCTGGAGCGCGGGCGGCCGGGTGCGGGGCCGGGACCGGACGGCCCGAGGCGTGCGGCCGGGCACGGACGCCGGGCGGTGGGCTGCGGGCGCCAGACGGCCCGAGCCGTGCGACGGGGCGCGCGGCACCGGGCGGCTGGGGCGCGGGCGCCGGGCCGCCCGACCCGTGCGGCCGGACGGCGCGGGCGCCGAGCCCCGCCGTCGGTGAGCCGCTACGGGGCGAGCACCACCCGGTAGTTCCGTACCCGCTCGTCCTCGCCCTCGTACACCATTCCGGCCGCCTCCATCACGCGCTGGGACGGGATGTTGTCGAGGTCGGCGTCACCCCGGACGGCCGTGGCGCCGGCCTCCCTGGCGCGGGCGATCAGTCCCCGCAGCGCCTCCGACGCGAAACCCTGGCCCCGCACCCCGGGCACGAGCCCGTACCCGATGGTGACGACGCCGTCCGCGCCCGGCGGCCCGTGGAACCCGATCCCGCCGACGGTGACGCCGTCCGCGAGCCGCCGTATCTCGTACGGCCGGTAGGCCCCGGGATCGCCCCGCTCGGCCACCCCGTTCAGAAAGCTGCCCACCCCCCGGACGTCCCCGGGCCCGGGATACCCCTCGGCCCAGCGGTCCCCCGGCCCGGGCGCCGCGTCGACGACCCGCCGGGCCTCGTCGACGGAGAGCGGGTGCAGGAGGAGCCGGGCGGTCTCGATGATCTTCACGTCGTTCATTGCGTGGAGTCTCAAGGCCGCCGCCCGCGGACCGCAACGGGTTTTGCCGGGAGGCGCCCCCAACGGCCGGGCCGGCTACAGCACCGGCAGGTTCTTGCGCAGCTCGAAGGCGGTGACCTCCGAGCGGTACTCCTCCCACTCCTGCTTCTTGTTGCGGAGGAAGAAGTCGAAGACGTGCTCGCCCAGCGTCTCCGCGACCAGTTCGCTGCGCTCCATCAGGGCGATCGCCTCGCCCAGGTTCTGCGGGAGCGGTTCGATGCCCATGGCGCGGCGTTCGGCGTCGCTGAGGGCCCAGACGTCGTCGTCGGCGCCGGCCGGGAGTTCGTAGCCCTCCTCGATGCCCTTGAGGCCGGCGGCGAGGAGGACCGCGTAGGTCAGGTAGGGGTTGGCGCCCGAGTCGATGGAGCGGACCTCGACGCGGGAGGAGCCCATCTTGCCCGGCTTGTACATGGGGACGCGGATCAGCGCCGAGCGGTTGTTGTGGCCCCAGCAGATGTACGCGGGCGCCTCGCCGCCCGAGCCGGCGGTGCGGCCCGAGCCGCCCCAGATGCGCTTGTAGGAGTTGACCCACTGGTTGGTGACGGCCGAGATCTCGCCCGCGTGGCGCAGCAGGCCCGCGATGAAGGAGCGTCCCACCTTGGACAGCTGGTACTCGGCGCCCGACTCGTAGAACGCGTTGCGGTCACCCTCGAAGAGGGAGAGGTGGGTGTGCATGCCGGAGCCGGGGTACTCGGAGAACGGCTTCGGCATGAACGTGGCCTGCACGCCCTGCTCGAGGGCCACCTGCTTCATGACCAGGCGGAAGGTCATGATGTTGTCGGCGGTGGACAGCGCGTCCGCGTACCGCAGGTCGATCTCCTGCTGGCCCGGCGCGCCCTCGTGGTGCGAGAACTCCACCGAGATGCCCATCGACTCCAGCATCGTGATGGCCTGGCGGCGGAAGTCCATGCCCACGTTCTGCGGGGTGTGGTCGAAGTAGCCCGAGTTGTCGGCCGGGGTGGGCCGGGTGCCGTCCAGCGGCTTGTCCTTCAGCAGGAAGAACTCGATCTCGGGGTGGGTGTAGAAGGTGAAGCCGAGGTCCGAGGTCTTGGCGAGGGCCCGCTTGAGGACGTAGCGCGGGTCGGCGAAGGACGGCGAGCCGTCCGGCATCAGGATGTCGCAGAACATCCGGGCCGTTCCCGGGGCCTCCGCGCGCCACGGCAGGATCTGGAAGGTGCCCGGGTCCGGCTTGGCGATCATGTCGGACTCGTAGACCCGGGCGAAGCCCTCGATCGCGGAGCCGTCGAAGCCGATGCCCTCGTCGAAGGCCTGCTCCAGCTCCGCGGGGGCGACGGCGACCGACTTCAGGAAACCGAGCACGTCGGTGAACCACAGACGCACGAAGCGGATGTCGCGCTCCTCGAGCGTACGGAGCACAAATTCCTGCTGCTTGTCCATTTCCACACCCATCCTCGCTGGTCAGGCCGCCTGCTCCCACCGCCTCGGGCACATCGGGGGGCACCTGAGCATCCCACCACATGGTTTCGTGCACGTTGCACACCCATAGTGCCTGCTCCGCTGTGACACAGGTAACGGGGGCGGGGCCGATTCCCGCTCCCCAGGTCCGCCCCGTACGGGCCAAGGAGCCCCTTCTGCCACTACGATCTCCGGCCATGGGGGGCCCACGGCTCGCACGCCTGTCCCAGGACCCGCGTCCCATGGCACTGGTGAGTGCCGTGGCGACGCTGCTCGGCGCGCTCTTCCTCTGTCTGGGGGTCGCCGATCCGGCCGAGCGGGCCGAGCACCAGCGGGTGGCAGCGCACGTGGCCGAGGGCGACCGGCACACGCAGTACGTCTGCCCGTACGGCGGCGGCGACTGCTCGCTCTTCCCCTCGCTGTCCCCCGCGGTGCTCAGCGCGCCGCCGCTCGACCCGCCGCTGCACGCGGTGGGCCGGCTTCCGCGCCCTGACGCGTCACCGGCCGACGGCCGGGTGTTCCCCTCCGGCGCCCGTCCCCGTGCGCCGGACCTGCACGTCCTTCAAGTCCTGCGGACGTGAGCGGCCGGGTTTCGGCGTCACGTTCTCTCCGTCCGCGACCCTTTTCCCGATTCCAGACTTCACGACTGCACGACTGCACGACTTCACGTCTCAGACCTCACGACTTCACGACTTCACGACTTCACGACCTCACGACTGCAGATCGCAGACTTCCAGAAGGACGACACCACCATGGCCGCGAACCGCTCCACCACCGCCGACCGCCGCGCCCGAATAGAGGAGATGCGCCGCGCCGAGCAGGCCCGCGAGCGCCGCAACCGCATCCTCACCGTCGGCATCTCCGCCGTCGTCGTACTCGGCCTCGTCGGCTTCGGCGGCTGGGTCATCAACAAGGAGAACAAGAAGCAGGAGCAGCAGGAGGCCGCCGCCAAGGCCCCCATCCAGGGCGAGAAGTCCTGGGACGCCAAGAAGCTGACCCGCAACCACGTCAACACGCCGGTGAAGTACGAGATGACCCCGCCGGTCGGCGGCGACCACCACCCGGTCTGGCAGAACTGCAACGGCGACGTCTACGACAAGCCGGTCAACGACACCAACGCGGTGCACTCCCTGGAGCACGGGGCCGTGTGGGTGACGTACAACAAGAAGGCCGCCGCCGCCGACCTGGACAAGCTGAAGAGCAAGGTCAAGAAGACCCCGTACTCGCTGATGAGCCCGGTCGACGGCCAGTCCGGCGCGATCATGCTGAGCGCCTGGGGCAAGCAGGTGACCGTGGACAGCGCCACCGACCCGCGCGTCGACGCCTTCTTCACGAAGTACGTCAACGGCCCGCAGACCCCGGAGCCGGGCGCCGCCTGCACCGGTGGCGTCGGCGCCGAGGGCATGGGCGGCAGCGGGATGGGCCAGTGAGGCTGAACCGGACGCAGTGGGCGTCCGTCACGGCCGTGGTCCTCGCGCTGCTCTTCGCCGGGGGCGCCCTCACCGTCGCCTCCGCCGACCGCGACGAGGCCCCGAGGACCCCGACCGCCGAGTCCGCGGACGCGGGCTTCGCCCGGGACATGGCCGTCCACCACCAGCAGGCCGTCGAGATGTCGTTCATCGTCCGCGACCGCACCCGGGACGAGGCGGTGCGCCGGCTGGCGTACGACATCGCCAACACCCAGGCGAACCAGCGCGGCATGATGCTGGGCTGGCTGGACATGTGGGGGCTGCCGAAGGTGCAGTCGGGCGTGCCGCCGATGACCTGGATGGGCATGGGCGCGCACGACGACGAGACGGCCGGCGAGGACGGCGAGCTCATGCCGGGCATGGCGACCCGCGCCGAGATCGAGCAGCTGTCCAAGGCCTCCGGCCGTGCGGCCGAGGTGCTCTACCTGAAGCTGATGACCGACCACCACAAGGGCGGTGTCCACATGGCCCAGGGCTGTGTGGAGCGCTGCGTGCCCGGTGTCGAGCGGGATCTCGCGCAGGGCATGGTCGAGGCGCAGGAGTCCGAGATCAGGCTGATGGCGGACATGCTGAAGCAGCGGGGCGCCTGAGCGGCTGGCCGGTTGACCGACGACCGGGCTGACCGACTCCGGTTGACCGGCTGACCGGCTGACCGACGGACCGGCTGACCGACGGACCGGCTGACCGACGGACCGGCTGACCGACTGTCCGGTTGACCGGCTGACCGACCCGGCGTGGCGGCACCGGTCACGGCCCGGTGACGGCCCGGTGACGGCCCCTGCGACCTTGCGGTCGCGGGGGCCGCGCCGTCACCGCAGAATGAGGGGTGCTCGGGGACGTACGTAGGTACGACGACGTTCTACGAAAGGCGCTCAGCACATGACGACGGCGAAGGACATCATGCACCCGGGGGCCGAGTGGATCCCGGCTCACGAGACGCTCGACCGCGCGGCCCAGCGCATGCGCGAACTCAACGTGGGCGCGCTGCCCATCGCCGACGAGAACGAACGGCTCTGCGGCATCCTCACCGACCGCGACATCGTGGTCGGCTGTGTGGCCATGGGCCACGACCCGGCCAGGGTCACCTGCGGGGACATGGCCAAGGGCACCCCGCGCTGGATCGACGCCGGGGCGGACGTGAACGAGGTCCTGGAGGAGATGCAGGGCCACCAGATCCGCCGGCTGCCGGTCATCGAGAACAAGCGTCTCGTCGGCATGATCAGCGAGGCGGACCTGGCCCGGCAGCTCTCGGACGACCAGTTGAAGGCGTTCTGCGAAAGCGTCTACGCCCCTTCCTGACCTTTACGGCCCTGTGCCCAGGACCGCCTCGGCCACTCGGTCGGGGCGGTCCAGCATGACCAGATGGCCCGACGGTTCGGCCGCCTCGTAGCGGGCGCCGAGCCGCCGGGCCAGGCCGCGTTGGCGGTGCTCCCAGCGGGCGGAGCCGTCCGGGGCGGCGAGCACGGTGACGGGCAGGCCCGGCGGGAGCGGGGCGCGCTCGCGCAGGGCGAGCAGTTCGGCGGCCACGGCGCCGTAGCGGGCGTTCTCGTCGAGGGTGCCGCGCAGCACGCGGGAGGTGCGGTAGACGCGGCGGACGAGCGCGGGCGGGGCCGGGTCCTGGCCCCGGGCCGAAAGCCGCACCGCGAGTCGCCGCCCGGCGGGGCCGAGCGCGGCCGGGATCCCGGCGGCGGACAGGGCGGCGCCCAGCGCGCGGGCGAGCGGCGGAGCGGTGCGGGATGCGCGGGGGCGCTCCTCCACGGAGGAGTCGACGAGGACGAGGGCGGCCGTGCGGTCGGGGTGGCGGCGGGCGAAGGCCTCGGCGTGGAAGCCGGCGATCGAGTGCCCGACGACCGTGGCGGTCCCCGGCAGCCGCAGCGCGTCGAGGAGCGCGGCGATCCGGTCCGCCTCCCCGGCGAGGGTGGGCGGCGCGGCGGCGGGGGCGGACAGGCCGTGGCCGGGGCGGTCGAAGCGGACGACGGTGCGGTAGGGGGCGAGCAGCGGGACGACGGGGTCCCAGTCGAACCAGCTCATGCCGAGCCCGGCGGCGAGCACGCAGACGGGTCCGGCGCCGTCGACGACGACGTGGTGGGCGACTCCTCCGAGCCGTACGAAGGTCATTCGGGACTGCCTTTCCGTTCGTCGGCCCGTACGCGTTCGTCGGCCCGTCTGCGTTCGTCGACCCGTTTCCGTTCGTCGGCCCGTACGCGCTCGTGGGCCCGTACGCGCTCGTCGACCCGTCTGCGTTCACCGGCCCGTACGCGCCCGTCGGCCCGTCTGCGTTCACCGGCCCGTACGCGCCCGTCGGCCCGTACCGACCGGGCGAGGACGGCCAGCCAGACCGCCACCAGCAGGACCTGGAGCCGCTGGCCCGCCCCGAGCGACCAGGTGCCCCGGCCCGCCTCGAACGCGGCCACCGCGGTGAGGGTCCAGGCGGTCGCGGCGAACTCCAGGGCGACGAGGACGGGTCCGGTACGGGCCAGGGGCGCCCAGACGCCGTACCGCCGGGCTGCCATGGTCAGGGCGACCATGGCCGCGAGCGCCCCGACCATGGCGAGGGTGGAACTGATCGCGTGCGCCGTGTGGGTGGCGGGCACGAGCCCGGCGGTCTCGCGGGCAGCGCACTCGGGGTCGACGGTGGGCGCGCAGCTGAGCGGCAGGCGCGAGTCGGCGACGGTGGCGGCACCGAAGAGCGCGAGCGCGAGCCACCCGCCGAGCAGCCAGACCCGCCGGCCCG
This sequence comes from Streptomyces sp. NPDC126499, assembly GCF_040302485.1. Lineage (NCBI taxonomy): Bacteria > Bacillati > Actinomycetota > Actinomycetes > Kitasatosporales > Streptomycetaceae > Streptomyces > Streptomyces sp. NPDC126499. The sequence goes on along the minus strand of NZ_JBEOUO010000010.1, from coordinate 12,719 downwards.
GGGCCCCCGCCGGCCGGCCCGGGGCCTTCACCGGGCGGCCCAGGGGCCGGTCGGTCCGGCCGGTCCTGCGCGTCAGGCCCACCCTGGGCCGGTCGGTCGGGCCGGTCCTGCACGTCAGGCCCACCCTGCCGGTCCTACCCCTCAGGCCCGCCCCACCCGTCCCGCCCCCTCCGCGGCGGTACGGGCCGGTCGACACCAGGCCGGTCAGGGCGCCCGTCAGGACGAGCAGACCGGCCGTCAGGTCCGTGGCGCGGAAGAGGCCGCCGAGCGGCTGGTCGGCGGCGGCGAGTTCGGAGACGTAGGTCCGGACCGGGTCGAGACCGGCGCGGAAGACGACTTCGAGGACCCAGGCGGTGTACGCGCACGCGCCGAGCGCGAGCAGCGCGGCGGCGGCCCGCCCGGCATTCCTGGACACAGTGGGTCGAACGTCAGGGCGCGGCCGGGGGTTCCCGGGCCGGGGCGGACCGGATCACGATCACCACGGCCGGGGGTTCCCGGGCCGGGGGCGGACCGGATCACGATCACATGCCGATCAAGAAATCCCTGGCCCCTTCACATTCCACTCACATACGGTCGTGAGTGATCTTCAAGGGCCGGTGACCGCACCGGCACCCTGCCGCAGTTGGACGAAGAGGGACACCGCATGACCAGGCCCAGCCACTCCCCCACGCCGCAGCCCTGGGGGGCACCGGGCGCTCCGCAGCCCCCGTACGCGCAGCCCCAGAACGGGCTCGGCGTCGCGGCCCTCGTCCTCGGCATCGTGGGCGTGCTCTTCGGGATCCTTCCGTTCCTCTTCTGGCTGGGCGCGATCCTGGGCGTGCTGGCCGTCGTCTTCGGCATCATCGGCGCCGGCCGGGCTGGCAAGGGCCTGGCGACCAACAAGGGGATGGCGGTCACCGGTGCCGTCCTGGGCGGTGTCGCGCTGGTCGCCTCGCTCGCCTGGCTGATCGTCATCGCCACGGCGGTGACGGACGTCGCCAAGGAGATCGAGAAGGAGACCGGAGCCAAGGGTTCGGCGAGCTCCTCCGCCGCGCCGGGCGGCGAGGGCGCCGGCGAATCGACGGCCGAGCCGACGGAGGAGCCGGTCGACGAGGTTCCCGAGGTACTGAAGTTCGGCGACACCTTCACGTACGAGGACGGGATCAAGGTCACCGTCTCCCAGCCGCGCTCCCACAAGCCCGACGGCTTCGCGGTGGGCCACGCCAAGGGCAACCGGGCCTTCCAGGTGACGATCACCATCGTCAACGGCAGCAAGGAGACCCTCGACGTCACCGCCGCCCTGCCCGACGCGAGCGACGCGCACGGCGCCACCGCCGAGACGGTCTTCGACGGGGACAACGCGACCAAGCCCTTCAACGGCAAGGTCCTGCCGGGCAAGCAGGCCAAGGCCGACTACACCTTCTCGCTGCCCGCCGCCGCGGCCGACGAGCTGCAGATCGAGCTCTCCCCGACGGTCCTGGAGCACGAGCCGCAGCTCTGGACCGGCCCCACGAAGTAACCGGGCGGAGCGGGGCCGGTGCGCGTTCCCCAGGACATAGCGTCGAATTGACGATTAGGATGGGAGGCGTGCCTCAACTACGCCTCGCTCTGAATCAGATCGACTCGACCGTCGGCGATCTCGCCGCGAACGCCGAGGCCGTCGTCCACTGGACGCGGCACTCCGCCGAGCAGGGCGCGCACCTCGTCGCGTTCCCCGAGATGGCGCTGACCGGCTATCCCGTGGAGGACCTGGCGCTGCGCCCCTCCTTCGTGGAGGCCTCCCGTGCGGCCCTGCGCGCGCTCGGCCGGCGGCTCGCCGACGAGGGGCTCGGCGAGCTGCCCGTGGTCGTCGGCTACCTGGACCGCTCCGAGCGGGCCGCGCCCCGGCTCGGCCGGCCCGCCGGGTCGCCGGAGAACGCGGCGGCGGTGCTGTACCGGGGCGAGGTGGTGCTGCGGTTCGCCAAGCACCACCTGCCCAACTACGGCGTCTTCGACGAGTACCGCTACTTCGTCCAGGGCGACACCCTGCCCGTCGTCCGCGTCCACGGCGTCGACGTGGCCCTCGCGATCTGCGAGGACCTGTGGCAGGAGGGCGGCCGGGTCCCGGCGGCCCGCAGCGCCCGGGCGGGGCTGCTGCTGTCGGTCAACGCCTCCCCGTACGAGCGGAACAAGGACGACACCCGCCTCGAACTGGTCCGCACGCGGGCCCAGGAGGCCGGCTGCACCACCGCGTACCTGGCGATGACCGGCGGGCAGGACGAGCTGGTCTTCGACGGCGACTCGATCGTCGTCGACGCGGCCGGCGAGGTCGTCGCGCGCGCCCCGCAGTTCACCGAGGGCTGCGTGGTCCTCGACCTGGAGCTGCCGGCGGCCGCGGCGGACGCGTCGGAGAGCGGGGCGGTCGTGGACGACGGTCTGCGGATCGACCGGGTGGTGCTGTCCGAGGAGCCGCTGCCCCCCTACGCGCCGGAGGTGACCGGCGGTCAGGCGGACCGGCTCGACGACGACGAGGAGGTGTACTCGGCGCTGGTCGTCGGCCTGCGGGCGTACGTGGCCAAGAACGGCTTCCGCTCGGTCCTGGTCGGCCTGTCCGGCGGCATCGATTCGGCCCTCGTCGCGGCGATCGCCTGTGACGCGCTCGGCGCGGACAACGTGTACGGCGTGTCGATGCCCTCCAAGTACTCCTCGGAGCACTCGCGCGCGGACGCCGCCGAACTGGCCCGCCGCACCGGCCTCCACTTCCGTACGGTGCCGATCGAGCCGATGTTCGACGCCTACATGGGGGCGCTCGGCCTCACCGGCCTCGCGGAGGAGAACCTCCAGTCCCGGCTGCGCGGCACCCTGCTGATGGCGCTGTCCAACCAGGAGGGCCACATCGTCCTCGCGCCCGGCAACAAGTCGGAGCTGGCGGTGGGCTATTCGACCCTGTACGGCGACTCCGTCGGCGCGTACGGACCCATCAAGGACGTCTACAAGTCCGACGTCTTCCGTCTCGCCCGCTGGCGCAACCGGGCCGCCGAGGAACGCGGCCAGACCCCGCCGATCCCGGAGAACACCCTCACCAAGCCCCCGAGCGCCGAACTCCGCCCCGGCCAGGTCGACACCGACTCCCTCCCCGACTACGACCTGCTGGACCGGATCCTGGCGCTGTACGTCGACCACGACCGCGGCCGGGACGAGATCGTGGCGGCGGGCTTCGACGAGGAACTGGTGATCAGCACCCTGCGTCTTGTCGATACGGCGGAGTACAAGCGGCGCCAGTACCCGCCGGGCACGAAGATCTCCGCGAAGGGCTTCGGCAAGGACCGCCGGCTGCCCATCACCAACCACTGGCGCGAGACCCGGCCCTGACGACGACCATGACCACCGGCGCTTGCGCCGACACTTGGGGGGACGCCTTGCCGCCGCTGAAGCGGATATCGATCTGCGTGACCGTCGCCGTCTGCGCCCTCCTGGGCGCCACGGCGTGCGCGCAGGACAGCCAGGAGGAGGTGCTGGAGGGGTTCGGGCTGGAGCTGCCGGCGTGTGAGATCGAGGACCAGACGTTCTCGGGGACGACTTCATGGCCGAACAGCTACCTCAGGATGAGCTTCACGGCCCCCAAGGACTGCGTCGAGCGGTACTTGAGGGATCACGACGTCGACATGGCCAGCCCGCAACACTGGCCCGCGGCGGGGACCGACAGGATTGGATCTACGACGTTCTCACCCACCGACCCGCCCTTCCCCGACAAGGCCATGAAGCAGTTCAGCCTTCAGCTCGACCCGCAGAAGCGGTACAACATCTACACCGACTTCCGCAGTTCCAGGGACGCCGAGTTTCAAGTCCTCCTCGTTCCGCGGGGTGAGAGGACCGAGGTGTACATGGACATGACCTCGGCCGGCCGTGCCAAGGGGTCGGGAAACAGCAACTGAGGCGACGTGAGACGGGCGCCCCGGGCCGGGTTCGGTCCGGGGCGCCTGTGTTCAGGGCCGGGCTCGGTGTCAGAGCTTGAGGCGGGCGGCCACCGGGAGGTGGTCGCTGCGGGTCTCCGGGAGGGTCCAGGAGGACAGCGGCTCGACGTTGCGGACCAGGATCTGGTCGATGCGGGCCATCGGGAAGGACGCCGGCCAGCTGAAGCCGAAGCCGTCGCCGGCCGCGCCCTGGGTGGAGCGGAGCTGGGACGTGACGGCGTTGAGGGCGCGGTCGTTCATGGTGCCGTTGAGGTCGCCGAGGAGGACGATCCGGCGGTGCGGGTCGCGGGCGATGGCCTCGCCGAGGGCGTTGGCGCTGTTGTCGCGCTGGTTGGCGGTGAAGCCGGCGTTCAGCTTGACCCGCACCGAGGGCAGATGGGCGACGTAGACGGCGACCTCGCCCGCCGGGGCGGCGACGGTGGCGCGCATGGCGCGGGTCCAGCCCATGCGGATGTCGACCGGCTGGGCGTCGCGCAGCGGGTACTTGCTCCACAGGCCGACCGTGCCCTGGGTGGAGTGGTGGGGGTACGTGTCGGCCAGCGCCTTCTCGTACACCGGGACCATGTCGCCCTTGAGCTCCTCCAGGGCCACCACGTCGGCACCGGACGCGGCGATCTGACGGGCCGTGCCCTCGGGGTCGGGGTTGTCGGCGTTCACGTTGTGGGTCACGACGGTGAGGTCGCCGCCGGCCCGCGACTTGTCGACGACGAGCCCGCCGAAGAGGTTGAGCCAGACCACGGCCGGCAGCACCAGCGCCACCAGCGCGGTCGCCGAGCGCCGCAGCAGGGCGAGGACCAGCAGCAGCGGTACGAAGAGGCCGAGCCAGGGCAGGAAGGTCTCGGTCAGGCTGCCGAGGTTGCCGATGCGGTTGGGGATGTCGGCGTGAAGGACCATCAGGAGGGCGAGCAGCACGGCGCACAGGGCGAGGAGGATGCCCCGGCGCCAGATGCCGCGGTCGGCGCGCAGCCGGGCGAGCCGGGCGCCGAGCCCCGGACGCGGGCCCCGACCGCCGCTGGAGGCGGTCGTGGGAGCGGTGCCGAATCGCGAGCCGGGCCGGGAGGCGGATCCCCCGTCGTCCGGCGTTCCGCCGTTCTCGGTTCCCGTCATGTCCACCCGCGCCATCGCTGTCGTCCTCACTGCCTTGCTCTGCGACCCGGAGTCGACCCTAGGCGATTCCGGTTCGGTCGTACTCCACGAGGGACGACGCCCGCGCGTGGCGGGTTCCTGCACGTGGCGCGAGGCGTACGGCTGTGACAGAACGCGCACATTCGTACGAGGCGTCCGGGCCGTCGTCCGGCCGTCGCCCGCAGGGTCGTCGGCCCGTCAGTCCCGGGGTCGTACGCCCTCCAGGATGGCGTCGACCACCCGCTCGGCCAGGTCGTCGTCCAGGGTGGCGCCGGGGCGGATCGTGGTGCGCAGGATCATGGGGCCGGTGAAGAGGTCGTTCACGAGCTCGGCGTCGAGGTCGGAGCGGATCTCGCCGAGCTCCATGCCGCGCAGGACGAGGTCGAGGCCGAGACGGCGGCGGGGCTCGATGACGGTGTGGTGGTAGGTGTCCCACAGCTTCGGGTACTGCTGCATCTGCGAGAACACGTTGTGCAGCAGGGCCGAGTTCCGTTTGGCGAGTCCTCGCCGCCGGATCGACTCCATGAGGGCGACCAGGTCGTCCCGGACCGAGACGCCGGGCAGCACCGGGTCCGGGGCCTCGACGGAGCGCAGCAGGTCGACGAAGAGCTCCTCCTTGCCGGGCCAGCGGCGGTAGATCGTGGCCTTGCCGACGCCGGCGGTGCGGGCGATCTTCTCGATGGAGACCTCGGCCAGCGGCATCCCGCTCTCCAGGAGTCCTATCGCCGCCTCGAAGATCGCCTGCTCCGCCGCCTCGCTCCGGGGCCGCCCGCGCCGGGCGGCACACCCACCGGCGCCGCCGGCACCGCCGGCATCGCTGGCGACCTCCGTACCACTGACACCACCGGCATCACTGGCACCGCCGGCAACGTCCGCCCTTACCTCACCGCCGGCAATGTCCGCCCCACCCGCACCCACAGCACCACGCGCACCAGTCGCCTCGCCCGCGCCGCCCGGCACGGCCCCGCCCGTCTCCGCCCCGCCGTCGCCCTGCGACACGTCCGTCCCGCCTCTCCCGCCGCTGCCCGCACTGCCCGTACCGTGTTCCGCCGGCCCTGCCGGCTACTTCGTCGGGACCGATTCTCCCGCTTCGGCGCGGCTGCCCGGGACGGTGCCCGCCGGAGCCTGGCCAGGTGCCGGGGCGGCCGGGGCGGCCACCGCGCGGCCCGGCAGGAAGAGGGCCACCACGATCGCGCCCAGGACGGCGACGGCGGCCGAGCCGATGGCCGTGACGTGCATGGCGTCGACGAAGGCGTCGTACGCGGGGGCGATCAGGCCCTGTCCGGCCGGGCCGAGCTTCTCGGCGACGGCGAGGGTCGCCTCGATGGACTCGCCCGCCGTGTCGCGCAGGCCGGCCGGTACGGAGCCGAGGTGGCCCTCGATCTCGCCGCGGTAGGCGGAGGACAGCAGGGAACCGAGCACGGCCACCCCGAGCGCGCCGCCGACCTGGCGGAAGGTGTTGTTGACGGCCGAGCCGGAGCCCGCCTTCTCGCGGGGCAGCGCCTGCATGATGGCGACGGTGACCGGCGGCATGATGTGCGCCATGCCCGCGCCCTGGAGGAAGAAGACGACCTCCAGGTGCCAGACCGGGGTGTCCGCGTCGAAGAAGGCGAAGGCGCCCAGGCCGGCCGCGACGGCCAGCATGCCGGACGTGCAGACGATCCGCGCGCCGAAGCGCTCGACCACGAGCCGGGCCCGCGGCGCGAAGGCCATCTGGGCGACGGCGAGCGGCAGGATCAGCAGGCCGGACTCCAGCGCGCTGTAGCCGCGGACGCTCTGCAGGTAGAAGGCGGAGAAGAAGGTCACGCCCATGAGGGCGAAGAAGACCAGCGCGACGGCGGCGACGGCGGCCGAGAAGGCGGGCTTGCGGAAGTACGCGATGTCGAGCGCCGGATGGGCGGTGCGCTTCTCGTAGAGGACGAAGCCGACGAGGATCGCGAGGCCGGCCAGGGACGGCAGGAGGACGGTGACGTCGGTGAAGGAGGCGAGCTCGCCGCCGCGGATGATGCCGTACACGAGCAGGACGAGGCCGAGGACGGAGAGCAGCACGCCGGGCAGGTCGATGCGGCCGGGCGCGGGGTCCTTGGACTCGGGGACGAGCCAGGCCATGAGGGCGAGGGCGAGCAGCACCACGGGCACGTTGACGAGGAAGATCGAGCCCCACCAGAAGTGCTCCAGGAGGAGGCCGCCGGTGATGGGGCCGATGGCGATGGCGAGGCCGACGCTGCCGGCCCAGATGCCGATGGCCTTGGGCTGCTCGTCGCGCTCGAAGACGTTCATGAGCACGGCGAGGGTGGCGGGCATGACGAAGGCGGCGCCCAGGCCCATCACCGCGCGGTAGGCGATGAGCTCGCCGGGGGTGGTGGACAGCGCGGCGAGGGCGGAGCCGATGCCGAAGACGGTGATGCCGAAGAGCAGCGACCTCTTGCGGCCGAAGCGGTCGCCGAGGAGGCCGGAGGCGAAGAGGAGTCCGGCGAAGACGAGCGTGTAGGAGTTGATGGCCCACTCCAGCTCGCTCTGGGTGGCGCCGATGCCGGTGGGTGCGGGGCTGGCGATCGTCTTGACCGCCACGTTGAGGATCGAGTTGTCGAGGACGACGATCAGCAGGCTGAGCATGAGCACGGCGAGGATCGCCCAGCGGCGGCGGTGTGACTGCGACTGCGACATGCCCTCACCGTAGCGCCATTTCGATACGAGACCGTCTCGTATCGAAAAGCTTGACCGAGCTCTGACCTTCCGCTGACCTCTCTCTGACCTTCTTCAGGCGTTCTTCACGGCGATGTGAACAGCGACACGCCCACCCGCAGCTCCGCCCGACTTCCCCGTCCGCCCGGCGAAGTGCCACCATGGACGTGGTCCGGGGACGCCACAGGGCGCCTCGAGATGACAAGAGGAGCCGTTCACCATGACGCTTCAGGCTGCCCAGAAAACGCCCGCCGACAGCAGCAAGGCGCTGTACGGAGGGAAGGGCACCCGCCGTCTCACCGTCCACGACATCGCCGCCGCCAAGGTCCGCGGCGAGAAGTGGCCCATGCTCACCGCCTACGACGCCATGACCGCCTCCGTCTTCGACGAGGCCGGGATCCCGGTGATCCTCGTCGGCGACTCCATGGGCAACTGTCACCTCGGCTACGACACCACCGTGCCCGTCACGATGGACGAGATGACGATCCTGTCCGCCGCCGTCGTACGGGGCACCAAGCGCGCCCTCGTCGTCGGCGACCTCCCCTTCGGCTCGTACCAGGAAGGGCCCGTCCAGGCCCTGCGCAACGCCACCCGGCTGGTCAAGGACGCGGGCGTCGGCGCGGTCAAGCTGGAAGGCGGCGAGCGTTCGCTGCCGCAGACCGAGCTGCTCGTCCAGGCCGGCATCCCCGTCATGTCCCACCTCGGCCTGACCCCGCAGTCCGTCAACACCATGGGCTACCGGGTGCAGGGCCGCAGCGACGAGGCCGCCCACCAGCTGCTCAGGGACGCCAAGGCGGCCCAGGACGCGGGCGCCTTCGCCGTGGTCCTGGAGCTCGTCCCGGCCGAGCTGGCGGCCGAGGTCACCCGCTCCCTGCACATCCCGACCATCGGCATCGGCGCGGGCGCCGGCACGGACGCCCAGGTCCTCGTCTGGACCGACATGGCGGGCCTGACCGGCGGCAAGGTGCCGCGCTTCACCAAGCAGTACGCCAACCTGCGCGAGACGCTGGGCGACGCCGCCCGCGCCTTCGCGGAGGACGTCGCCGGCGGGGCGTTCCCCGCCGAGGAGCACACCTTCCACTAGGACCCCTGTGGCACCACCGACAGCCCGCCGACCGTCCCCCGTCGGCGGGCTGTCGCCGTGCGTGGGGACGGCTGCCGACAGCCGTCGAAGAGTTGCGGGCGAGCTGTAGGCAGTGCTGTCGGTCGGATGTCGGTGCGTTGTCGGTGGGCCCCTGTTCCATGGGGTCCATGACGCGATCACACACCCACGCCGTCGAGGTCCGGGGCCTCGTGAAGCACTTCGGCGAAACCAAGGCCCTCGACGGGGTCGACCTGGACGTCCGCGAAGGCACGGTGCTCGGGGTCCTCGGCCCCAACGGCGCCGGCAAGACCACCCTCGTCCGCTGCCTGTCCACGCTCCTCGTCCCGGACGCCGGGACCGCCACCGTCGCCGGCTACGACGTGGTGCGCCAGCCCCGCCAGCTGCGCCGCACGATCGGCCTCACCGGCCAGTACGCCTCCGTCGACGAGAAGCTGTCCGGCTGGGAGAACCTGTACATGATCGGGCGGCTGCTCGACCTCTCCCGCAAGGACGCCCGCCGCCGCGCCGACGAGATGCTGGAGCGCTTCTCCCTCACCGAGGCCGCCAAGCGCCCCGCCATGAACTACTCCGGCGGCATGCGGCGCCGCCTCGACCTCGCCGCCTCCATGATCGGGCAGCCCGCCGTGCTCTACCTGGACGAGCCGACCACCGGTCTCGACCCGCGCACCCGCAACGAGGTCTGGGACGAGGTCCAGCGGATGGTGGCCGAGGGCGCGACCGTGCTGCTCACCACCCAGTACATGGAGGAGGCGGAGCAGCTCGCGAACGAGCTGACCGTCATCGACCGCGGCCGGGTCATCGCCAAGGGCGGTGTCGACGAGCTGAAGGCGCGCGTCGGCGGCCGCACCCTCAAGGTCCGCCCGGCCGACCCGGCCGAGCTGTCCGCCATGGCGGCCGCGCTGCGCGAGGCCGGTCTCGACGGGATCGGCGGCGCGACCGTCGTCCCGGACGAGGAGGCGCTGTACGTGCCGATCCTCAGCGACGAGCAGCTGACCGCCGTGGTCGGCCTGTTCGGCGCCCGCGGCTTCGGCATCGCCCACATCGGCACCCACCTGCCCAGTCTGGACGAGGTGTTCCTCGCCATCACGGGCGAGAAGACGCACCCGTCCGACGCGATCCACGAGGAGGTCGCCGCATGAGCACGACCACGGCCACCCGTACGTCCGCCCCCGCGCCGGCCCCCGCGCAGCGGGCCGCCACCGGCGAGGGCCGGATCGGCCTGCGGGCCAACCTCCGCCACATCGGCGCCCTCGCCCGCCGCAACGCGCTCCAGATCAAGCAGGACCCGGAGTCGATGTTCGACGCCGTGATGATGCCGATCATCTTCATCCTGCTGTTCGTGTACGTGTTCGGCGGCGCCATCTCCGGCAAGGGCAACAACGACGTCTACGTCAACTACGTGACCCCCGGCCTGATGGCGATGATGGGCATGAACATCTCCATGGCCGTCGGCGTCGGCATCAACGACGACTTCAAGAAGGGGGTCATGGACCGGTTCCGGACGATGCCGATCGCCCGGTCCTCCGTCCTGATCGCAAAGATCATCGTCGAGACCGGCCGGATGCTGATCGCCACCGCCATCCTGCTGGGCATGGGCTTCCTGCTCGGCCTGGAGATCCACACCTCCGTCCTCCACCTCTTCGCCGCCATCGGTCTGTCGATGGCCTTCGGAGCGTCCCTGATGTGGATCTTCATCCTGCTCGGCCTCAGCCTGAAGACCGCCCAGGCCGTCCAGGGCATGGCGATGCTGGTCCTGATGCCGCTCCAGTTCGGCTCCTCGATCTTCGCCCCCACCTCCTCGATGCCGGGGTGGCTGGAGACCTTCACCGACTACAACCCGCTGTCCAACCTCGCCGACGCCGCCCGCAACCTCATCAACGGCGGCCCCGTCGCCCACTCGGTGTGGATGACGCTCGGCTGGGCGGTGGCCATCACCGTGGTCACGGCGCCGCTCGCGGTCGCCAAGTTCCGCAAGAAGACCTGATCCGGCGACGGGGCCCGGGACTCGCCGCGTCTCAGATCGCGTCGGCGCCGGCGAGCAGGGCGGCGGCCTCCTCCAGGGAGAGGCCGCCGCCCTCCGCGTACGCGGCCTCGAAGGCGCCCTCGTCACCGAGCGCGGCACGGGTGAGCTCGGTCGCCCGCGCCAGGTTCTCCCGCTCCAGGGGCGGCGGCAGGTGCCCCGGCGGCAGCAGCCCCTCGTACGCGCCGAGCAGCATGGCCGCCGTACGGGCGTTCGGGCCGCCGAGCCCGGCCAGCGCCCAGGCGGCGATGATCAGCTGGACCGGCGGCATCTGCGGGGCGACCATCCTCGACAGCGGGGTGAGGGAACGCTCGTACGCCCGCCGGGCCGGCTCCAACGCCGAGGCGTACCGCCCGTCGAGGTTGTCCACCCAGGCCAGGATGCCGAGCGTCATGCCCTCGAAGAGGGAGAAGGTCTCGGCGCGGAACTCCTCGAGCAGCCGTCGCAGATGGACCCGGGCCTCGGCGGTCCGGCCGGTCCGGCCGAGCAGCAGCGCCAGGAAGATCCGGGCCGCGAGCATCGGCTCGTGGCCACGGCCGTGTTCGCCGTCCACCACCTGGCGCAGGATGCGCTCGGCCTCCTCCACGCGGCCGGTCTCGATCAGCATGTCCGCGTACCGGGCGCGCAGCAGGGCCATCTGCGACTGGGCGCCGATGCGCTCCGCGTAGCCGATGGCGGCCTCGAAGTCCTGGGCCGCGCCCTCGAACTCGAGCCGCCGCTCACGGGCCTCGCCCCGCGAGGACAGCGACTCGGCCGCGCCCCAGGCGTCGTCGAGTCGCACGAAGATCTCCAGGCTCTCCTGGGCGTCGGCGGCGGCCCGGCCGGCCAGGTCGGCCCGGTTGGCGAGCATGTTGGCGCGCAACTGGAGGGCGTGGCCGAGTTCCCACTCGTAGCCGTAGCGGCGGCAGGCGTCGACATGGGCGTCGAGGGCGTCACCCACGAGGCCCGGCTCGGCGATGAGCAGGGCCGCGAAGACGGTGAAGGAACCGGGCAGCCGGCAGGTCTGCGGCAGGCCCGGCGGATACGCGGCATGGATCCGCCGCAGCCGCTCGACCCCTTCCGGGCTCGTCCACCGCCCGGTCTCGTGGTCCATGTTCATCAGCTCGATCAGCCGCACCCCGCGCCTGGCCTCCCACAGCCGCTCCTCGGACAGCGGCGGCGGCGCCGCGGTGACCGGCTCGTGCAGGGCTACGACGGGTGGCGCGTCCGGCCCGAACGGATCGGGCCCGAGCGCGGCGGCGGACTCCGCCCAGTGCAGCGCGTCGGCCCGCAGGTCCCACATGGTCCAGTACCAGAGCAGCGCGTGGACGAGCAGCAGCGCCTCCTGTTCGTCCCCCGCCTCGACGGCCCTGCGCAGCGCGGTCCGCAGATTGCCGTACTCGACCGTGAACCGCCCCATGGCGGCGACCTGACGCCCGGTCCGCAGCTCGGGATCGGTCAGCCGGGCGAGCTCGCGGTAGTACGTCAGGTGCCGCCGCTCGACCGCCGCCCGCTCCCCCGCCTCGTCCAGCCGCTCCCCCGCGTACTCGGCCACCGTCTCCAGAAGCCGGTAGCGCATGCCCGACTCGGCCGGGGTGGCGACGACGAGCGACTTGTCGACCAGCGCGCCGAGGAGGTCCAGCACCTCGCCGGCCTCCGGCCCCGCCGCAGGCGCCGCCTGACCGCCCCCCGACGGCTCCCCGCACACCGCCTCCGCCGCCTCCAGATCACAGCCACCCGCGAACACCGACAGACGCCGCAGCACCGCCCGCTCGCCACCCGTCAGCAGATCCCAGGACCAGTCGACCACCGCACGCAGCGTCTGCTGCCGCGGCAGCACCGTACGCACACCCGAGGTGAGCAGCCGGAACCG